>CAZGLN010000285.1:0-4897 GCA_964526545.1 uncultured Chthonomonadales bacterium
CTCAAATCCCGCGTTCCGCAGAAGATTGGCTGTCTGGAAGGAGAAGAGCACGGCAAGGAGCATGGAGATCATCAGGCGCATCCTTTCAGGCTGGTATTCCCCGCCGCATATGCACCGCCCTGCCGCCGAGGCGGTGATTGCGTCCGTCCTCCACGGCGTAATGCGCCAGTTACAGGGAACGCTTCGCACTCGAAAGAGTCTCAGATTGTATTCCCTCCGGCCCGTGCACCCTGGGGAATCTGACGGATGACTTCTAGTCTGGCAAAATAGGAGTGTTTCATTGCGCGCGTTTCGGTTGACCGCGGCGCGCATTCCGGTGTATACACAGGGCATGAGGAAGAGAAAGAAACCAACAAAGGCCAGCCTCTGGCTGGCGCTTGCGGGCGGCATCCTGCTCACAAGCATGATGGCGGCGCAGACGGTGGGAGGTGCCGCCAACAAGGCGGGAGAGCGCGTGTATCAGCGGAGCTGCGCCTCCTGCCACGGGCCGAAGGGCGAGGGCACCAAGGCGTACCGGCGTGCTCTTGTTGGCCATGCCACCGTCAAGGAGCTTAGCGAATACATCGGGCGCTCCATGCCGCCAGGGCCCAAGCGCCTGCCGCCGGCGGAAGCCTCCGCGGTTGCGGCCTACATATACGATGCGTTCTACTCGCCCATCGCGCAGGAGCGTAACCGGCCGCCGCGCGTGGCCCTCTCGCGGCTGACGGTGCGGCAGTTCAGGCAGTCTGTAACCGATCTGGTCGGGAGCTTTCGGCCCGAGCCGCGCCTGGACGAGCGACGGGGCCTTGCCGCGGAATACTTCAGGGCGCGCCGGATGAGCCAGAACGAGCGCGTGATTGAGCGGCTGGACCCGGAGATACGCTTCGACTGGGGCACCGCCGCACCCGCGAAGGATGGTTTCGATCCCTACCAGTTCTCGGCCCGGTGGCGCGGCAGCCTGGTCGCTCCGGATACGGGCGAGTATGAGATTGTCATTCGCTCAAACCACAGCGTACGCATGTGGCTGAATAACCGACGAACGCCCCTGATTGATCGCTGGGTGCAGTCCGGAAACGAGACGGAGCACCGCGCCTCCATCTATCTGCTCGCCGGGCAGGCCTATCCGCTGCTGGTGGAGTTCTCCAAGTCCACGCAGGGGGTGGATGACACGGACAAGCAGCAGGGCCGCAAGGTGCCGCCGGCCTTCATGACAATTGCATGGCGCAGGCCGCGGCTTGCAGAGGAGCCCATACCGCAACGCTGCCTGACGCCCTCGGAGACACCGGAGGTCTACGTGGTCTCAACGCCCTTCCCACCTGATGACCGCAGCCAGGGCTACGAGCGGGGCGCTTCGGTATCCAAGGCGTGGGACCAGGCCGTTACCAGCGCCGCCATGGATGCCGCGGGCTATGTGGCGGAGAACTTGCGCGATCTGGCCGGTGTGGACCGCAACGCGCAGGATCGCGTGAGCAGGCTGAAGGCTTTCAGCCGCCAGTTCGTCGAGCGGGCCTTCCGAAGGCCGCTCACCGCGGATGAAGCGCGGGTGTACGTGGACCGGCACTTCGAGACCGCGCCGGATGCCGATATGGCCGTGAAGCGCATCGTGCTCCTTACGCTGAAATCGCCCCGGTTCCTCTATCCTGAGCTTGCGGGCAATCCTGCCGACGGCTACACCGTGGCAAGTCGGCTGGCGCTGGGTCTCTGGGATTCCCTGCCCGACAAGGAGCTGCTGCGGGCCGCCGCGGCCGGCGAGCTCACCTCGCGAGAGCAGGTGATACGGCAGGCCGAACGGATGGCGGGCGATGCCCGTGCGTGGCAGAAGCTGCAGTCGTTCTTCTATCACTGGCTCAAGGTGGACCAGGTAACGGAACTGGCCAAGGATACCAAGCGATTTCCCGGCTTCGACGCCGCGGCGGCCACGGACCTGCGCACTTCGTTCGATTTGATGCTCGAATCCACACTGAAGAGCGGCGACTACCGTCAGCTGATGAACACGGACCGTTATATGCTGAATGGAAGGCTCGCTCGACTCTACGGCGTGGAGCTGCCCGAGGATGCTCCTTTCCAGCCGGTCGCGCTGGATGGAGGGACGCGGCGCGGCATCCTTGCGCACCCCTACCTGCTCTCCGTGCTTGCCTATCTGGATAGCAGTTCTCCCATTCACCGAGGAGTGCTCCTGGCGCGAAACGTGCTCGGCCGCATGCTTCAGCCCCCGCCGGAGGCTGTGGCGCCCATCGCGGCAGATCTTCACCCGAGCCTGACCACTCGCCAACGCGTGGAGCTGCAGACCAAGCCGGCCGCATGCATGTCCTGCCACAGCCTGATTAACCCGCTCGGTTTCGCGCTGGAGCGGTACGATGCCATCGGCAAGCGACGGGAGAAGGACAATGGCAAGCCAGTGGACGATTCGGGCTACTACCGCACGCGTGACGGCAGGCTGGTGAAGTTCAGCAGCCCGGCAGATCTCTCTTCCTTCATCGCCACGAGCGGCGAGGCCCATGCCGCATTCGTGGAGAAGCTCTTCCTCTACATGGTGAAACAGCCGGTTCGCGCCTACGGGCCAGGTTTGGCGCAGACCCTGCAATCCAGATTTGCGGCTTCGCAGTATAATGTCAAAAGCATAGCGGCGCTAAGTGTTGCCGAAACCGCCATGGGCTCGCCGGTAAAATCGGCGGGCCAGACCGGAAAGGGGAACAGAACGGATGCATGAGCACACGCGGCGGGCGTTTCTGCGCGATCTTGGAGTGGGAGCGGCCGCGCTGCCCTTCGTGACCAACCTCTCCTTCGGCCAGACGGCTCCGGCGCAGCGCCGGCAGCGATTGGTGATCATCTTCAGCCCGAACGGCGTAGTGCCCAACACCTTCTGGCCGGACGAGGAGGGCGAGAACTTCACCCTGAAGGAGAGCCTCAAGCCGCTGGAGCCCTTTAAGAAGCAGATGCTGGTGCTTCACGGCGTGTGCGACAGGGTACGTGGCGATGGCGACGCCCATATGCGGGGCATCGGTTGCCTGCTGACGGGTATCGAGCTCTTTCCTGGCAACGTGCAGGGCGGCAGCGACACGCCGGCAGGCTGGGCCAGCGGCATCTCTATAGATCAGGAGCTAAAGAACTATCTGCAGAGCAATCCCAAGACGCGCACCCGGTTCGGGTCGCTCGAGTTCGGGGTGCTGGTGCCGGAGCGGGCGGATACCTGGACTCGCATGAGCTACGCGGGCCCGAACCGACCCGTGGCGCCGGTAGACGACCCGTACCAGATGTTCGGCAAGCTCTACGGCCGCATGAAGGACGAGGAGAGCCTGCGAAGCATTCTGGACGACGTGCGCGAGGACCTGAACAAGCTTCGCGCGCGGGTCGGTGCGCAGGATCGGCAGATTCTTGAGGAGCACACTACCCTCGTGCGCGAGATGGAGGCGGAGCTGCGCGCGGCGCGTTCCGGTCTCGTTGGCCATGCCGTACCCACCATCGAGCCGGGCGTCCGGCGTGATAACGACAACATGCCCACGCTGAGCAAGCTGCAGATAGACCTGATGGTGAGCGCGTTCCAGGCCGATTTCGCCAGGGTAGCCACGCTGCAGTACACGAATTCCGTGGGCCAGGCCCGCATGCGGTGGCTGGGGGTGCAGGAAGGGCAGCACGACCTCTCGCATGCGCCCGATTCCGATGCCGCCGCGCAGGAGAAGCTCACCAAGATCAATGCGTGGTACGCTGGCCAGCTTGCCTACCTGGCCAAGCGCCTGCAGGAGACCCCCGAGCCCGGCGGGCCAGGCAATCTGCTGGACAACACGCTCATCGTGTGGACCAACGAGCTGGGCAAGGGCAACAGCCACACGTTGGACAACATCCCCTTCGTCATGGTAGGCGGCGGTCTCGGGTTCCGGATGGGCCGCTCGCTGAAGTACTCGCGCGTGGCGCACAATCGGCTGCTCCTGGCGTTTGCACATGGCATGGGCCACCGAATCGCGCGCTTTGGCAACCCCAACTTCTGCGGAGATGGACCACTCAACAATCTGACGTAATGGCGCGAATGTGCTGTCAGGCCCAGGCAATGCGGCCCCGCCGTGCGGTGCACGGCGGGGCCGCCTCGTGTACTGCCGGATTGGTCTAGCGGCGCCGCCGCCTGCGCAGCACCAGGATGCCGGCTCCGCCTATCACCGCGCCCAGGAACGCGAGGGACCCCGGCTCCGGCACCAGGAAGCCGCGTATCTCACCACCGGGATACTGCGTGGTGTGGATGTTGAGGTAGGCCTTCCTGTCGAGCAGGGCCGCGGCCAGCGCCGCCTCCGCTCCCGCGGCCGTTCCGCCGTTGGCGGTAACAAACGCGGCGCGGTAAGTCGCTATATCCAGCGTGTCGTACGTGGCGTCGAACGAGCCCGAGGTGACTCCGAGGGGGAATCCGACGAAAGAGGGCACCTGCGTGATGACACCGGCCACACCGGTCTCCGGCTGCGCGGTGGGTCCGTGAATGTGCGCGGCGGTGGTGTTGCCCACAAGGTCGGCGAACCAGGCCTGCACGCGCAGCGTGTGAGCCGCCAGGTCCAGGGTAACGATCGCCGTGCCGTAGCCGGGCGAGGCGTTTGGTGGGTCCTCGGCGAGTCCGGACAATTCCGCCCAGAACACTTGCGCATGTGACGCGGGTGCGAGTGCCAGGAGAAGACAGGCAGCAAGTAGAACGGCCGATCTCCGCATCGCGTACCTCCTTTACAGTGCCTAGTCTGGCAACTATCTCCGTATTTTTGCCAGACTACATGCGACACCGCATGCACACAGCATGCCAAGTTATGCGCTGGAGGCCGTGGGGCGATAAGATATCTAGTCTCGCAAACCTACCACTCGCCTGCAGGCACGGTGGCGCGCTGCGCAGTCAGAAACGAGAAATAGCTTTCCTGGCAAAACAGCCTGGTTTCTTAACACAGCCTTC
>CAZGLN010000286.1:0-236 GCA_964526545.1 uncultured Chthonomonadales bacterium
ATGGCCGAGCCGGTCTCCACCTGCGTCCAGGTGATTTTCGAGTTCTCGCCGAGGCACTTGCCGCGCTTAGTCACGAAGTTGTAGATGCCGCCCTTGCCCTCCGCGTCGCCCGGATACCAGTTCTGCACGGTTGAGTACTTGATGGTTGCGCCACGCATGGCCACAAGCTCAACGACCGCTGCGTGCAGCTGATTTTCGTCACGCATGGGTGCCGTGCAGCCCTCGAGGTAGCTCAC
>CAZGLN010000286.1:246-1591 GCA_964526545.1 uncultured Chthonomonadales bacterium
AGGAATCTTCATCCGCAACAATCAGTGTCCGCTCGAACTGCCCCGTGTTCTCGGCATTGATGCGGAAGTAGGTCGAGAGCTCCATCGGGCAGCGCACACCCTTGGGGATGTACACAAACGAGCCATCCGTGAAGACGGCCGAGTTCAAGGCTGCGAAGAAGTTATCGGCGAAGGGCACTACGGATCCCATGTAGGGGCGCACCAGCTCCGGGTGGTCTTGAAGCGCCTCGCTGAACGAGCAGAAGACGATGCCAAGCTCCCGCAGCTCCTCCTTGCACGTGGTCGCCACCGATACACTGTCAAACACGGCATCCACCGCTACCCCGGCGAGCATCTTCTGCTCGTGGAGGGGAATGCCGAGCTTCTCAAACGTTCGAAGCAGCTCGGGATCCACCTCGTCCAGGCTCTTCGGGCGCGGTTTGTGGCTCTTGGGAGCGGCGTAGTAGTAGGCATCCTGGTAATCAATGGGCGGGTAGTGTACGTTGTGCCAGGTCGGCTCCTCCATCGTGAGCCACTTGCGATAGGCCTTCAGACGCCACTCCAGCATCCACTCGGGCTCGCCCTTGCGCTGTGAAATGAGCCGGATAATCTCCTCGTTGAGACCCTTCGGAGCGGTCTCCATCTCGATTTCGGTTACCCAGCCGTGCTTGTATTCGGCGGAGGCCAACTCCTCGATTGTCTTGGTGGTGGTGCTCATGTATCTCCTCGCTGCACTCCTACTCTGTTCACCATCTATCGGGCAAAGCGCTTAGCGCGATCGAATGGATGCCAGGGGCACGATCTCTGCCAGCGCTTCGCGCGGTGCTTCCGACTCCTCATCATGCGCCAGCGCGCTCAGGGGTATTCGGCACAACATCCGGTACATCTGCGCATTGATGCGCTCCAGCGGCCGCCGGATGGTGCAGCGCGGATGTTGGTCGCAAGCCGATGTCTCGTTCTTCAAGCAGGCCACGATCGCGGGCATGCCCTCGATCGACTCAATCACGTCGCCTATGCTGATGGTCTGTTCCGAGCGGGCCAGCACATAACCGCCCGTGGGGCCCGGCATGGAGCTCACCAGACCGGACCGGGCCAGCCGCTGCATGATCTTGGCGAGAAGCTCCACCGGTATGCCGAACTCCTCGGCAATCTCACGCGTGCGTACCGCCCTCCCGGGCCCGATGCGCGCAAGATGGCTGAGAGCGAGAAGCCCGTAATCCGTTTTCTTGGTAAGGCCCAGCATCGCGGTTGCAGCGGCTCCCTGAGAAATGCACGCTCGCGGCAGATAAATACCGACCGTAGAGGTCTCCGACCTTCAGGGTCGTAGATTAGGATACCATACGGTGCGGCGGGATACAATGCTTCA
>CAZGLN010000286.1:1653-4884 GCA_964526545.1 uncultured Chthonomonadales bacterium
ACTCTTCTTCCGCGATGCTCCTGGGAGTCTCCTCTGTCTCCTCCGTCTGCCAGTTATCGCAATCCAGCCGACGGCAATGGAGCATCCGACGCGATGAGCTGTCCTGCATCTCAACCTTCGCCACGGAGGCAAATCGGCACGATAGGCACAGGGCCGGCTCCAAGAGGCGGACGATCTTCAGTCGTGTGTTCTCTTCGCTTTGCATATCCGTGGCACGCTTCTGGTCGGCACTAACTCTGGATACGATCGGGTGCAAAAGACGTTGTGCATGGTGGTTCAAGGAGCCGCACGTTGTAACCCTTGATTCGGCTGAGCGCACGCGCCTCGGAGCTAGAAACCCAGAAGCGTCCTTCACCGAAAGCCCGCGTGAGGGCGCCGATCTGCTCCAACGAAGCCACAATCTCCAGGCGGCCATGGCGCTGCCGCAACTGCTGGACCGCCGGACCGAGCCCTCTCAGTGCCGAGACGCTGGCAAGCATGCTTCTCCGCAGATTGAGGACCATCACCAGATGCCCAGCCTGCGCGAGCCGGTCCATGGTCTCCAGAACTCTTTCGGTTACTCCGGATACCCACTCGCCGGTGATCTCGACAACAGGAACGCCTGACTGCATCCGCAGGCTGATCGTGGCTCCCTGGGTCATCTTTCTCGCTCCGTTGCGTGGCTCAACATCACAATCACTCGTTTGCACCCTGCGTGCCAGGCAGTGACCGAGGCCATGCACCTCTCATTATCGGTTCGGCCCTTCGCGGTGGATTAGGAACCTGATGCGCCGCGTTTCGGGTTGCGGGTCAGGCGTCCGCCTCCTATAATCTCTGAAGAGCGCTTCATCCCGTTTGTTCCACTTTGAATGCCCAAAGCCCACTGTCGTGTGAGCAGCCCATTACCAGGATTCGGGCCGTCGGGAAGTGGGGAGTGATTCATGACGCCACGCGCCCTGGAGGCGTACCAGCGGGCTGTTAACGACAGGATAAGCAGCGCAGCCAATCTGTTGTGCAGCCTCATCCGCGTTCCGAGTGTTTCGGGCAGCGAAGAAGCCGCGGTCAGCCTCCTGGCCGACGCTCTGCAGCACGGCTCCCTCGAGCCGGCGCTCCTGCCCATTCCAGAGGCCATACGCGACCATCCGGAGTACTCGTTTCGCGAAGCCAACCTGACGTATGCAGGCAGACACAACCTGGCTGTACATCGGAAGGGCCGGGGCGGGGGCGGCCGCTCGCTAATCCTTCAGACGCACCTCGACGTGGTGCCGGCGGACGATTGGCCCGATGCATTCGAGCCCGAGATCCGAGATGGCATCGTGTGGGGCAGGGGGGCTTGCGACTGCAAGGGGCAGGCTGTACTCGCCTGGCTGGTGCTCATGGCCCTCGAGGACGCGGGGGTGGCGTTACGGGGTGACCTGCAGGCGCAGTTTGTGGTGGAGGAAGAGATCGGGGGCAACGGGGCTCTCGCGATGATCCTTGGAGGCTCGCGCGCGGATGGGGTGGTTGTGCTGGAGGCCACGGGCGGCGATGTCCATCCGGCAAACCGCGGCGCAATCTGGTTCCGCATCGTGCTGCAGGGGCAGGCCGTTCACATGGGGCGCAAGCACGAAGGGGTGGATGCAATCAGCATGGCGGCCGGCGTGGTGCAGAGTCTCGAGAAGTACGAGAGGAGCCTGATTGAGCGCAGTCGCGGTCAGGAGCTCTTCGCGCACTACGCCCATCCCGTGCAGGTGAATGTCGGCATAATCTCCGGGGGCAAGTGGCCCTCCATGGTTGCGGAGAGCTGCACCCTTGAGGGCGGTGTTGGGTTCTTGCCCAACACGTCCATGGAGACCATCAAGCGCGAATTGGCCGCCTTGCTTGCGGAGCATCCTGACCCGAGGGTGCGTGAGAGGCACACGCTCGACTTCCCGAAGCTGCACAACGATGCCTACGCACTGGACCCAGGGCATCCGCTGCCCGTCGCGCTTGCGGCGGCTGCCCGCGAGGCAGGCCTGCCCGGCCGGATACTGGGCTGGAACGTCTCCTGTGATGCCAGGCTCTACGCGCACCTTGGCGGGATGCCGACCGTGGTCTTCGGACCCGGCGACGTGGCGAATGCCCACTCCGCGCACGAGCAGATCTCGCTGGAGGAGATGCGCCAGGCAGCCCTCGCTCTTGGCGAATTCGTGATGGAGTGGTGCGGGGTGAACGAAGACGAAACGGGCGGGCTCGGCTGAGCCCGCCCGTACAGTCATTGAGCCGCCCCTAAACAATCTGCATGGGCATGAGCACGCAGAGGTACTGATCATCCTCGGACGCGGCGCCCTCCTGGATGGGCCGCAGCACTCCGGGCCGGAGCGGTTCGCTCAGGTCCAGGCGCACTCCCTCGGTCTCTACCACGTTCAGCACATCCAGGATGTAGCCGCCATTGAACGCCATCTCGACATCCGAGCCCTCGCAGACCACCTCCACCTCTTCGTAGGCTGTGCCATCTATGGCCGACTCCGCGGTGATGGTCAGCTTATCCTCAACGGTCCGAAGGATCACGCGCTTCGCGGCATTGCGTGCGACGATCATTGCACGCTTCACGGCGCGGAGGAACGGCTGAGTCGGGATGGTGAGTGACCGCGAGAACTGTGTGGGGATGACGCGGGTGTAGTCGGGGAACTTGCCCTCGACCACGCGAGTAACGAGCGTGATGCCCGAGGGCGTGACGAACTTAACCTGCGTGTCCGAAATGCTCACCTCCACCTCTCCGCCGGCATCGGTAAGCAGGCGCTGCAGCTCTCCAAGCGCTCGCGCGGGCACAATCACCTGGTGCTCGCCCACGGCCTCCGCCACCGGCGCTCGCCGCATCGCCAGGCGATGGGTATCCGTGGCAACCAGCGTCAGTGTGGAGTCCGAGAGCACAAGCAGCACGCCGGTGAGAATAGACCGCGCCTCGTCCGTGCTCACCGCGAAGAGGGTCTGGCGAATGGCGTTGCGCAGCCTCTCCTGCGATATCCGAAATCTGTGCGCACCGGGAACGTCGGGCAGGCTGGGGTACTCCTCGGCAGGCAGTCCAAGCAGCTTGTACGTTGAGCGGTCGCACTTAATGCGGAGGGCCAGGCTGTGATCCACGGAGAGCTCGACCTCGCCATCCGGCAGTCCGCCCAGCAGCTCGGCAAGCACCTTGGCGCTCACGGTGCATGCGCTCGGCGACTTGAGGGTAGCCGGGACGGAGAGCGAGATGGCCAGCTCCATGTCCGTGGCGCTCAGTCGAAGGCGCTC
>CAZGLN010000287.1:0-4871 GCA_964526545.1 uncultured Chthonomonadales bacterium
ATCGAGTGCGTACGGTCATGCAGGGGTTCAGACGGGAATGTACAGGTGCTGAACATAGAGCTATGCCTTACTGGCAAATCGGGTAATCTTCGAGCGACTCAAAAATACGTTGAGTTTGACATGTCTGGCGTGGGATATGATCGTCCCCGATTAGAGGGAAAATGCGCTGGTACCAATCATATCACGATTGTGTACGGCCAAGAGGAGGCTCTCCATCTCGGTTCCGAAGACGTGCCGCTAGGTTGATGAGTCTCTCTAGACGTTGCTACTACAGAGTAGCGTTATGTTGCTTGCGGCGGATTTGGGGGTGTTGAACGCGACAGCTAGGAGTCTACCGCAACCACATTGGCCTCTTGTCAGGTGCTCGCGGGGTACGCTTTGCATAGCTCTTATGTTGGAGAACTTCTTGTGGTCAGCGAGTGTTCTCAGAGTCTTACGTTGTCTGAGCCAGGGGATTGTCATGACTGATGGTGTGCTGTTGTTGCGTACGTCATAGACTGTTCAGCTTAGGAATGCGATCAGGCGTGACGTTTTGCTTGAGGTGCTGGCTCCAGCTAGCGGCAAGCGAAGATTGAACATTCAGACGGATAATCAAAGGTGCTGGGTGTTGAAATCGGTAGTATGACAAGCGTCTAAGCTGCCGGTGGTTTGTAAAGTGTATTGCCTCCACCAAACCATGCTTGTACCACGTCATTCTGAGGGCATGGCTCGGTTCTACAAGCTCGTGCGTA
The DNA here is from genome assembly GCA_964526545.1 of uncultured Chthonomonadales bacterium. Classification (GTDB taxonomy): domain Bacteria; phylum Armatimonadota; class Chthonomonadetes; order Chthonomonadales; family CAJBBX01; genus CAZGLN01. Next base: position 732 of record CAZGLN010000287.1, read on the forward strand.
CTAAGGTGTGTAAGAGCTTGTGTGTCGCACGCGGCGGTTGGCTTGCAGGCATGTGGGAGGTGGGTAGCTGCGGATGTGGTTGATGGTTGGGCCAAAAAGGAAGTGGAAGTGCCATGTGTTAGTCGGTGGTGGTTGCCACCTCAGTATCTGGTAGCCAACAAGACGTCTGGCAATGGGCTGCAGAAGGTTAGCTGCCTCCGTCTATCGAATTGGGCGTGTAGGTTAGTGCCTACCGCCTTCCCCGCGAGGATCCGCCATGCCCCACATGCCGCATCCAGATAGGTGTTTCAGTCCTGAGCCCTCCAGACGCGCGGTTGCCCGAAGGATCTACACGGAGGTAGCGCGCCTGCCGCTGGTCTGCCCGCATGGGCACGTGGACCCCAGGCTGTTCAGCGATCCGGACTACCGCTTCGGCTCGCCCGCCGATCTCTTCATCATCCCCGATCACTACGTGTTTCGGATGCTCTACTCGCAAGGGGTGCCGTTGGAGAACCTGGGAATCCCGCGGCTCGATGGGGCGCCCGTGGAGCGCGACCATCGCGCGATCTGGAGGCGCTTCGCGGAGCACTATTCCCTCTTTCGCGGCACTCCCACCGGCCTCTGGCTGGACCAGGAGCTGGCGGAGGTCTTCGGCATCGAGGAGCCATTGAACGCGGGCACGGCGGACCGGATATATGACCGCGTGGCAGAGCAGTTGGAGAAGCCGCAGTTTCGGCCGCGCGCCCTCTTCGAAAAATTCGGCATCGAAGTGCTGGCCACCACGCACTCCGCCTCCGATTCGCTCGAGCACCATCAGGCCATCCGCGAATCGGGATGGGCCGGCAAGATAATCCCGACCTTCCGGCCGGATGCCGTGGTGAATCTGGACGCTCCGAACTGGCGGGCGAACCTGGCAGCACTGGAGGCAGCGGCAGACAGGGCTATCGCCAGCGCGGCCGATCTGCTGGAAGTGCTCCGCCAGCGTAGGGCGTACTTCCAGAGCATGGGTGCGACTGCCACGGACCATGGCGCATTCCGGGCCAATACGGAGCGCCTCTCGCCTGCGGAGGCGGATGGCATCTTCTGGCGCGCGCTGAGCGGCTCGCTGGAGGCGGGCGATGCCGCGCGCTTCACGGCCCACATGCTGCACGAAATGGCCGCCATGAGCGTGGAAGACGGCCTTGTTATGCAGCTCCATGTGGGCTCGTATCGCAATCACAATCCCGGGCTCTTTGGGCGATTCGGACCCGACAAGGGAGCCGATATCCCGGTAGCCGCCGCGTTTACCGAGCCCTTGCGGCCGCTGCTCAGCCGCTTTGGTGACCATGCGGATTTCACGCTTATCCTCTTCACGCTGGATGAGAGCGTCTACAGCCGCGAGTTGGCGCCTCTCGCGGGCCACTATCCGGCACTTCGGCTGGGTCCGCCCTGGTGGTTCTTCGATAGCCGCCTGGGTATGCGCCGCTACCTGGATGCCGTGGTGGAGACGGCCGGAATCAAGAATCTGGCCGGTTTCAACGACGACACGCGCGCCTTCTGCTCCATACCTGCCAGACACGATGTGTGGCGACGCGTGGTCTCGGATTGGCTCGCCGGACTGGTTGTGGAGCATCTGATTACCGAGGACGACGCACGCGAGATGGCAGTGGACCTGGCTTACCGTCTGGCGAAGGCCGCCTATCGGTTGTAGCAAGGAGACGGCACGTGAGACCGCGACCCCTCTTCCGTCTCACCGCGCTTCTCGCGGCACTCTGGGCGTGTGGAGGCGGCCGGTTGCATGCCGCCGACCTGGTCGCGCCGCTCGTGGATGCCGCCCCCACGCTTGATGGAACCATCGGTGAGGAGGAGTGGTCGCGGGCGCTTCGGGTGGATGGCATGGCGTGGCAGGGTGTGCTCGAGCGGCGCAGGGCAGCCGCATATCTTATGGCGACCTCCACGCACATCTACATCGCTATCCGCTCACAGCTGCCGGCCGAGGGCACCCTGCTTACGGTCGTCAAGAGGGACTCCGAAAACCTTGTCTACGATGACTCCGTGGAGGTGTGGCTGGATCCAACGCCCGGCAGCGAGGCAGGATACCGCTACCAGATGCTCGCCAACGCACTGGGCCACCGCTGGCACAAGCAGCACGCCTACGGCGGCATGCCGGAGCAGACCGGATGGCGGGGCGATTGGCAGGTGGCCAGCGGCCTGCGCGCCGGCGAGTGGCACTGCGAGATCGGCATCCCCGTGGCGCAGGTTGCGGCCGGCAGAGCGAGCGGCGAGGGAGCGTGGGGCGTCAATGTATGCCGGAACTGGAAGCAGGAGTGGGCATGGTCGTCGCTGGGCGGCGGCCCCTACCGACCCACGGAGCGCGTGACCTTCTCGCGGGAGCTGCCTACCGCGGCCTTCCTTGTGTCGGGAGATCCCTTTACGGGAGATATCAATCTGCGTCTCCAAGTGCGCAATAGGGGCAGCGCGGCGAGGCGGGCGCGGATGGCGCTTGTGCTGGAACGCGACCTGATGCCCACGCTGCGGGAGGTCGTGGCGCGGGAGATTGCGCCGGGCGCGGCCGCCGAAGCCGTTCTGAAGGCCGCGGATGCCGCTACGCGCGCGTTTACTCTGCGGGCGCGTGCCGAGACCGAGGAGGGAGCCGTCCTCTTCGAGCGTGAGCTGAAGTGGTCGGCCGCGCCGCCCTGGGTATGGAAGGCGGCTAAGCGGGAGATTGCCCCGCTGGACCTCCGTTATGCTTACTACCCCTACGCCAACCAGCTCCGCGCCCTGATAGACGGCTCGAATCTGCCGAAGGGCGCGAGGCTGACCGGCGCGCTTCTGGTTGTGCGAAAGAAGGGAGGCGGGGTGGTCAAGTCCCTGCGCGTGGCGGGTTTCACGGGCGGCACGGAAGAAGTGGCGATGACTCTGCCGGCGCTCCACGGCGAGTACGAAATCGTCCTTACCGCGGAGGGGCCCGGGGTGCCTTCCGGGGCGATCATCCGGCCGTTCGAGCGAACGCGCTTCCCCTGGGAGCGCACCTCCCTGGGCACAAGCCGCAAGGTCTATCCTCCGTTCACACCGCTGAGGTTTGCCGGTTCCACGCTGCATGCGGTACTTCGCGAGCACGCTCTAGACGCCGGCGGGCTATGGCAGCAGGTGCGCGCAACGGGCAGGGAGCTGCTCGCTCAGCCGATGCGGTATGAGGCGACTGTTGGCGGCCGTCCAGTTGCCGTGCGTGCCGAGAGCCTGCGCGTGGCCGAGGCGGCGCCCGATCGCGTCGTAACGCGGAGCCGCTTCCGGGCAGGCGCGCTCACGATGGAGCAGGTGTGCACCTGGGAAGTGGACGGCATGATGCGGGTGGACTTGACGCTGCTTCCCATGAGCCGCTCGCTCGACAAACTGCTGCTCGTGGTGCCGCTGCGCGCCGAGCAGGCGGCACTCTACCACGCCATGGGCGATGGCATCCGAAACACGCTCTACGCGGAGCTGCCGAGCAGGGAGGGGGTGGTGTGGACCTCTCGGGAGGTGGCCTGCAACGATCTGCCGGCCGGCTTCTGCAGCTATCTCTTCGTCGGTACGCCCTTGCGCGGACTCTGCTGGTTTGCCGAGAACGATCGCGGCTGGCGCTGGAACCCGAATACGCCCAATGTCGAGCTGATTCGCCGGGGCAAGATGGTGGAGATGCGAATCCACCTTGTCAACGTGCCGGGAGCGATAGCCGCGCCGCGCACGCTGACATTCGGCCTGCAGGCCGCGCCGGTGAAGCCGCGCCTGGGCGCCGATTGGCGGCACAAGTATCGCCGGGACAACTACCACCTGCTGGGAACCGATATCAACTGGCTGGCGCTGGGCGATTGTGGGTCCGTGTATCCCGCACAGCAGGATCTGTTTCTCTGGAGAATGCTAGCGAAGGGCAACCGGGAGCGGGTCTCGGAGGAGGACGTGCGGCGCACCATTGAGCGGGCGCGCCCCTACTTCGCGCCATACGGAGAGGAGCGCGTGAAGTCCATGGAGGCACACGTGCGCCACAACCTCAACGCGCACCTCGGCGCGAAGATGATCTTCTACTACAACCGCGCATCGTTTCAACTCGCGCCTGAGTTCGAGACGTTCAAGGACGAGTGGTCACTCACGGACTACCGCTCCGTGCCGAAGGGAAACGGCATCTGGGAGATCAAGATTGTTCCC
>CAZGLN010000288.1:0-4862 GCA_964526545.1 uncultured Chthonomonadales bacterium
CAGTTTGCGAACCGCCAGAAACTCCAGCACGCGCTCCTTCACCTTCTGCAATCCGTAGTGGTCGGCATCGAGTATGCGGCTGGCAGCCTCGATATCCACCTGATCCTCGGTGGTAAGGTTCCACGGCAGGCTGGTGAGCCAATCCAGGTAGTTGCGGATGACCGAGCCCTCCGGTGACCCATAGGCCATCCTCTCCAGGCGGCCGATCTCCCGAAGGGCGCGCTCCTCCACCGCAGGCGGCATGGCCGCCTCCGCCACCTTCCTGCGGTACTCCTCTATCTCGCTCGCGCGGTCGTCCCTGTCTCCCAGCTCCTGCTGAATGGCCTTAAGCTGCTCACGCAGGATCATCTCTTTCTGCGTGTCGCCCATCTCTTTCTCGACCCGCGAGCGTATGCTGCGCTGTATCTCCAGCACCTCGCGCTCACGCTTCAGCAGCCGCGTGAGCTTCTCCAGGCGCTCGCGCACATCGAGGGTCTCTAGAATCTCCTGCTTCACCTCCACCCGCACCTGGTGAAGGTAGGGGGTGATGGTATCGGCCAGGCGACCGGGCTCATCCGTGTTCAGGACGTTGATGAGGGCCTCGGGATTGATGTGGCGCCCGGTGTTCGCAATCTGCTCGAACTGGCCGACCGCATCGCGCATGAGAGCCTCTATCTGCAAGTCCTTTCGTTCCCGGGTAGGCAGAACTCGCACAGCCACGCGCATGAAGGGAGCTTCCTGCACGAACTTCTCGATGCGTACGCGTTCCAGGCCCTCCATCATCACGCGCACCGTGCCGTCCGGCACCCGCAGTATCTGCATGATCTCGGCGACGATGCCGACCTCAAAGAGATCCTCCGGCTCCGGGTCTTCCGTGCCGACCTGCCGCTGGGCTACGAGCACGATGGCGCGCCCCCTGGTCAGCGACTCCTCGACTGCGCGCACGGATCGTTCCCTGCCCACCAGCAATGGGAAGAGCATGTGCGGAAAATAGACCTGGTCGCGGATGGGCAGGAGCGGAAGGAGGCGGGGAATCCGTGAACGCTCGGGGCGACCTTCCTCCAGGCGCCCATTCGGGGGATCGGAGGAATCCTGCTTGCGGCTACGGCTGCGTTGACCTGCTCGCGGCATGAGGAGATCCTCCTGGCGAAGCGTACCTCCGTGCGGCGGCCGCCCTATCCTCCGCGTGGCCGGCTAGCAGCACGCGAAGACCTGCTGGCTGCCAGCCACCCGAAAGCGTCCATGGCGTTTCGCCGCAACGCGGCCAAGCGCCTGAAGGTGCCAGACGGACATGGCGAGTGCGGCGGCGGCAATGCAGGTGTTACGTCTCAGGAGGCTGGCCGCAGATCGGCGAGGGTCACCACGGTCGGGTCCTGCCGCTCCTCCACGGTCTGTTCGGTGATGATGCACCGATAGGCATCCTGGACGGAAGGTATCTCATACATCACGTTCGTCATTACCTCCTCCAGGATGGCGCGAAGCGCGCGCGCCCCCGTGCCCCTCTGCATGGCTTGCCGCGCGATGGCGCGCAGTGCGGCCTCCTCGAAGACCAGCTCCACCTTGTCGTACTCGAAGAACCGCGCATACTGCTTGGTCAGGGCGTTCTTCGGTTCCACGAGAATCTTGACGAGGGCATCCTCATCCAGCGGGCTCAGCGTGGCGAGCACCGGCATGCGCCCAACAAACTCCGGAATGAGCCCGAACTTCAGCAGGTCCTCGGGCATCACTTTGGACAGGAGCTGCGCGGTCGCATCGGTCTTCGCGGCGCCGGAAGAGGGCGAGGCACGAAAACCCATCTGCCGGTGGCTCAGGCGCGAGCCGATGATGCGGTCCAGTCCCTCGAAGGCGCCGCCACAGATGAAGAGCACGTTCGTGGTATCAATCTGGACGTACTCCTGCTGCGGGTGTTTTCGCCCGCCTTGCGGCGGCACATTGGCCACCGTGCCCTCCAGAATCTTGAGCAGTGCCTGCTGCACGCCCTCTCCCGAGACGTCGCGGGTGATAGAAGGGTTATCCGACTTGCGGGCCACCTTGTCTATCTCGTCTATGTAGACGATGCCCCGCTGGGCATTCTTGATGGTCTCGGTGATGGAGCCGCCGGTATCCGCCGCCTGGATGAGCTTTAGCAGGATATTCTCCACGTCCTCGCCCACGTAGCCCGCCTCGGTCAGCGAGGTGGCATCCGCGATGGCGAAGGGGACATTGAGAATCTTCGCCAGGGTCTGCGCGAGAAGGGTTTTGCCGCTGCCGGTGGGACCAATAAGCAGGATGTTGGATTTCTGCAGCTCGACATCCGGGCTGGGGTTGTTGATGCGCTTGAAGTGGTTGTAGACCGCGACGGAGAGCACCCGCTTGGCATGCTCCTGGCCAACCACATACTGGCTCAGGATGCGGTAGATCTCTTTGGGCTTGGGTATGGCCCCAATGAAGGAGCAGGGCTCGGGTCGGCCGGCCTCGTTGCGGACTATCTCGTTGCAGAGCTCCACGCACTCCAGGCACACACCGCCGTACGTGCCGACGATGAGTTTCTTTACCTGCTCGCGGGTCTTGCCGCAGAGCACGCACCGTTTCTCGTGGGCTTCGGATGTCCTCAAGGAGCGCGCTCCTTCATGGTCCGCCCGGGGCGCCGGCCTCGCCTTCGCCCCGAAACTAGGACGCGGGGTTATTGAGCCGCGCAAAACGTCGGCGGCTTCATGGCATTATCGGCCTAGCGGTCGCCCTTCTCCATAACCTTGTCAATCAGGCCGTACTCCAGGGCTTCCTCGGCGCCCATCCAGTAGTCGCGATCGCAGTCCCTGGTCACCTTCTCCACATCCTGCTTTGTGTGCTTGGCCAGGATGTTCATCAGGGTTTCGTGCGCGTGCTTCATCTCTTCCAGCGCAATCCGTGCATCCGAGAGCGTGCCGCGGTAGCCGCTGGCCACCTGGTGCAGCATCATGCGGGCGTTCGGAAGCGCGTAGCGCTTGCCTTCCGCGCCGCCGGCCAGAAGCACGGCGCCCATCGAAGCTGCCCAGCCCACGCAGATTGTCGCCACCTCCGGCTTGATAATCTGCATGGTGTCGTAGATGGCCAGACCCGCCGAGACGCTTCCTCCCGGGCTGTTGATGTAGATATCAATATCGCTGTCCGGATCCTCGCGCTCGAGGAAGAGCAGCTCCGCAATCACCAGGTTGGCGATGTGATCGTCAATCTCGTCTCCGATGAATATCACGCGGTCTTTCAGCAGGCGTGAGTAGATATCGAAGGCGCGCTCGCCCCGCGCGCTCTGCTCCACCACCATGGGAATCACGGACTGCACTCGCTGTATGGTCATCTACTGCTCCTTGCCGCCAGGTTCGGATGGAGGCGCGGCCTCCGAGGGCTGCCGCGCATCATCGGTTAGTTCCACATCGGTGATGGTGGCTATGCGCAGCAGACAGTCTGTAACTTTCCTTCGAAGTATACGGTTGCCCACCTGTTCGCGGCGCCTCTCGCTCTTGCGCAGTCTCTTCACGGAGGGGTCCGACGCGTCCGCGTTGGCGAGCAGCGCATCGAACTCCGCGTCAATCTCCTCCTGCGTAACCCGGACCTGCTCCTTCTTGGCCAGCTCTGCGAGAACCAGCTGCGCCTTCAGCTGGTGGGCGGCGCGATCGAGAATGTCCTTCTCCAGCTGGTCCCTGGTCAGGTTGTTCGCGCGCATGTACTGCTCAAGCGTTATCCCTCGCTCCCCGAGCTGCTCGCGCATGTCGTTGAGCTCCTCCTGCGCAGTGTCGAGCAGCATATTGCGCGGATACTCCACCGTGGAGCGGGAGATGAGCTCCTCTACGATGCGATCCATCACTAGACGCTGCGAGACCTCGCGGGCGGATTGCTGCAGCCGTTCACGCAGCACGGCGCGCCACTCCTCCACGTTCGGCAGGCCTAGGGTCATGCGCACCCAGACGTCGCTTACCTCGGGGAGAATGCGCTCCTGAATGGAACCCACCTTGAGCGTGAAGGTGGCGGGCTTTCCGCGGAGGTTCTCATCCTGGTGGTCCTCTGGATAGACCAGGGTGAAGGTGCGCTCGTCTCCCACGGCCATGCCCAGAATGGCCTCATCAAATCCAGGGATGTTGTCGCCCAACCGGATGAGAGTCCGCCGCGGCTCCGGGGGAGTGCTCTGTCCCTCCATTTCAATGAGCAAGTCGCCGATGACCCAGTCATGCTCCTGGATACCCCTGCCCTCCACCGGCACGAGGCGCGCGAACTCCCGCCGAGTCCGTTCCACCTCTTCATCCACATCGGCATCGGTAACCGTTACCACCGGCCGCTCGACGGAGACGGAGGAGTAGTCTCCCAGCTCGACGCGGGGAGGCAAGTACACCGTGGCCTTGAAGCTGAAGGGCTGTCCCTCGGCCAGGTCGGAGAGCTCCATATCGGGCTCGCCGAACGGGCGAATGCCCTCATCGCTCAGCGCCTTCCGGTAAGCAGTGCCCACCAGCAGGCTGGTGACGCGCTCCTTCAGAAGATCGTGATTCACGTAGCGCTCAAGCATTGCGCGCGGCGCCTTGCCCGGCCGGAAGCCGGGTACGCGAGTGATTGGCGCGCACTCACGATAGGCGCGCCCGTAGGCCTGGCGAACCTGATCGGCGTCAATATGGATGGAAAGCTCAACCGCGCAGGGTTCGAGCTGTTCCTTGGTGACCTCCATCCGTCAACCTTCTTTCGCGAAAACTTGGGAGTGGTCCGCCAACACAACGACAGGACGCCCGGCGGCATCGGCGGCCCGCGCGCGGCATCCTGTTCTCTGGCCGAACGCGGTATTCTGCCACCAGCATACCGCAGAAGTCAAGTTCGCCGCCGCTCCGAGCCGCCATGCGGGGCCTTGACTTCGCATACACGGCGTGAGTATATTAGCCGTTGCT
>CAZGLN010000289.1:0-4861 GCA_964526545.1 uncultured Chthonomonadales bacterium
AATGGCGACTGCTTCTTTATCGCCAGGCCCAACTCCGCGAAGACTTCACCGGGCAGACTCACCCAGGCCACCTCCGTGCCGAGCGCCAGCGCCTGTACCTCCACGCGGTAGGGCGTCCCCTTGCGTTCCGCCACATCCAGGACGCGGAATGCGCGCACCTGTTCCATGAAGCCGACCTGCCGGCCCTCCTTCACGGCCGCGAGCACCTTTCGTGCCGTTTCGACCTCTTCGGGCGTTGTCTCCACCAGTGCCAGCTCCACCACCTCGGATGCGGCGCGCGCGGCCGGCGCGGAGACTGGCTGGAGACGCTTATAGGCCTGAAACACGGCCGCGCCTAGAACGACTCCGATGCGGTGCTGCTCCGCCGGACTGCTCTGGGGCCAGTTCCAGGCCGTATCGAGATGGTTGAGATTGCCGCACGCTCCAAGGAGCGTCCCCGTAACGTGATGGGGACCGTGGTACGCTGCCAGCACGCGCGCCAGCGCACCCGGCCAATCGGCGCTCAGCCTGGTGCCTCCCGTGGTATCCGTGTGCATGGCGAAGTTGACCAGCGTGGCCAGGGAGTCTGCGGGTCCCCTGGCCTCAGGCTGCTCGACGCTCAGGATGTGGAGCTCAGCATCGGTTGGGCCCGCCGGCAGCATGATATCCGGGTTCAGCTTGCCCGGGTTCCATCCCACACTGCCGTCGCGCAGGAAGTATCGGCGGTTGAATGTGAGATCGTCGCACCGTGCTTTCACGGCGCGAAGACGAGCGAGCCGAAGGGCGCTGTTCGCCAATCGCACGGCCTCGGCAATGTGTTTTGGCAAGGACCGGGTGTATTCGCGTGCCTCGGCGCTCCCGGCGCCCAGTGCCTCCACCCGCATCTCGTCCGCGCTGAGGGCCGGAGCCGTGTGCGTGTGTGTGGCGGCTACCATCACATGCCTGCCAGGGATGCCTGTCGTCTGCTCAACCAGGCGGCGGGCCTCATCGGTAACGGCACGCGTTACGCTGATGAGATCAACAGCTACGATCGCGATACGTTCGCCGCCTGCCTCGATCACGAGGGCCTTTGCGTAGAGCGGATCCAGCACGCCATCCGCCGCGCGGGCATGGTAGTAGCCCGCCAGCGGGATGCCAAGAGGCGGCGTGATATCTACCGCGGCCGCCCCAGCGCGGACCTGGGCCGCCTGCGGGTTTGTCCCGAGCGCCAGCATGCCCATGAGTGCGGTGAGTGTCATTGGCGGCTCCTCTGCGGCTTCTCAGTCAGGAGACGGGCAGCATCGGATTATCGTCCGCCCTTCGCCCCGGCTACGCGTGGCCGTGCGGGGCTCGTGTACACGTAAGGCAAGTCCGCGATTGTCGCCTTCGGGCGCGCGGCCCATTCCGGCAGCGCGTAGGACGTCGCAACACGCTCATTCTTGCGAATGAGCGGCGCCTCGCGGCTCAGGTCGCGGAAGACAACATACCAGGCCTTGCCGGGCTCCTTGCGATGCGCGCTCACCATCTCCAAAACATCCAGCCTGCCGGTTCGCTCCCCGGTCGTCGGGTCGCACTTATAGACGGTCGGACGGTCGCCGTCGCTTTGCCCCGCGAGGACTTCGCCCAGGCCGGAGCCGTCCATGCACCGATAGAGGTTCGGCTTCCGGAAGGCGGTATCGGGCGCCAGCGTCGCGATGCGCTCAAGCCAGCGCCAGTTCACCATCCCCTTCCCGCGTGCGTAATCATACGTCTCGATGACCTGTCCGGTAGGATGCCAGTCGCTCACTAGGCGCAGCACTCTGTCTATGCCAAAGCCGGAGCGATCGCCGAGCGGCCAATCCGCGCGCGCCTCATGGATGGAAATGAAGATGGTCAGTTCCTTCAGGCTTCCCCTCGGATCGTGCACATACGCGCGGCTCTGCTTATCGTACACGAAACGGTCTATTCTGCAGCGCGTAGTTACCGGCTGTTCCGGAACCATACGCCGCCTAAGCCACACACTTCCGGGCGCCGCGCCCTCGCCGCCGATCTCCTCGAATCGCCGTATCCAGTTGCCCTCGCCGCCGCAGCCTCCGGGTCGAAAGACCTCGTAACGCAGTTGTATTTCATTGCGCGTGATGCGGAACACTTCATAGAAATCAGGGCTATGGAACTTGGTTGCCACCACGGTACGATCGCGTGATCCCTCGGGGTCGCGGCCCGGCAGCACGTCCAGCCCGCCCAATGTCCACTCCTCGCGACGGTCATCGCCCTGCAGAAAGTAGGGGAAAACGTCTATCGCGCTGCGCGGGTTTGCCGACTGCAATGGCTCCGCGGGCGAGGGCTGCGGACTTTCGAGGGTCCACAGGCATGCCGCGAGAAGAGGTCCGGCCAGTGCCAGCCTCAATTGATGGCTAGACCACATGCGTCGCGCTCCACCCGGGACAGGTTGTTGAACGGATTCCACTCGGCGAGGCAGCAGCCGGCTATCCGTGCCTGCGCGGCGGACGGCTACAAAACGCTGCGTAGTGCCCGCCTGCTTACCTGCGGCGCCCTGAACACCGAGCAAGCTCAGTTTCAGGAATTACAGCACGATGTCCTGTGCATGATGAGCGGCGACCAACGGGCCGCACCCACATAAGCTGCGTTGGGAGCGCAGGGCAAGCCTGTCGCAGCCCGGCACGCCGCTCCGCGCCAGCTTGCGCCAAGATGCATGGCGGATTTGCGGCTATGGCGCGGGCCTTCAAGGATTGGGGAGCAGTCCGCACGCATCCGGCACCGATGGCGGGCTGGCTCGAAGTGACTTCCAGCGTCACAATGCTAGTCACGACTCAGCGCCTACTGCCACCGGGTGAAGAAGAAGCCCCGGCCGCCCGTGCCCACGATCCAGAGGCTGGGATTGTGCGGGGAGACGGCAACGGTCTCTGTTCGAAGCTGCGCCAATCCGAGGTTCTGCTGACGCCAGGTCTTGCCGTCGTCCTCGCTGGTCCATACTCCCGTCGCGAAGGTCTCGTCGTGGTAGGGATGGTCATTGCTCACGGCCATCATGCGGCGCGGGTTGGCGGGATGCACCGCGATATCCTGTAGGTAGGGGTCATCGCGCAGGCGGGTCCAACGATTGTTCTCAAGCCGCCATATTCCGCCATTGGCCGTTCGCCAGGGGAGGACGTAGATCCGCCCCAGCGTGTCCACGGTCAGGCGCTGGCCCTCGGCGGGCGAACCCTCCATTCTGGCAAAGCGCGCGCCGCCTTCGATGGCTTCATAGACCCCATCGCGGCAGGTTACGAAGGATCTGCGCGGGTTGCGCGGGTCGCCGGCGATGCGGCGCGGCTCGGGTCCGCACTCCTGCTTGCTCCATGTTTCGCCATGGTTCGTGGAACGGTACAGCTCGCCGCCAATCACGGCCCAGACATGGGCGGGATTGTCGGCAAGGCAGTAGAGCCCGCGCGGCTCCTTGCCGTCGAACTTGTTGGCCGCAGGCAGGCCGCGCTCGGGGCCGTGAAGCAGCGTATACGTGCGGCCGCCATCCTGGCTGCGCGCAATGCCGGTGAAGTTGCCGAACTGACCGCAAGCCAGGTAGATGTGGTCGTTGGCGGACCAGGCGATCTCCTGCGCGCCGAACCAATTCTCGAGGCCGGAGCCGCGGGTCCAGCTCCGCAGGCCATCCCGCGACTGCCAGCCGAAGCCGTGGTCGAGGCCCGCGAAGAGCGACCGCTGAGGGTCGGTTGGGTGGAAGGCGAAACGGGTGGCAACCCATCCACTGTAGCCGCGCCCGCGAACGCCGCCGTTGACCAGGCGCGAACTCACATCGGACCAGGTGCGGCCGCCATCCGTGGAGCGCAGAATGTATTCGCTCCCGAAGACGAAGAGGGTATCGGCATCGCGGGGGCTGAACTCCAGGCCCGTGAAGTTGCCGCCGGAGGGCATAAACGGCGATCCCGCGCTGTGCCTGGTCCAGCCTTCGCCCTGGTTATCGGTTACGTAGACGCCGGGGTTGTCGTAGGCGATATCACTGGTGGCCCACCTCCGCGGGCTGCTTGGGGCGATCGCGATGGACTTCATCTTGGTTACGAAGTTCTCGTCCGAGCCTCTGGCGGATCCCTGCGTTGCGCGGCTCCCAGGATGCGCCGGCGTTGCGCGTCCACCAGATGCCGCCCGCCCCGTGCGTTCCCTCCCCTGCGGCATGGTTCCACACAGCCACCACCGCCACATCGGGGTCTACGGGATGGACGGCGATATCCTTCACGCCGGCGGTCGGCAGCCCGCTGCGGCGCAGGTGCCACGTCTTGCCGCCGTCCTCGCTCACCACCGGACCGTAGCCATCCACCGCGGCATAGATGCGGTCCGAACTGCCCGCGGCGAAGGCCGCGTCCATCACGTTGCCCCCGCCGGGCTTCACGGTGCTCAGTCTGCTCCAGGTCGCGCCGCCGTTCGTGCTCTCCCACACGGCGCCCCACTCGCCGGGCCGGTCCGTCTGGTACTCGCGATGGCTGCCGCCGAAGGCGAGCAGGCGCCCGGGGTTGTTGGGATCGAAGCAGACGCGCTGGATGGGCGCGGAGTAGGTGCCGCCGTTCACCGCCGGGAGGCCGGCTCGCGAGGATGTCCAGGTCCTGCCACCGTCCCGGCTCACGTAGGGTCCGCCCATGGTTCCCGCCCAGACAACGTTCGGGTCCCTAGGGTGCCATGTGAAATCGGCTATCTCCCAGCATCTGAGGCCGAAGGTGCCCTGCCAGGTCTCGCCTCCATCGAGCGACAGCCCTATGCCGAGGATATCGCCGCCCACCAGCACCCTCTTGGGATCATGCGGCGAGACGGCAAGCGAGGTAACCCACCCGCCCACGGAGGGCTCGCAGAGCGGCTCCCAGCGGAGATCGCCCGTGTGGTGGGTGGTCCGGGCGAACGCTGCGAGGGAGAGACAGACCAG
>CAZGLN010000290.1:0-4861 GCA_964526545.1 uncultured Chthonomonadales bacterium
AATCGCCGGCGCATGAAGGAAGGCGCCTCCCCCACTGCGGGCGCGCCAGAGCGACTTGCCGTCCTGGGCGCGGAGCGCGTAGAGGTTGCCGCTGTGCGTGGCAACGTAGACCGTGCCATCCGCCGCTATCGGCTCAACTCCTGGCCCGATGCGCTCGCCCTGGAAGTGGCGTACCCAGCTCACTCTGTACGGAGGCTGAATTCTGCCTTCGAGCCAACCGGTGCGCTGCGCATTGCCCCGCAGAGTTGGCCAGTCTCCGGATGCCGTGTGCGCAGCGAGCACAAGCGCGGCGGCGGCAAACGTGGCTTGACGGAACGGCTTCATGGGCTTGACCTCTTCATGAGGTGTGATCCGCAGCATCAGCAATCGGCCACCGGAAGACCTTTCGCAATGCCGCCTAATCGTGGTCACTGATTGCAGGAGGATTGTAGCAACCTTTCGAAATACCCGGACGAGCATTCGCCGGGATGCATCTTCCGAAGGAGGTGCGCTATGGGCAGGCCCAGCTTGCCGACGCGATGCCGTAGCCGTTCATCTGTACTCGTCATTCTCGGGCTCGTGGGATTAGTCCTCGCGGTGCTCCCCGTGCGGACGCAGGCACAAGGGGTTAAGCCGCCAGGGCCGGTCTACGTGCCGACGGACGTGAAGGTGACCACGGACCCGGCGGGCACGAAGGTCGTCACGGAGACTCAGCCAGGCAAGGATCTGTACCTCAGCTTCACGCTCCAGCCTCCGCCCGCATCGCTGAAGACCAGACGACTGCGGGCGAGCGCGCCTCCGCCACGGGTCAAGGTGCGCATCTCGGAGAAGAAGTTCGGGCCAGGACACGGACTGCTGATGCGAAAGAACGACCAGAAGCCGATGCCCTTCGATCAGAACGACGTAGGCGTGGGTCAGCGCTACGTGGTGCCGCTGCGCGTCTCCCGGAACCTCGCGCAGATTTACGACAGCGTGACGGTGCACGTCACCTCGCAGCCCGGCACGCCAGAGCAGGCCAGCTCCTCGGCTGCTCCGTTCCGCATCCAGCCCGTGATGCTTGAGTAGGGGCGCGCCGGCCTTCGCAGGATTGGGCGCGTTGTCGTGTCGAAGAAGCCTCCAGACTACATTGTCTGGAGGCTTTGTCATGGGGATGCCGCAGGGTCAGGCGCTCGACCGCGAAGCGCTGCTGCGCCGTGTGGGCGATATGAGCCAGTTGGCGGGGATCACGCCCGTGCGTTTGGCGGAGGGACCAGAAGAGGGCACGCTGGCGCTTCTCGTACGCACTGGGGGCGGCCTTGAATACACCGTGCTGCCTTCTCGCGGGATGGATATCGGCGCCGCTACACTGAATGGGCTCCCCCTGGCGTGGATATCGCCCGCAGGCTTCGCGCACCCAGCGCATTACGATCCGCAAGGCCTCGGGTGGCTCAAGACCTTCGGCGGAGGGCTGCTAACCACCTGCGGCCTCAGTTGGATGGGCGCTCCCGGCATGGATGGGGACGCCGCCCTGGGGCTGCATGGCCGGGCCAGTCATCTGCCCGCCCGCAACGTGGCCTGGCGGGCGCAGTGGGAAGGCGATGTCTACGCGCTCACCGCAACCGGAGTCGTTACGGAGGCCCACCTCTTCGGGCCGCACTTGCGCCTGACGCGCACGCTGCGCGCCGAACTCGGGAAGAACGCGATATATTTGCAGGACCGGGTGGAGAACGCGGGTTTCGAGCCGCAGCCTCTCATGCTGCTGTACCACATCAACCTGGGCTGGCCCGTGGTCTCCGAGCATTCGTATCTCGTGTTGGACAGCGTCGAGGTCGAGCCGCGCGATGAGGTTGCGGCTGCCGGTCTGGAGCGGCACACCCGCTTCGAAGCGCCGACCCCCGGCTTTCGGGAGCAGGTCTACTTCCATACCCTCCGCGTTGATCCGAGCGGCTGGGCGACTGCGAGTATCCGCAATCCGGAGGCCGATCTACAGGTCGCCATCTCCTACCGTCCCGACCAGCTCCCGCACTTCGTGCAGTGGAAGATGATGGGCGAAGGCGCCTATGTGTGCGGCCTGGAACCAGCGACGGCGCGCGTGTTGGGGCGGGCCGCCGAGCGTGAGGCAGGGCGGCTCCAGATGATCGCGCCAGGAGAAGTGCGAGAGTTCGAGGTCCGAATCGCGGCGGGCCGACAGGGCTAGGCAATCCAGACGAGCGGTGGGCAGCCCCTGAGATGCTCCGCGCCTTGTGTGAGCAGATAGATTGTGAAGACAGTCACAATATGTAGCGATGCTAGAGGTTTTCAGGCGCATCAAGCGCCCTCCAGGGCTGTTCGGAGGCTCATTCGGACGGCGGAATCGCCTACTTTGTGATAAATCGCGCAATATGCCCGTGTGGCCGATGTTCTTGGGCCCTCCTTGGGGTACGATGAAGATGCCGATCTTGGAAGTGGACAGCCCTACCCGGAGGAGGCTGCCCTCAAATGGCAGGACCGATAAGCAAGAGCTTCGAGAACGCTGCTTCGTGGGCCGACTGCGGTTCCACGCTTCTCATATATTCTTCCGGCGCGCTACTGGGCCGTTCCTTTGATCATGAGAGCAGGCTCTGGGGCCTGCTCTCTTTTGCTGTCTCTAGCGCGCCTCTCCGCCGAAGCTCCCGCAATTGTCCCTCCGCGTCTGGCGCCACTTCCACGGTAATACGCTCCGGCATGCTGGATGGGTCGGTGTCGCCGTGTACTTGCACACGGCCGCAAATCCCTCGGCATTGCCGGCGCCGTGGAAGGACACCAAGAGGTGAACGATAGCGCAACTCCTGTCTCCCCCGTGCGCCCGCGATGGATGATCGCGGCAGCCGCCGTGGTGATGCAGATGTGCCTTGGCGTGCTCTATGCCTGGTCCGTTTTTCGCCCGGCTCTGAAGGAGCAGTACGGGTGGACTCCAGACCAGACCATTGCTCCGTACCGTTATTCGCTTCTCTTCTTCACTATCGCGATGATCATCGCGGGCTTCTGGCAGGATAAGAAGGGCCCCCGCCTTGTGGGCTCCGTGGGCGGCGCGCTGCTGGGCCTGGGGTGTCTGCTCTCTGCTTACATCGGCAACACCGTTAACGGCCTCATACTGGCTTACGGGGTCATCGGAGGCCTCGGCATCGGCCTCGCCTACGTTACTCCCGTCGCCACTTGCGTGAAGTGGTTCCCCGATAAGCGCGGCACGATGGTCGGCCTCGCGGTCATGGGTTTCGGAGCGGGCACCGTGGTCTTCGCGCCGATCCTGGCCAGGTTAATCGGCACGGATGCCACGCAGTACGCGCGTACCCTGCCCCTCACGTTCCAGGTGATGGCCGTAATCATGTTTGTCTTCGTCATCGGGGCGGCGCAATTCTTCTCGGTACCGCCGGCTGGCTGGAAGCCCGAAGGATGGAGCCCGCCTGTGAAGGCGGGCGGCGCGGGCGCGAACGACTTCACCGCGCCGCAGATGCTGAGGACCTGGCAGTTCTGGGCGCTCTGGGTGTGCTACTTCCTCGGTTCGTCCGTGGGACTGACCACCATCGGTGAGGCCAAGGTCTTCGCGGAGCGCCTCAGCGACTCAACCACGGCCGCCGCCGCCGTGAGCATCTTGGCAGTCTTCAACGGGCTTGGCCGCGTGGCGTGGGGTGCTATCTCCGATCGCATTGGCAGAGTAACCGCCGTGGCTTTGATGGGTGGAGTGTATGCCCTGGCCTGTGCCCTCCTGCTGCGCACCGCGGATACCTATACGGTGGCGCTTATCGGCCTCTGCCTGGTCGGCTTCGCCTTTGGCGGGTTCCTCGGCGTGATGCCCGCCTTCAACGCGGAGTACTACGGCTCCCGGAACATCGGGCTTAACTACGGCCTGCTCTTCACCGCCTACGGCCTGGCCGGCTTCTTCGTGCCGAAGTACGTGAACGAGAGCATCATCAAGCCGGCGGGCACGGCGGGTGCGGCGGGCGCTTACGGCCAGATGTTCACCCTGCTCTCCATTGGGGCAGTGGTGGCGGTTGTGCTCGCCCTCATTCAGAGACGACCCACGGCGCCGGCCAGCGCACCCGCCGGGCAGGCGGCCACGGCCGCCTGAGCTGTTGGGCGGGTATCATACGCATGGTTTGCAGTACTAAAATCGAAACAGTGTTCCCCAGTGTCGGGGAGCTTTTGGAGGAGGATTGATGTCCACGGAAACAACGGGTTCAAGCCAGGCTCGGCTCGAGGAGAAGCGGACTTTCCCGCCTAGCCCGGAGTTCACCGCGCAGGCGAATGCGAACGATCCCGCCATCTACGAGCGGGCAAGCCAGAATCCCGAGGCATTCTGGGCGAGCTTCGCGGAGGAGCTGGAGTGGTTCCAGAAGTGGGACAAGGTACTGGAGTGGAACCCGCCTCACGCCAAGTGGTTCGTAAACGGCAAGATCAACATGTCGGTTAACTGTGTGGATCGCCACGCGAAGGGCGCACTGAAGGACAAGGTGGCCATCATCTTCGAGGGCGAGCCAGGCGACGTGCGCAAGATTACGTACGGCGAGCTCTACACCGAAGTCAACAAGATGGCCAACGCGCTGAAGTCGCTAGGCATTCAGAAGGGCGACCGCGTGGCGGTCTACCTGCCGATGATTCCGGAACTCGCCATCACCCTGCTGGCATGTTCGCGCATCGGGGCGCCTCACTCGGTGGTCTTCGGCGGCTTCTCCACGGAATCGCTGCGCGAGCGCATCAACGACTCGGGCGCCAAGCTTCTGGTTACCGCGGATGGTGGCTGGCGGCGCGGCAGCGTGGTCAACTTGAAGAAGGTCGCCGACGAAGCCCTGCACGATACCCCGACGATCGAAAAGATGGTCGTGGTAAAGCGAATCGGCGAGGAGAAGGCGCCCGTCAACATGGTGCCTGGCCGCGACTTCTGGTG
>CAZGLN010000291.1:0-1902 GCA_964526545.1 uncultured Chthonomonadales bacterium
ATGCGTTCCCCCAGCCCCCCTTTCCGCGGCTAAAAAACCGCGGCCCCATTGAAGCGTCTCTTGACGTCGTGTCTGCGCGGCTCCGCGGGGGGCACGCAGACGCTCCACCTTGTGGGCACCATCCGCAACGTGGGCACGGCGCCCTCGCCCGCGGATACGACGGTTGCGCGCGTGATGCCGCTGGCGGGACTGGAATATGCCGAGGGCGAAATGGCTCCCAAGGTACCCGCGCTGCGCCCGGGCGAGGCCTTCACGGCCAGGTGGATGCTGCGCCCCGCTCAGCCGAACACGCCTCTTGTGGCCGCGCTCGTGCTGCAGACCGCGGGCGAGCCGCCGCAGACCCGCGTGCTGCCCATCCAGCAATTCGAGAACCCGCCGCCCGGCGATACGGCCGCGTTCTCTCCTGTCGCCGCTGCGCGCTCCGGCGCCGGCTCCGCAGTCATCGAGAACGCCTTTCTGCGAGCCCGCATCCACATGACCAACGCGGGCCTGCCCGCGCTCTTTCTCTCCGCCCGCGCGGGCGGCGCGTGGCGCCAGGTGGGCGTGAGCGTGCCCCTGGCGGAAGTCTGCTCTGCGGAGGGCGGCCAGGTGGCCTGGTGGGAGGTCTTCCGGGGCAACTCCTTCCAGGTGCGCAACGCACGCGGCGAGGCCACGCTCACGCTGGTCGGCGGATTCGGTCTGCGCTGGCGAGCCACCCTGGACCTCACCCTCCACGATGCATCGCGCGCACTCGATGTGCGGCTTCGCCTCTCCGCACTTCGGCCGCTGCGCCTTGAGGGCGTGCGCCTGACCCCGCTGATGGCCGGCCTCGGCTCGTTCGGGGCGGATGCCCGCGAGACGCTGCCGCCAACGCCGAACGCCGTGGGCACCGTGGCGGCCCTTCGTTGGGGCGAGTACACCGTGGGATGCCTCTGGGACACCCGGTTCGAGCCCAGGCCGCTGCGGCCCGCGCCGATACCCGAGGTGCCCGGCGCCGAATACCGGCTGATCGGCCTGGAGGCGCTCCCTACCGGCACGCCCTCGCTGGAGAGCCCTGGTGCCCTCATCGAGTGGCGAGCGCGCCTGCTTGCTCTCACGGGCACCTCCACCGTGCAATCGGCGGTCGGCATCACGTTTGAACCGCCCCCACCGATGGCCGCGCCGGAACGCCGATCACGTCAGACCGCCAACCGTAAGCAGGCGCCGGCCGCCAAACCTAAAGGCCCGCCTCGGCGAACCCGCTCAAGGAGATAGAGATGAAGGCTCTCCGCGTACCGAGACCCGCGCTGGCGCGCATTGTTTATCCCGCGCTGCTCGCTCTCCTGCTCTTGCCGAGGGTCTCCCTGGCCGATCCGCTCTTCGGACAGCCTAAAGAGGATTTCGCCGCGCGGCGAGAGGCCGTGCGAAAGGCCGCCCAGGGCGCAGTCGTGCTCTATCGAGGGCCGACGGAATCCGGCGAGATGAGCCGCACGCGCTTCCGGACCGATAACGCGCTGATGTACCTTACGGGAGTGGAGGCGCCGGGCGCGTGGCTCGCGCTTCTTCCCGAGGGCGATCCTTCCGGCAAGAAGGAGATTCTCTTCCTGCCGAGTCGGGGAGCGCGCAGCCGGTGGACCTCCCCCACGCCTGGACCCGGTACCGAGACCGAGCAAGCCACGGGCATCGAATCCGTTCAGAGCACCCGCTCCATGTGGGAAGTGCTCACGCCATCGCTCAAGGCCGCCAAACGCGTACAGATAATCGGCCCCGTCGGCGAGCGCGGCCGCTATACTCCCGCCGGCGAAACGGAGGCACGAATCACGGCCATCAACCCGGATACCGATGTCTCCGGCCGGGCTGCCGCGCTTACGTATCCGCTTCGCTGGAAGAAATCCGAGGGAGAGATTGCCAACCTGCGCGCCGCCATCGCCGCGACGCGTGACG
>CAZGLN010000291.1:1912-4791 GCA_964526545.1 uncultured Chthonomonadales bacterium
CAGTTCGCCGCGGCCCGCGCTATTGTGGACGGCGCGACGGAACTGGCCGTGGAGGGCGCCATCCTCGCGGCGTTCCGGGCGGGCGGCGCCCCGCGCGAGGGCTTTCCCTGCATCGTGGGGAGCGGACCGAACTCCTGCATCCTCCACTACCTCGCGGGCAACCGCGTGATGCGCAAGGGCGAGATGGTGGTAGTGGATATTGGCGCGGAGTACAACTACTATTCCGCGGATATCACTCGCACCTTTCCGGTGGGCGGCAAATTCACCCCGCGCCAGCGCGAGATCTACCAGCTTGTACTGGACTGCCAGAAGGCGTGCGAAAAGGCAGTGGTGCCCGGCAAGACCACACTCTCGGAACTCAATGAAGTCGCCCGCGAATTCTTCCGCAGCAGTCCCCTCCGCGCGCGCGACAGCGCCGGCAACCTCCTCACCATGGAGAACTTCTTCTTCCACGGCCTGAGCCACTGGCTGGGCATGGATGTGCACGACGTAAGCGGAGGCTCGGGAGTGCTGGAACCCGGCGTGGTCTTCACGATAGAGCCGGGCCTCTACATTGATACCGAGAATATCGGGGTGCGCATCGAGGATGACTACCTGGTTACGGCGAACGGACTAGTGAAACTCAGCGCGGACCTGCCGAGCGACCCCGCGGATATCGAGGCCATGATGCGCGGCACCCTCAAGCCGCCCAAACGGTAGGCGAAACGCGCGAACCAGGGAGAGAACGATGGACCGAGTGCGCATTGGCGTGATAGGTGTGGGCGGAATGGGAACCGGCCACTGCCAGTGGATGCACCAGGTGGAGGAGGCGCGGCTCGCGGCGGTCTGCGACGTGGCGCCGGACGCACTCAAGGCAGCGGAAGAGAAGTTCGGCGTGCCCGGCTTCCGGGACTCCTCCGAGCTTATCCAGAGCGGCCTGGTGGATGCCGTCATCATCGCCACGCCGCACTATGATCACCCGCCCATTGCCAGGGAAGCGTTCGCCCATGGCCTCCACGTGCTCTCGGAGAAGCCCATCAGCGTTACGGTGCGCGCGGCGGACGAGATGATTGCCGCGGCGGAGGCCAGCGGTCGCGTCTTCGGGGTGATGTACCAGATGCGGGCCGCCGGCCGCTGGAAGCTTGCGCGCCGGATAGTGGAAGAGGGCCGGCTGGGCGATATCTACCGCACCTCCATGGTGGTCGGCTGGTATCGCAGCCAGGCCTACTACGATTCGGGCGGATGGCGCGCCACATGGGTTGGCGAAGGCGGCGGCGTGCTCATCAACCAGGCGCCGCACTTCCTGGATCTCTACACCTGGCTGGCTGGCATGCCCATTCGGCTCACGGGCACCACCCGCACCCGCCTGCACGCCATCGAGGTTGAGGACGAGGCCTTCGCCACCCTGGAATACGCCAACGGGGCGCACGGCTACCTCTACGCCAGCACCACCGAGGCGCCGGGACACGAGATGCTGGAGATCTGCGGCGATCGCGGCAAACTGGTGGTGCACGGCAGCAGCATCAAGCTCTTCAGCGTCTCGCCGCCCATCCGCGAGCACTGCCGAAGCGCGCCGGACATGTGGGGAGGGCCCAACGCGGAGGAGGTTCCTCTGGAGATACCTGCCGGAGAAGGAAGGCACACCGAGGTAACGCGTGCCTTCTGCCGGGCCATTCTGCACGGAGAGCCGCTTATCGCTCCCGGCGCGGAAGGCCGCAACGCCGTCGAACTCATCAACGCCGTCATCCTCTCCAGCCGCACGGGTAAGCCCGTGGATCTGCCGGTGGATCGGGACGCGTACGACCGGCTGCTGGAGGAGCTGAAGGCCTCCTCTCGGGCGAAGGTGCGGGTGCGCGAACAGCGCGTAACCGATTCGCACTTCGCCACGCCGTAGCGCCCTGGGAAATCGGCGGGGCGCCGAGGCGCACTCTCTCGGCGCCCCGCCAACCACTGCAAGCCGTGCCCTGGCTATCGCCTGGTGTCCTCCACCTCCACCTCGATGCCGGGCACAAACACGCGCGTGATGCCGTCTGAGCCAGCCGCCTGAAACCGAAACACCAGGGTGTAGTAGCCCGCCGGCAGGTCCACCGGCGCCTGGGTATCTAGAATCACCCACACCCTGGGCGACTCCAGCGGCCCGCTCTCGTATCCGCTCACGGGCAGCGCCGTGTGTCCAGCCACCTCGCTGCCCGAAGCCGCATAGAGCGTGTAGGTCGCGCCCGGCTGGATGGAGAGCGTCTGCCCCACGGGGGCGAGCGCCTGGCCGTACAGCGGACGCCGCTCTCCCTTGCGAATGCGTGCGTAGGCATCCGGCATGTTCAGGCTACTCCTCCCGAGCGCCGCTCCCGCCCACCAGCCGAGGCGCGCTCGGCGGCATCCGCGCGAGCCGTGCGGCGGCACAGCCACAGCGCGGCAAGCGGTCCCGAGGCGCCCTGCAGAAAGAAGAACGCCAGCAGAGACGTCATGCTACACCTCCACATAGGTTACATGGCCGCGCACTCCCGAGGCTGCCGAAAGATGGAGCAGGAGCGCTTCGCCCACTCCCGTCTCCAACAGGCCCGCCGGGCAGAAGGCAGGCGAAAGCGAGCCGTTGGTGCAGAGGGCCATCGCGCCCGAGAGCGCCGCGCCGGAGCCGCTTCGCCACTGAGCGGCCACGGGCCCCTCCGCCACCAGGGTGTAGGCGAGCACCCGCAGCCGCTTGCCGCTCTGCGCCGCGAGCACCGTGTTCTCGCCGGATGCTCCGGCGCTTACGGCGGCGAAACGCGGGGTGAGCGGGGTGGCGCCGGCCATGAGCGCATCCGTTGAGGGTGCGGCCGCCACCCTGCCCAGCAGGTTTGTCCCGGAGGGAAGCTCACCGCTACGGGCCACCAGCCCCAGCAGGTTGGTGCCCGCCGGCAACG
>CAZGLN010000292.1:0-4786 GCA_964526545.1 uncultured Chthonomonadales bacterium
AATACAGATCAACCCGCCTTCGTCAAAGTGCGTATGCCTTATCGTGCTGACACTTGGCTAGAGGTTCATGAATAACATCACTGCAACACATGCCCAACCAAAGGACACCTACTCCTTCTTTATAACGAACATGAGGGTAAATACTATGCTGACCTCAAGACTCACTATGTTACCGCGTCACCACTAATGTAGGCATTGCCCGCAACAGCACAATTCTCGGGAGTCGGTGTCTAGTAGCAGTCATATATGGTCACTATCGCACATATATTCAACTAGTCACACAACAGGCATGGCTAGCTACAAAGCACTCACTTGCCTCGGTCGCTATCATCAACGCAAGCCGCATAGAAGACTCGAAGCACTGCCTACTCCAAGTGTTGTAGACGTGCTGCGTACTAAGCACATTGCACGCATCAATAATGTGCACAGAAAAAGGTCTGCGTCGACTCAGTGTCAGAGCTACACCAACACGTATGATCTCGTTACAGACGTACTGCTTGTTACAAGACGTCAGACGGGCGGACGCAATCTGTACATTATCGGCCATCCCAGTTAGAGGTTGATCGACACACCAGTGGTGCAGGTAATGCAACTGCTTAACTGCAACTGCATGTGATTCTGACCTGCGATTCGTCGTCCGTATGATCCTAGCAATCCTAAGGTTTGCAGCAGATATGAGAAAGCACTGAACAGGATCAAGCCATTATTTAGGTCAAGGCTTAGGTGGGCTTTGGTGAATACCAGGGACTGCGAGTCTGATCAGGAATACTCCCGATGACAATTAGCGACTATACCGACTTGATGATCGCAGAGGTTATTTGGGATGCACGAGCCGTGGGTGCTAGCCCGGACACGGAAGCGGCGACAGGCGCATTCATGTCTACTCCGGTTGGGTGTATCCAAATGCGTGTCGCGTTGAGTGTAGAGTGGTGGTTCCGAATGGGTTCTGTGGAAGCCAGTACCATATGATGGGCCATCACCTTTTTCAGTCAGGGTATATTCGATTTGAGATGCTCAAAGGAGGTCATGTGATGAAGATTGCGGTTCTGTCTGCTGCCGTAATTGATCGGCTTCTCTCAATATTGCCGCGAGAATGGGAAGGTAGAATGTGCATTTCTAGGATGCGTGATGAGGGTTCGGCTCATTGTCGGCAAATGGAGTGGCCTGGCTGGTTTTTTGAGCACGTGGCGAAGAGATCTCTTGTGGACTTGCTGGATGTGCCAGGTCCGATCTTCGGAAACGCTCAATTCGATGCATTTCGTGGGATTCCATGGGACTTCAAGGTACATTCGGAGCAAGCTGGAAGTAAGGTCATTGTCAACGACAGAGAGGCAATCGTCAAAGCCGTGTCGAAGTATGGTTCCGTCGGATTAGTGCTTGCGCGTGGCACAGCAGTCTACGACGATGACGTGCGTTCCTTCCAGCGCTGGCATGATGCGATGAAGGGACGGCCTTCAGCTTATGTCCTTGCGCGCATCGCCCGTGGGGCGCCATCTAGGCGACGCAAGGCGGCTTTTTCATTGAGCGAGATTAGTGTTATTAATGTCTCCGCGGAGGTAGTAAAGTCCGCTTGCAACTTTCAGTTGAACTTTCGTAATGCCGACGGCAGTGCAAGGCGCAGCAAGATCCTGCTTGACTTAGAGCAATGCGGTGAATACATCATCTGTCGGCGTAGTGCCTACTAGACTATGTCAGGGTGGTTGTGGTATATTGTCGCAGGATACTCGCGGGATGGGAGACTCACATGGAGGACTTGATAGTGGATACAGTTTATAACATGGACTGCGTGGTAGGCATGCGGGATCTTCCAGATTCTTTAGTGGATCTCGTGATCACTGATCCACCCTTCGCCATTGATTTTAAGGCACAGCGGGCTAACTACAATCGGGCGGGTGAGCGTGTTCTTGAGGGCTATCATGAGGTCTCGAAATCTGAGTACCTTCACTTTACATCTGCGTGGATGGACCAGGTGTACAGAGTGCTCAAGCCGAGCGGCAGCATGTATGTGTTTAGTGGTTGGAACAACCTCAAAGATATATTGGTGGCACTTGACAGTGTTGGGTTCATCACGATTAATCACATTATTTGGAAGTATCAGTTCGGTGTTGCGACAAGGCGCAAGTTCGTGACATCCCACTATCACTGCTTGTACGTTTGCAAGAATCCTAGCCTCAGAGTGTTCTACCCGTTCTGCCGGCATGGAAAACTGGAGCGCAACGCTATCGGAGGTAGTGCTCACTATCACGATAAAGAGGATGTATGGTGCATCCCGAGGGAGTACTGGACTGGTGATGTGAAGACCCCGACGAAGTTGCCTCGTCAGCTTGTCGAGAAGATGCTCGCTTATTCGAGTTTGCCTGGCGACCTCGTGCTTGATCCGTTTATGGGCTCTGGTCAGGTGGCGGTTGTAGCCAAACTCAACGGGCGACGTTTCCTAGGATATGAGATTGTTCCTGAGTACTACAGGTTTATTCAGGAACGGCTTCGTTCTGGTCGGTATCGCATCAAGCATAAGGTAGACGTTGAGCCTGCGGAAATTGGTGTCCTAGATCTGTGGTGATGGGCGGGTGCAATGGCGGTCTCCTATCGTGGGGATCGTTCATTTGCTGTTTGTGAGTGGCGTGCTGTATAGACGTATTGTTGTGGGTTTGTCATTTGACCTAGCAATGTCCATGCGACCTGTTTCGTTGCCGTACGGTGTATCATGTGATGTCGGGAGCGTAGATAGGTTGTCGGCGGCTGGTGACCTCTTGTTGTATCGCCTATTGTTGGTAATGATCGAGCTTTGCCCGACCGCAAAGGGAGATTGCCATGCGGGTTTGCGTTGTGGGAGGGACCGGCAACATCAGCGCCAGTTTCGTGCCTCTCCTGGTGCAGCTTGGGCACGAGGTTACCTGCTTCAACCGGGGCAGGACCGGCGCGCCGCCGGAGGGCGTGCGGGTCATCCAAGGGGATAGGCACGATCGGGCAGCCTTCGAGGCCGCCATGCAGGCGGAGCGTTTCGACGCCGCCATAGACATGATCTGCTACACCCGCGAGGATGCCGAGAGCAGCCTGCGTGCGTTCCGCGGCGTGGAGCACTTCGTGCACTGCTCCACCGTGTGCACCTACGGCGTGCAGTTTGATTGGCTGCCTGTTACCGAGGATCATCCCCTGCGTCCGATTTCGGACTATGCGCGCAACAAGGTGGCGGCCGATAGCGTCTTCCTTGCTGCCTATCACGATCACGGCTTTCCGGTTACCATTATCAAGCCCTCCATCACCTACGGTCCCGGGCAGGGAGCGGCGCTGCGGCAGATCGCATGGGAATCGGGATGGGTGGACCGCATCCGCAAGGGCAAGCCGATCGTGATCTGCGGAGACGGCAATGCCCTGCACCAGTTCATGTACGTAGATGATGCGGCACCGGCATTCGCCTGCGTTCTTGGGCGCTCCCACACCATTGGCCAGACCTATAACATGGTCCGACGCGGCTTCACCAGCTGGGCTGAGTATCATCGCACGGCCATGCGCATCCTGAAGCGCGAGGTGGAGCTCGTCGGGGTGTCCCTGGCCGATCTCGAGCGCCTCAATGTGCCCAACTTCGGCATCTGCCGCGACATCTTCGCTCACCACGGCCTCTACTCTTCCGAAAAGCTCTTCCGCGATGTTCCGGAGTTTCGCCCGCGGATACCGCTCGAGGAGGGGCTGGCGCGAACCATCGAAGCGCTGGACCGTATGGGCAAGATACCCAACTCGGACGACGAGACCTGGGAGGACGAGATTGTGCAGCGGCACCGGCGCATGCACGAATGAGACGGGCAGTTATCGCCGATAGGCAGCGCGCGGAACTCGTTGACGCGGCCACGCCTCGCCCCGTGGAGAACTGGGCCCTGGTAGAGGTCCACGTGACTCCGATGTGCACGGAATACAAGGCATGGAACGCGGGCGGCCGCCATGAATATCTGGGGCATGAGGCGGCGGGCGTGGTGGCGGAGGTCGCCCAGCCCTGCCGTGTGAAGCCCGGCGACCGTGTGGTTGTAATGCCTCTCTACCCGTGCGGCAAGTGCGCCCTCTGCGTGGCAGGCGACTACATCCACTGCGAGCAGATGCACGACTTCGCCGCCTTCACCGGTTCGCCCGAGGGCCAAGCCACCTACGCGCAGTACCTCCTGAAGCCGGATTGGCTCCTGCCCGCCATCCCGGAGGATATCAGTACGGAGATGGCCTCTCTGGCGCTCTGCGCGCTGGGCCCAACCTTCGGCGCATTCGATCGGATGGGAGTGAGCGCCTTTGATAAGGTGCTTATCGCGGGCCTCGGCCCGGTGGGGTTGGGCGGCGTAGTGAATGCGTCTTTCCGCGGGGCACGCGTGGCCGCGGTGGATTCCGTGCCGTATCGTGTGGAGCGCGCGCTCCAACTTGGAGCGGAGGCGGTCTTCGACCCAACGGATCCAGACGTGGCGCGCCGCATCCGGGAGTGGTCCGGCGGCGCAGGCGTGGATTGCTCCGTAGACTGCGCAGGCAGCCCGGCGGCGCAGCGTCTCTGCCTGGAGTGCTCGCGGCGACGCGGCAGCATGGCCTTTGTAGGCGAGTGTGGCGAGGACTTCACGCTGCGCGCCAGCGCGGACCTGATTCGCAAGGGGCTCACGCTGGTCGGCTCCTGGCACTACAATCTCAATCTCTTCCCGCGCATTCTGGAGGTCATCCGCCGCTCGCCGATGGCGGCTAGCCTGGTGAGCCACCGGCTGCCGATGAGCCGCGTGCAGGAGGCCTTTGCACTCTCCGCCAGCCATCAGACGGCCAAGAT
>CAZGLN010000293.1:0-4524 GCA_964526545.1 uncultured Chthonomonadales bacterium
ATCGTTACGTGCTTTCCGCGGGGATGACGGGACTTGAACCCGCGGCCTCCTGCGTGACAGGCAGGCGCTCTAACCGGACTGAGCTACACCCCCAGGCTTCAGCGCTTCATTATAGCCCAAACCGCGCCGTTGTCAACGGCCGTACGCGGCCTCGTGATTGACAAACAGCCCGCCGGACACGTAGACTTTGCCGGCGCCGAAGAGTGAGCGCCCATGAAGGAGGTACGGATGGCGAAGCAGGCAGTGTGGACAGCGGCAACGGTGGCGGAGGCGCCCTACACGCCGGGGGTGCGCGTGGGCAATCTGCTCTTCGTGAGCGGCCAGGTGCCCATGGACCCCGCAACGCGCAAGATTGCCGAGGGCGATTTCGAGGCGCACGTGCGGCAGTGCATGGCAAACGTGCAATCCGTGCTGGAAGCCGCGGGCGCCAGCCTGGAAGACGTGGTGAAGGTAACCGTCTTCCTCAAGGACATGGGCAACTTCTCGCGCCTCAATGCCGTCTACAACACCTACTGGAACGGCGTAAAGCCCGCGCGCACCTGCGTGGAGGTGGCCCGGCTGCCGCTGGATGTGGACGTGGAGATAGAGGCGATAGCCTACATCGAATAGAGCCCGCGCACTACTCGCGGGGCAGGAGCGGCCCCAGCGGCCGATTGACCGCGGCGAGTACGGCGGAGGCTACCGCGCGGTGCGGATCGCTGCCCATGATGGCGCTGCCCGCGATGGGGGTGCGGCCGCCGGGGGTGGACCACTCGCCCACGAAGGTTACCACCTGCTCGCCGCAGCGCGGCTCCGCCAGGACCACATCGTGAAACAGGATGTCGTAGCCGGAGGGAAGCACCCTGCGCACGGCTTCGACCGTAGCCTCGGCGACCAGGGCGGGCTCCTCCGCCTCCGCGGCCCGCGCGGTCATCGTAGCCGTGTAGAAGGTGAGCCCCTCCAGCAGCAGGGCGCCCTGGGCCTCCGGGGCATTGCCGCGGGCATGCGCAAGCTGCAGATTCACCTCCACGGTGGCGTCTTGGCCCTCGCGGCGCACTTCCGCACCGGCGATGCGAAGCCGCGGCAGATCGTAGGGGGGCGGGGTGCGCCGGCCCGGTCCCGCGGCGGACTTGCCGGCGGCGGCCTTCCGCTCGGTGCAGTCGCGGCTGGCCAGATTGCTCAGGTTCTCCAGCGTGGCCGCATAGTGCACGTGCTCCCGCTCGCGGGTACGTCTGCCGCCGCGCTGGCCGTAGGAGCAGGTGATGCGCGCTTCGCCCAGGGCCTCCACGCGTATCTCGGCGATGCGCTCCACAATCTGCTGGGCCAGCGTGGCCGCCTCTTCGCTTCGTCGCAGGGTGCCTATGCAGAACTCATCGCCGCCGTAGCGGCACACCAGGTCGGTATCCGGGTCCGCATGCTCCATGAGTACGGCGCTTACGGAGGTGAGCACTTGGTCGCCCACGATGTGGCCGTAGGTCTTGTTGAACTTGCCGAAATCGTCCAGGTCGAAGAAGAGGATGGTGACGTCAATGCTGTCGCGCAGGCGGGCGATGGCCCAACTGCGGAGCGCATCGGCCCAGGGCAGGCCGGTAAGCGGGTCGAACGAGCGGCCCAGCTCCGGCAGCAGGTCGCAGCTCGCCAGCAGGCCGGCCAGGCGCTCGCCCTCCAGCACGGGCAGTCGGTCCTGACCGGTGCGCGCCATGATCTCGGCGGCCTCACGCACGGGCGCATCGCACTGCACCGCCGCGATCTCGCGAATCATGGCCTCGCCCACGCGGGCGTTCATCTCCATGCCGAGCAGGCGCGAATCGGTGACGAGGCCGACTAGCCTATCCCCTTCGAGGACAGGCAGTGCGCTCGTGTGATGACCGCGCATTAGAATGATCGCCGACTCCACGCTGTGGTCGGGATTGACCCACACGGGTGGTCGGCGGATCAGGTCTCTAACAGTCTTCATAAGGGCGGAGGGGCTCCCGATATCCGGTCAAAACCGCCCATGGATACTGCTCAGGGGTCTGGTGCTTGACCACCATTATAGCGAATGGAATACCGCGAGCATAACCGGTAATGGTAACAGCAATGATGTGAACCTCTACTCATGCCAGCAGCGCATCCAGGAAGGCGTTGGCTTCGAAGGGCTCTATCGCGTCCACCCTTTCGCCCGTGCCCACGAGTTTGATGGGCAGATGAAACTCCTGCGCGATGGTGAGCACGATGCCGCCGCGCGCCGTGCCGTCCAGTTTCGCCAGCACCAGGCCGGAGAGGCCAGCCACCTCGCTGAACTGCCGCGCCTGCTCGATGGCGTTTTGCCCCGTGGTGGCATCCAACACCAGCAGGGTCTCGTCCGGGGGCCTGCCGAGCGCGGTCGCGGCCACTCGGCTCACCTTCTTGAGCTCCTGCATCAGGTTGGAGCGCGTGTGGAGGCGGCCGGCCGTATCGGCCAGCACGTAGTCCACGCCCCGAGCGCGGGCGGCCTGAATGGCGTCGAAGATCACGGCGGAGGGGTCGGCGCCCTCGCGGTGCCGGATGACTTCCGCGCCGATGCGCTCGCCCCAGATGCGGATCAATGGCGGCGGCGCGGAAGGTATCGCCGGCGGCCAGCAGCACGCTCTTGCCCTGCTGCTTCAGCCGGTGGCCCAGCTTGCCGATGGTGGTGGTCTTGCCCACGCCATTCACGCCCACGAAGAGGTAGAGGGTAGGCGGCTCCGGTCCCACGACGAGATCGGACGAGGCGGTAACGGCGCGGTCCAGCGCCTCTCTGAGGCCCGTCTTCAGGCGCGCGCGCACGTCGTCGGGGCTCTTTAGACGGTCCTCACGCACGGCCTGGCGCAGATCGTCCAGCACGGTCTGGGTGGTGCGCACGTTCACATCGGCCTGCAGCAGCGCCTCTCCCAGCTCCGCCAGCAGGTCGTCATCAATGCGGCCGCGGCCGGTGCGCAGCGTATCTACTTTCTGAAAGAGGCTCTTAACGAAGCCGAAGCGCATGGCAGTGGCAACCCATCGTGAAGTTGCCGTCTCTAGGGCGGCGGGGAAGGGGGCGGCTGCTTCCCATTGTACCCCTCCGCAGGCTCGAACGCGGCGTTGCGCCACAGCCAGCTTGCGCTCAGGTACATGGCCAACGCCCCGAAGAGGAGAAGGGGGTAGGGGCTCTGGGCGAGGCGGGCAAGCAGGAGACCCCCAAGCGCTCCGCCCGCGGCCGCGCCCGCGCCCATCCACCAGCGCATGCCCCAATCCAGATGGCCCGCGACGGAGTGGCTCAGGACCGGCAGCAGGCTCGCGGCCGCTACCACCAGCAGGGAGGTAGCGATGGCCTCGGCCGTGGGCTTCGCGGCGAGGAAGACGAGGGCAGGCACCAGCAGCACGCCCGTGGCCACCTGCAGCGCGCCTCCCAGCGCGCCGCAGCCGAGACCGATTAGTACCAGGCCGGCCGTGGTGCGCCCGAACTCCCAGGCGACCGGCTCGGGCCCCAGCGGTCCTCCCCGCAGGGCGGCGCTCATCACGTAGATGCAGAGCAGCATGACGGCACTCTGCGCGCCTATCTGCCATCGGCGCATGCGCGGCGCGGTGGCCATGCGGGCGGTGAGAATGACGCCGAGCGTGGCGCAGAAGGCCAGGAGCAGCCCATCGCCAAGATTCACGCCGACCGCGGAGAGCGAGGCGGCGATGAGAGCGGCCACGCCGGCAACCAGCGAAACCCAGAGCGAGAG
Organism: uncultured Chthonomonadales bacterium; assembly: GCA_964526545.1. Taxonomy (GTDB): domain Bacteria; phylum Armatimonadota; class Chthonomonadetes; order Chthonomonadales; family CAJBBX01; genus CAZGLN01. The sequence goes on from CAZGLN010000293.1 coordinate 3,687, forward strand.
CGCGATGGTTCGCTCCGGCCGGAAGCCCAGCATGAAATCAATGGTCGAGGCGGCGGCGGCCTGGGCGGCCAGGCCGGTGAGGCCGCTTCCGAGCGCGATGGGCAGGCTCAGCAGAGCCATCACCACGCCCTTTATTAAGGGCACGTTCAGTTGGCGGCCGCGGCTCCTCATCGTTCCGTCTCCCTGGCCGCGCGACGAAGCGACGGCAGCCCGTGAAGTGGAGCTTGCATGGCCCTAGCCCTTGATGCCCGTCAGCGTAACGCCCTGGATGAAGTAGCGCTGCGTGAAGAAGAAGAGCACCAGCACGGGCAGCATCACCATGGTGCTCGCGGCCATCAGCAGGCCGGGCTCGCCCCCGCGCGCGGTCTGGAAGAGCTGCAGCGCATAGGCCAGCGGCATATTCTCCGGACTGCTGATGTAGATGAGCGGACCCATGAAGTTGTTCCAGGCGCCCATGAAGGTCATGATGGTAATGGCGGCGAGCGCGGGTTTGATGAGCGGCAGCATGATGCGCCAATAGATGCTGAAGTAGGAGCATCCGTCTATCTTGGCCGCGTCTTCCAGGTCGTTGGGAATGGTGAGGAAGAACTGACGCAGAAGGAAGATGGAGAAGGCGCTTCCGAAGAAGGAGGGTACCCAGAGCGGCCGGAGCGTATCCACCCAGCCCGCGGCGCGGAAGATGAGGAAGACCGGCATCATGGTAACCGCGCCGGGCAGCATCATCGTGGCGAGGAGCACCACGAAGAGCGCGTCGCGGCCAGGCCACCGCAGCCGGGCGAAACTGAAGGCAACCAGCGAACTCGAAAGCAGGGTGCCCACGATGGAGAGCAGCGAGATG
>CAZGLN010000293.1:4540-4766 GCA_964526545.1 uncultured Chthonomonadales bacterium
GGTGTTCCAGAAGACGACCAGGCCGCGGTGCGTCTCGGCAGGCAGAAACTTCAGTGCGTCCGGGTAGTTCTTCCACACGGGCGCGAAGCGCTTGATTTTGGTTACCTCCGAGCGCGGCACCTCGAAGATCCTGCCCTTCAGGTCCGGCGGCTCCAGCACCTGCAGCACGCGGGTCCCTATCTCCTTCTCTTCCAGCACCGCCACCTTCACCGGACTGCCTTCATAG
>CAZGLN010000294.1:0-4737 GCA_964526545.1 uncultured Chthonomonadales bacterium
CGGGGTCCAACGGCACGTAGAGCCAGCGAAGCAGCCAGTGCTTCCGGTCGGCCTCACGCTCTTTCTCGGGCCGCAGCAGACTGGCGCAGAGCAGCGCCGTCAGAGTAAACGAGACCAGCATGGACCCGAGCAGACCAAATATGAGCGGCCAGACTAGCTCTCGGAACATCATCTCCGTGATGCCGCCGGAGAAGAGCAAGGGCGTTAGCGCAAGTACCATCATGACCGTGGTTGAGATCACGGCCAGGCGCACTTCCGCGATGCCGTCCACCGTGGCGGACTTTGGATCCTTGCCCATTCGCAGGTGCCGCTCGACCGCGTGGATGTCAATGATGGAATCATCCACAAGGCGGCCGATGCAGAGCAGCAGTCCAATGAGCGTGCCGCTGTTGAACGTCATGCCGAAGGGCAGCATCATCAGGATGGCCATCGCCAGCGACGTCGGAAGGGTGATGAGGGCGATTAGGGTTCCGCGCCACTCCCCTAGAAAGAAGAGAATTGCCAGCCCGGCGAGTCCGATGGCGAGAAGCAGCTCGTGCCATACGTTGGCGAAAAGCCGCCCAACGAAGTAGGCATTATCGTATGCCGTCTCAAATGTCAGGCCGGGATTCTCGCGCTCGAGGGCCCGCACGACCCGCATGACCTCCGGTACCACGCTGGCTGAGCTCGCGCCGGGGTCCTGAATTACGGAGATGGCGATGGCCGAGTGGAACTCGCCCTCCCCACTGCCTTGGCGATTGAGGTATCGGTATCCGCTGCGGCGCTCCCAGTAAGCGTCTACAACCTTCGCGACATCGCGCACGCGCACAATGCGCGCCGATCCCTGTTCGCCCGCAGATGGACGCTGGGACATCGCCGATGGCGCGCTTGCGGCGGAGTCTCCCATCGAGCCCATGCCGCCCATGGGCCCGGACGGTTGGGACTCCGCTGCGCGGCCCTTTAGCGGTATGGCTCCTGCGGATCCAGGAAAGATCGCGGCGATCGGATAGTCTCGGATGTCCGCTGCGGAACGCGCCAGGTTGTCAACGCGCACCGCGGTCTCGCTTGGGCCCTGCGTGAGGTTGCCTGCGGGACGGCTGACGTTATAGCGGTCAATGGCATCTCGTATAGAGAGCAGCGAGAGCCGATGCGCGGCCAGCTTCTCCCTGTCGGCCACCACCTGAACCTGCCGCCGATATCCACCGAACGGCACCACGGAGTAGACCGTTGGGATTGCTTTGAGGCGGTCCACAACGGTATTGTCGGCGAACTCCCGCACGCGGGGCATATCCCATCCCTGAGCCGGGTCGCCGCGAAGAGCGAGAGTGACCACTGGCAGGTTGAGCGGGTCTATCGGCACAACCCACGATGGCTTGAGATTCGCGCCGGTAGCCGGGAGATTGCTCTGCACAACGTTCATCAGGGACTGGACATCGAAGGTAGCGCGGCGGATATCCTGCCCATAGTTGAACTCGAGCGTAACAATGCTCAGGCCTTCTTGCGATGTGGAGCGGATGAACCGCAGGCCCTTGATGTTGATCAGCTGCTCCTCGATCGGCTTGCTGATGTAGAGCTCCATCTCGCGCGCGGAGAGGCCGGGCATCATGGTGACGATGCCGATCATCGGACTCTCGACATAGGGCGCGAAGCGCCGAGGCAGCACCCGTGTAACGGCGATCCACGCGAGCGCGATAACGGCGACATAAAAAGCAACAATGACGTACGGGTGCTCGATGGACCATCGGTGCACCATGTGCAGGGGGTTCTGGGACGTCGGGCGCCAGAGGTCTGGTGAGCTGTTCGGCGGCGGGTTGTGGCCGCCCGCGGAGGGTGCGGTCATTCAGCCACCACCTTTCCGCGGAGCATCTGCATCCCGCACGTGAAGGCGATCTCCCCGGCTGTCGGCGTGAACTCAATGGTAACGGGCTGTCCCACGGGCAACTTGCGCCGAATGCCGACGGAGGGTATGAGCAGTTCGTCACCGCAGTTCTGCTCGTCCTTGCGCAGGAAGGTGAGTCGGCAGAGGCGGCCTGCCTGAAGGCGAACACGTTCTGGGCGAAATCCTGCTGCGCTGACTTCAATCGTGGCTTCCGTACCCGCTGGTGCCGCAGCGCGTCGGGCCTCTTCGTGCACATCCCTGACAGTGTCGCCAGGCCTCAAGGACCGATGGCCGGATGCAACTACCTTCTGGCCGGCCGCAAGCCCATCCACAATAGACGCGTACTCGCTGTCATCCGATGCCAGGCGCACATAGGCCCGCTTTACTTGGTAAGAGTCGCTCCCATTCATGGAAGGCTCGGCTACCCACACATAATGCCGCTCCCTGGTCGAGGTAGGTCCCGCTCCAGGCACGATTTCCGAAAGCACCGCACTTGAGGGAATTCGCAGCTGGCCTTCGCGACGGTCCAGCACGATGCGAAGTGTGATGTTCTGGCCGGGAAGAATTCCTCTGCCTAGATTCGGCACCGACGCCTCGACGATGCCCGTCCTGGCGACGGAATCCACCATCGGGACAATGGCGGTTACGCGTCCGCGGATGGGCGGACGTTGTGATCCTGGAATGGAGGCCTCAATCGGGGCGCCCAGCCGGATCCGGGCGAGATCCGCCGAGGCTACGTTTGCCTGCAGCCGCATGGTCTCAATCTGGGCAACACGCAGAATTGGCTGACCCGGAAGAAGCAGGCTACCAGGGCCCGCAAGTCGCTCGGTTACCACTCCCGATTGCAGCGCGCGAACCTCCGCGTACTGCCGTTGAACAAGTGAGCCTTGGAGTGCCGCGCGGCTCTGCTCAATGCTTGCGGAAGCCGCTTGGTTACGCGCGTGCGAGGCCTTGACTGCGGCCCGCGCTGCCTGCAGCTCCTGCTCGCTCATGCGAAGCTCGGCCAGCGCTTGCTCGCGCCGCCGAATAGCGACCGCATGGAGCGACTTCGCGCGTTGCGCGGAGACTTCAGCGGAGCGCTCGCCGGCCAAGGCCTCCGAAATCCGGGCTGCGGCATCCTTTACGGCGGCCTCCGAGGCGGCCGCTTCGGATTGCTCGCGCTGCAGCTCCTCCGTTGAGACCGCGCCTCGTGCGTGAAGATCGCGGGTTCGGGCAAGTTGCGCCCTTCGATAATCGAGCGCTGCCCGCAGGGCTTCCATTGTCGCCCTGGCCTGTGCCGTGCGTTGGCTGGCGGCAGTTCGCGCGGCTTCGGCCTCCTCAATGGCCAGGCGCGCTGCTTCTGCCTCCGCCTGCTGGGCCTCGAGTGCGCTGCGCCTGGCGTCCGTGGCCGAGGTAGCCTTTCGTAGGTCCGCTTCCACTGCCTTTGTGTCGTTCTTTGCCGTCTCCGCCTCTGCTCGCGCCATCCGCTCTGCCGCACGGGATCCAGCCACTCGTGGATCGAGGCTGGAGGTATCTAGGCGCGCAATTACTTGACCCTCTCGGACGATGTCGCCAGGATAGAGCGGCATCCACAACAGCCAGCCCTCGGTGCGTGATGTAATCACCTGCTCGTTGAAGGGAACCGACTGGCCGGAGTACGTAACGGACTCTTCAACGGGTCCCTCTGCGACAGTGGCCAGAGTGACAAAAGCATGACCGGGCGGCGGCGGCGTGTGCATCTCCATCGCTTGGGCTTCGATGGGCGTCATAGCGCCCGGCCGCCGCCAATTCTGTACGGCGTATGTGACGAATGCACCAACAGCGAGGAGAAGACCGACGCCGGCGAGGGTGCCGCGAGAAAGGAGCAGCGACCAGCGAATTCTCTGGTTGGTGCGGCGCATGCGCCACAGCGTCAGCATGACAAGTGCCAGCACGGCAAGAATCGCGAGTGCCTGCGCGGCACGCCGCGAACCCGGCCTTACGGAGGTGTCTTGGCCTGTGTGGACTGGAATGCGAATCTGCGCACGCCCTTTTGGGCCGTCAATGGTGATGTTGGCCTCGTAGGCTCCAGCCATCATGAAGGATGCCGGTGCGTGATATACGCCCGGCTTGCCCGAGGCTTCGGCACTCGTCTCCTTCTCTCCCATGTTCATGTTTGGCATGCGCACCAACACGCGCACCCGCGCATCGGCTAGGGGGACATTCGCCCGGTCTACAAGCTCCAAGGTCAATTGAGCCTGACCGATGGGTACCACTGGAGGATCGGTTCGAAGCCGAACACGATAGTCGCCCGATGCTCCTTCAAGCTGGGCTAGGGAATACCTCGGCACAAGCATCAATGCTGCTGCTACGGCGATTAGGCCGATCAAGGTCTTCAGTACCGACATCATCAGGACCCTCCCATGGCGCGACGCAGACGCGCCGCGGCCGTTGCCCGAGCGGTCAGCGCCTCAATCTCGCTTGCCTGCGCGCGCACTAGCGCATTCAGGGCGTCCAACTGCTCAACGAGGATTGCGCGCTGCGCCTGGACGCGCAAGGTGACGACTTCGTAGGAGGCGCGCGCGGCCTTTACAGCGTCGCGAGCAGAGCGAACAACCGCTTCGGCAGTCTCCAATGCGACCGACGCGCTCATCAGCTCCTGAATGGCTGTAAGCTCTATCTGCCGCAGCTTGGCTTCGGCCTGCGCGAGTTCTGCCGCCGCGGCGCCCACCTCTGCGGCACGCTCCCCGCCGTCAAACAGCGGCACGCTGAGAGCCACGCCCACAGTAACTGCGGTGGACTTGCGCATTTCCGAGGGCGCAAAGGCCTCCGCCATGAGGAGCGCATTGAGCTGCGGGCGGCTGCGGCCGCGTGAGGCTTGCAGGCGCAACCGTGCCGCGTGCACCTCGGCACGGGCCGCA
>CAZGLN010000295.1:0-1392 GCA_964526545.1 uncultured Chthonomonadales bacterium
AAGGCCAAAGGCATGTGGATGGGCGGAGCCCGCCTGAAGTAGCTCGCGGCGCGAAATGCCTACAGGTGCACCCGCGTTCAGTTTCTCGTCTCCAGCGGTCATTCCCAGTTCCCTCGAGATTGCCGGGCGCACAAGGTGGCTATCTGCATTGAGTGCGCTTGCGCTGCCGCTTCAGCCCATTATACAGACACGCTAAGGATCTGTGAAGGCAGATCGTCGCCTTCGGCCTCTGGTCTACCGTCGCAGGCGTTCGTAGTGAAGGACGACCGCGAAAGGCCGCGCAGGTGCGGAGATGCGCAGACCCTGCATCAGCTCCTGGCCGGTAAGAACGCGGAAGCTGGCTTCGTCCAGATCGCGCAAACGGTACCTTGCGCGCGGGTCGAGGCCTCGCAGCCGTACCGTGATGCTCTCCTGAGCGCAATCCGGCCGCCTGAATGCCTGCACAACACCACCGCCGAGATCCGGCCGGTCGAACTGCCATGCCACCCAGGCCTCGCTGGAGAGGCTGTAGGGGGTGAGCGGGTAGTAGTCGCCAAACCAGTACGGGGCTACGGCCCGCCACTGCGCAACCAGGCGGCGGATGGCCTCGAAGTCGGGGTTCGCCTCCGGGCGCATGTCGTAGCAGAGCGTGATGCTGGGAGCCATCTGGCTGCGAAACAGATAGGGATCGGTCGAGTTGACGCCCGTGCCGTGGAAGGGCATCCAGAAGGAGATGCCGTACGCCTGGCCCTGCAAGCCGAGAGGCTCCAATATGTAATCGCTGCGCAGCAGTGGGACGGATCGGCGGAGCGTCTCAAGATCGTTGCGGCGGCCTCCGCTTGCGCACGAATCTATGAGGAGGGCCGGATTCCTGGCTCGCAGCGCGTCCCAATAGGCAAGGTAGCCCAGAACATGGCGCATCTCCGCGAGCCCTTCGGCGGCCTCGCCGTCAGCGGCTCGCCAGTGGGCCAGCGGGTCCATGTTGAAATCCTGCCGGTAGAGATCAATTCCCTCCGACCGCAGGAGCCCTTCCACATGGTTGGTAAGCCACGTCCGAGCGCGCTCATCGCCCAGATTGAGCTGTTTCTGCGTGCTCTCCTCGGCGGCGGCGCGAGTGGTGAAAGGCTGGAAACCGGCTCCGGCGCAGGTCCAGCGGGCAGGAACCCGAACTCCCAGCCGGCTTCCGTGGGCTGTTTCAGTCCATCGGCACCTGGAAGCCGCCACTCCGCCCCATTCGGGCCGAAAACGGCGAGCGTGAGCGCGGTGGTATCGTGCGTGTGGGAACCGTTGCCCCATCCCACCGCGCACAGCACCTCGTCGCCTGCTTGCAACTGGACCTCGCGCTCAGCCGCTGCGGTGTTAGGCTGCCCTCCCAGATTGATGGCGCCCTCGAAGAGTGTACTGCCCTTCGCC
>CAZGLN010000295.1:1421-3882 GCA_964526545.1 uncultured Chthonomonadales bacterium
GGCCGGCAGTCCAGCGATGCCTTCGAAGTTTGCCGCGATGCGGTACAGGCCGTTCGTGGGCACCTTCCAACGCACGGCTGCATACTCGCCTCGCGGTCCGGGATGGAGGGCTAACTGACCGGCCTGCCAGGTGATGCCAACGTGGCTCACCGTCTCGGGCCCCGGGTTGAAGGTGGCACAGGGATCGGGCCCGTCCGAAGTGCGCAGTATCTGCAGCACGCGCAGTTGGGCATTCGGCGGGCGGTCGGGCAGCAGCCATTCGGGGTGGTTTTCCCATAGCCAGGTGCCGGGAGTTACGCGCTCCGGTTCAAACCAGACGATGGTCTTCATGCCCAGCCGCCGAGCGTGGTCCGAAATGGAGCGCAAGCCGTTAGGAAACCGTTGGCGGTCCACTTCCCAGGTGCCGGTGTTGGGCCAGCCGGTTGTGTTTGGATACCAACCCGCGTCCATCCACCAGTAGTCGATGGCGATACGTTCGCGATGGTAGCGATCCACGAACATCTTCTGATTCGCATCGTTCGCGTGGATCATTTCGCCGTACTGGTGGGAGCTGCAGGCGTTGAGCTGGGGCGGCGGCAGAGCGCCGGACGGACGGGGCAGATTGTGAGCAATCATCCACCGGCGCCACACGTTCTGGCCGCGCACCCAGTCACCCTGGTACCGCAGCACCACCATGAGCGGCGACCGCGCGGCCTCCCCTGGCTCCAACCGGAACCGCGTGGCGTGCTGGCCCGCCCGGACGCGCACGGATTCGGGTCCGCGCTCGAACTCGGCGGACCAGTGCCCGGGCCATCCGACCACAACAATCCAGCCGCTGGCTTCCTCGGCCAGGTTGAAGCATGGAAGCACGGGGTCGGTAGGGCGTCCGGCTCGCGATCCGAATGCGCGCCGCGTGCCTGCCGTCAATGGTTCCTCGAACGGTTGGTAGTCGGATGGGCCCATGGGCGAGCCGGTGAAGTGATGCAGCAGGAGAGGGCCGGCGATGGGCAGGGCGGTCTCCGCGCCGCGCAGGTCGGATATCTCCGGAGATCGCGTGCTGCCCGTGTTGCGCACCTCCACAACCCACTCACAGACTGGGTATCGGGTGTAGAGCGTGGCGGAATTGCTTACCTGCAGGCCGCCCTCCGGAGAGGTCCAGGTGAACGTGATGCGGCGCCTCTCCGAGTCGGGCCTTGTTTCCGTGCGCGAGGCCTTCCAGCCGCGCCGAACTTCGTCGAACGGCTTGCCATCTAGGCGCAGGCTGAACGGCAGCGGACCGTCCAGGGTGAAGGTCTTGTTCGCCCATACCCTGATGGCGGCGATTTCGGCTGGCTTCGCGTTGGACTTCGTAGGGTAGAGGGGCGGCCCGGCAGCCATCGCGAGACTGCCCGCCGCGAGAAGTACGGTCATTTCGCAAAACCTCGACGCCAGGAATGGAGCCCGGAATGGGCCCCGGTTCAGTTCCTCTTAGCGGGCGGCTTACGCGCTGGGCTTGCAGCGGAGGGCCGCGCGCTCGCCCCGCCCTGGATGGTGATACGGACCACCTCCCGCTCCTCCGCATCGCCGCGACGCAGATGCGCCGTGATGCGCGTGCCTACCTTCAGTTGGGTCAACGGCACGGGTTTGGCGTTCTGGCGAACCTCCACGGAATCCGCCAGCCTGAGCACGGCATCGTCGCCGGCGCGGGTGGATATCCTAAGCGTGCGGGCCGCGGCATCCAGGGAGGTAACGGCGCCGCTCAGCGTGGGGCTCCCGCGCTCCTTTAGAATTGCCGCCCACCTAGCAGAATCGGCAACAGCCGTGGCCATGGTCGCGCCGTTCGGGAGCAGCCGCGGCGAAATCCACACGGCATCTCCGGGCTTGAAGTCTTCCGAAGCGGCGGCCTTGCCGTCTCGCATCCATGCGGTCTTCGCGGTAACGCGGTAGGCAAACGGCAGCTTCTCCGAGCCCTCCACTACGTGCAGCCACCCAGCCTCCGCGCGGGCCACCTCGGCTCGGACGGTCTCCTTGCGCATGTGCTGCAGCCAGTCCCAGCTGGAGCGGTCGGCCAGGTCGTAGAGGGGTCTCGGCGGCGAGGCGGACTTGCGATACCGCGCAACCAGCTCCTCGCCTTGCGGTATCTGGTCGAGCGAAGATATACGCCTCGCCCGCAGGATGAGCGTCTTGTCCGTTACCTTGAAGGTGGCTTCCGAGCCGCTCCTTGGGCGCAGTGTGCCCGCTTCACGGTCCACGGAGACGGCGGCGCCGGTCAGGAGGTTCTCACCAGCGGGAGCGGCCCGCTGCGCCGCGGGCGTCTGCAGCAAAAGGAGAAGAGCCGCAAGCGACTGGGCAGGTGCAGGCACGTTCCATGCTCCTTACGTGCGTGGGTGATGTACCAACGGGCAGTTCGCTTTGGCGGTCGGCGGCTCCTGCCGCAGTCGGTGGCAGCGCGTGACGGCACCGCGGTGTCTGAGCCGGCGACTTGCCCATGGCGTGGCGGCAC
>CAZGLN010000295.1:4013-4714 GCA_964526545.1 uncultured Chthonomonadales bacterium
ACGGATGGTGAGCCACGCGGAGCGTGCGACCACTTCGGGATTGGCCTTATCCACATCGCTCCAATCCTGCCTGCTGGATGCGAGCGTAAGGCGGCGCGCCTCGCCTCTCTGCTCGGAGGGGAGCGGGTTCAGCTCGTCCAGGGGCACCTTGTTCGGCAGAAACGTGAAGGGCCGAAAGTCCGGCGTGTTGGTAAAGCAGGCGGTTAGCGGCGTCGCGGAGCGGTCGAAACGGTTCATTGCGGGCAAGCCGAGCACGAGGCCGATGGTGCGCACGAAGGAGGTGTGGTTGTATGGGACGCTGATCGTGCTGCCGCGTCGCGTGTAGGGTGAGATGACCTGCGCGACGGTGCGGTGGCCATCCACATGGTCGAGGCCCAGCATGGAGTCATCCTCGATCACCAGGATGAGCATCTGCCGCCAGAACCGAGACTTGCTCAGCCGATCCACAATGCGGCCAAGCGCCAGATCGTTATCCGCCACGGCCGCCCTGGGTGTGGGCATTCCGGGCGTGAGACCGGAGGTGTGGTTGTTGGGGAGCAGCAGGATGCAGAGACGCGGCATTCTGCCGAACTTCTCCCACTGCGTAAGGTCCGCCAGGAACTGATCCGCCCGCCACTGATCGCTTACTGTCATCGGGAATCCGATGTAGACGGGATGGAGGAAGGGGCGCAGGGCGGCATTGTCCGTGCCGGAGCGTATAC
>CAZGLN010000296.1:0-788 GCA_964526545.1 uncultured Chthonomonadales bacterium
GGGCCACGCCAGAATCGCCGGCGCCATCGATTCCGCCGGCGACGTCCTGATTGATGGCGTCTCGGAAGGCGGCGTTGCTGATTTTGTTATTCGAGACCGCAGGCATCTGGCCAACGACGGCACCGTCATCGTAACACTCGCCATTGACAAATCAACGGGCAAGATGCTCTCCGCGCCTGATCTCATCTCCCGTGGGTTCCTGCATCCAGAGGACAGTGAGGAGCTCTTTGAGGAAGCAAGCGAGCGAGTTACCGCTGCCATTCAGGAGATGGACGCCGACGAAGACCGCGACTGGGACAACGTACGTAGTCTTGTCCGGGACGTTGTCGCCAGGTTTCTCCGCAAGCAGACCTCACGCAGACCGGTGGTCATTCCGGTCGTGCTGGAGATATAGGCCGGTAAGACAGGACGCGCCATGCCGACCGCTGCCTTCGCCACACTCGGCTGCAAAGTGAACCAATACGAGACCCAGCGCATACTCGACTCGTTCGAGGAGCGCGGCTTCCGCATTGTCGAGTTCAACCGACCGGCCGACGTGTATGTGATCAACACCTGCTCGGTCACCATGACAGCCGAGCGCAAGTCGCGCCAGATGGTGCGAAGGCTCGCCAGGCAGAACCAGGGAGCCGTGGTTGTGATGACCGGCTGTTTCGGAGAGATGACGCGCATCACGGGCGAGCAGATGCCGGAGGCGCACCTTCTTGTCCCGAACGAGCGCAAACTGCACACGCTCGATCTCCTCCTCGAACGCTTCCCTTCGCTCGCACCCACTTCCCGTGACCGCGCGG
>CAZGLN010000296.1:802-4702 GCA_964526545.1 uncultured Chthonomonadales bacterium
CGCACACATAGAAGGCCGAACCCGCTGCACTATCAAGGTACAGGACGGTTGCAACGTTATGTGCGCGTTCTGCTCCATACCCTACACGCGAAGCATGATGCACTCGCGCCCGTGTGAAGAGGTGCTGGAGGAGGTGCAGCGCAAGGCCGATGAGGGATACCGCGAAATCGTGGTTACGGGTGTCCTCGTGGGCTGGTATGGCACGGACTTGTCGGACCAGCCGGATCTGGCGCATCTGCTGCGGCAAATCGCGGCCGTGCCGGGCATCGAACGAGTGCGCCTCGCTTCCATCGAACCGCGGCAGGTCACGGAGTCACTGCTCCGCGCCTTCTCGGAGGAGCCGCGTCTCTGCAATCACCTGCACATTCCCCTGCAGAGCGGCGACAGCCGAGTGCTCGCGGCGATGAATCGCCCATACGATCGCGATTTCTACCTCCGGCTCTGCGAGCGCGCTTACGCGCTCATACCCGATCTGGCTATCACCGCCGATATCATGGTGGGATTTCCTGGCGAGACCGAGGACGCCTTCGAGAACACGCTTGATGCTGCACGCCAGGTGGGCTTCGCGCGCTCTCACATCTTCCGCTACTCCCCGCGGCCGAACACGCCCGCCGCCGAACGCGGAGACACGGTACCGGAGGAGACGAAGAGCGAGCGAGCCCATCTGCTCGCGCAGGTCTGCGTGGAAACGCAGCGAAACTACATCCAGAGACGAATAGGACAGACCTATCCCGTGCTGGTTGAGGGCAAGAACCGTGACGATGGCCTATTGACCGGCTACACCGCCAACTATATACGCACGGCGTTCGCGGGCAGCAGGGACCTGATCGGGACTGTCGTTCCCATTCGCCTGCAGAGTGTGGCCGGTGAGGGAGCAATCGGCGATCTGCTCTCCTCTGAGCACGCCTCCAACCTAACCATCCCACTGATATCTGGCGATGCGCCAGTCAGCCGGCGCTCGATCGCAGTTCTTCAGAACGCTTAGCCGGCACCTGTGCGGTTCAGAATCTGCTGCTGCTCCAATTGGCGCAGGCGCTCCTCCATGGCACCCGTGCGCGATTCCATTCGCTGGAGTGCTGCATCGAAGCTCAGGTCGTAGTTGGTGGTTGTCTCGCGCAGCTCCGCCATCTGGCGGCGCAATGCCTCAAGCTCCTGCCTGATGCTCTCGCTGGCGGCTCCCGCATTGCCCTGGCGCATCCGTGCTACCTGCAGGATAGTCTTGGAGATTATGGCGATAGCGGCTACCCCGCAACCGAACACGATGCCGACGATGGGTATGGCTTCCTGTACTCCCATAAGTCCTCCTCAGGATCGCTGTCCCGACGGCTTTGAGTCCCGGTCGCTCCTACCGTATCAAGTCGGCGGCCAAATGCATCGAACCGCGCTCGATTGCGGCTAGTCGGCAGCGCGGCTCGTGGAAACCTGGGATGTTGGCTGCCCGTCGGCCTCGTAGCGCGCCATCCTTGCCTCCATGTGCGCCACGCGGCTCTCCAGCCGCTGCAAAGCCGTATCAAACGCCATGTCAAAGCCGGTGGTCGTCTCGCGGAGCGCTTCCACCTCGCGGCGCAGATCCTCCAGCTCCTTGCCGGAGCCGAGCGATCCCTTGACAGGCTGGCCCGCTCGCATGCCGGCGACCTTGACCCGATGATCAAGCAGGGCCTGCCACATCTTCCCGGCGACGCCGAACATTGCCAGGACCACCACCATGGTGAAGACGTCCATCATCGCCTCCTAAGGCAGACCCTGCGTCTGCGACTGCTGCTCAAGTCGGGCAACGCGCTCCTCCACGTGCCCAAGACGCGACTCAAGCCGCTGCAGGGCGGCATCGAAGCTGAGATCGTACTGGGTCGTGGTGTCCCGAAGCGCCGCCACCTCCTGCCGCAGCGCCTCGAGCGCCTCGCCCGTTCGACGGTCCGTGCGCTTCTCCGCATCCGCCTTTATCCGGGCCAGCTTCTGTATGTGCTCCGTGATGATGGCAAGCGCACCCACGGACATCACAATCAGAACAAGGGCCACCACCGAACTGCCGATAGTCACTGCTCGCCATCCAATCCGCCGTGGGCGGCCGCGCGCAGCGCGTCGCGCAGGCTCATGCCGCCGGCATACAGTGCCTTGCCCACGATCACAGAATCAACATTGGCAGGCGCGCGCGCCGCAAGCAGCTGGATGTCTTCCAACGTCCCTACCCCTCCGGAGGCCACCACCGCGATGCCCACCGAACGTGCCACCTCTGTCAAAGCGGCCACGTTCGGCCCTTCCAGCGTTCCATCTCTGCCGATATCGGTGAAGACGATCCTTCGAACCCCGGCGCGCTCCATCTCCTGGGCGAAGTCCACTGCCCGACGGTCCGTCTGCTCGGTCCAGCCGCGCAGTGCAATCATTCCTTTGCGGGCATCCACGCCAACCGCCAGGCGCTCCCCGAAATCGCGTGCCGCATGACGCACAAGCTCCAGGTCAACGGCAGCGGAGGTGCCCAGGATAATCCTATCCACTCCAAGCGCGAGAAGCCGTTCCATGTCCGCCCTAGTCCGCAGACCTCCGCCAAACTGCACGGGAATGCCGCTCGACCGGACAATCTGCTCCACAACAGCCAGGTTCTGTGCCGACGGCGCGCCGCTCTTGGCACCATCCAGATCAACTACGTGGAGTCTTCGGGCGCCTTCTTGAACCCATCTGCGGGCGAAATCCGCGGCGTCCTCGCCGTAGACATCTACCCGGCCGTACTCTCCCCGTGTCAGCCGCACACACCGTCCGTCTTTTAGATCTATTGCAGGGATTACTTCCACATTCGTAACTTTACGCGGTCAAACGCACGAAGTTTCGCAAAATGTGAAGGCCGACCTCTCCACTCTTCTCGGGGTGAAACTGCGTGCCGTGGATATTGCCCAGTTGGACAGCGCAGCAGAATCGGACTCCATATTCTGTTTCGGCCGTAATAACGCTTTCGTCCTGCGGCACCGGATAGTAGGAGTGCACGAAGTAGGCGCGGGAGCCCGTGGAGAGCCCTTCGAACAGCGTTGCTCCGGGCCTCAAAACCAGCTCATTCCAGCCGATGTGCGGCACCTTGAGACGTGTGCCGGAGCCTGGCTCGAAGGCGAAACGGACCACCTTGCCCTTTACGAGTCCCAAACCCGCCGTATCGCCAAGCTCCTCGCTCAGGTCGAAGAGCATCTGCAATCCCACACAGATGCCAAGAAAAGGCCGTCCGGAAGAGGCGAATGCGCGAGTCGGTTCAACCAGGCCCGCAGCCGCCAGGCTCTCCATGCAGTGCCTGAACGCGCCAACGCCCGGCAGCACCAAGCCGTCGGCGCGCTCCAGCACGCCTGGATCCCGCGTTACCTCAACATCTCCAGCCACATACCGGAGCGCCTTGGCCACACTGCCAAGGTTTCCGGCGCCATAGTCCACCACAGCTATCATTCGCTATTTCCTCGCGGGCCCGCCGTCGGGGGCCGCCAGCGCGCATAGCGTGCAAGGGCTCCTGCAGGCAATGCGCCCGCCGCTACCCGCAGTCCTGCTCGCTGCAGTACAGCGCGGAGCAGCCGATCGCGCTGGCGCGCTCCAAGCCAGCCGATGCGGCAGCCGCGTGCGCCTGCCAGTATAACAAGGTATGCGCGGTACTGCAGCAGGCCGTTAACCTCCTGCCAGGGACGGCTCCAGGTCAACAGACCATCCACCACGCGCACGGTTTCCTCCGAGAGCTCCACGCGCCTGCGCACGGCGAGGCCCGCGGCAAGACCCGCCATTGTCATCAAGAGCACACGCATTGCCGAAATGATGGGCGGAGTCTGGCCCAGTCGCGCTGCCGCTCCTAGCACACCTAGCGCACACGCGATCCCGCATAGAATCAGGGCGACGCGAACAGAGAGCGGCGGGCGCAGCACCTCCACCACTCTCGCT
>CAZGLN010000297.1:0-4685 GCA_964526545.1 uncultured Chthonomonadales bacterium
ATGGATGAGTGCCTCGGCTTTCCGCGCTAGGGCTTGGCAAGCCGCACTCCGCGGCGATGCTCCAGGGAAGGAAGGGTTTCATCATGATCAAACAGGTCGTGCCGCTAGGCATATGTCTGCTGCTCGTGGGCTCCGCGCGGGTGATGGCGACCGATTGGCCGCAGTTCCGCGGTCCGGACCGAACGGGGGTCTCCAAGGAGAGCGGCCTGGCGAAGTCCTGGCCGGCCGATGGGCCGAAACTGCTCTGGAAAATAACCAACGCGGGCGAGGGGCATGCTACGCCCTCGGTGGCACACGGCCACATCTACGGCATGGGGCTGCGCGGAAACGACGAAGTGGTGTGGGCGCTTGAGGAGGCCACGGGCAAGGAGGTCTGGGCCACCAAGATCGCGGACCGCATCCAGCTTCAGGGGCCGCAAGGCGGCGACGGTCCCCGCGCAACGCCGACCGTGGAGGGTGACAGGCTCTACACGCTGGGCGTAGGCGGTGTGCTTGTGTGCCTGGAGCGCGACAGCGGCAAGCTGGTGTGGAAGCGCGATCTGGTTGCGGATTTCGGCGGAAGCGTGCCGGTGTGGGGCTACAGCGAGTCGCCCCTGGTGGATGGCGATGCCGTTATCGTTACTCCGGGCGGCACCAATACCATTGTGAAGCTGCGCAAGGCCGATGGCGAGACGATCTGGAAGGCCTCCATACCGGGGCGGAACGCCGCGGCCTACTCCTCGGTGCAAGCGGCAACCATCGGCGGAGTGAAGCAGTACATCCAGTTCCTTGCGGGCGGAGTGGTCTCGGTAACCGCGGACAGTGGGAAGCTGCTCTGGTCCTACGATTCACCCGCGAATCGGCAAGGCATCTCGTGTTCCATGCCAGTGGTCAAGGGCGATTATGTCTTCGCCGCCACCGCCTACAACACGGGCGGCGGCCTGGTGAAGGTGGCCAAGCAGGGCGATGACTTCAAGGCCGACGAGGTCTACTTCGCCCGCGAGATGCAGAACCACCACGGCGGCCTGGTGATTGTAGGAGATCACCTCTACGGCTTCGATAACTCCAGCCTGGTCTGCATGAACCTGCTGACGGGCGAGGTGGCCTGGCGGGAGCGGAGCGTGGGCAAGGGCTCCATCAAGGCCGTGGATGGGCTGCTCGTGTGCCGCGGGGAGCGCGGGGAGATAGCGCTGGTGGAAGCGAACCCGGCCGCCTACACGGAGAAAGGGCGGTTCATGCAGCCGGACCGCAGCCGAGCACCGGCCTGGCCGTACCCCGTGGTAGCCAATGGCAAGCTGCTCATTCGCGATCAGGATACGCTCCTCTGTTACGATGTGCGCGCTTCGGTGGCGTCGCGCTGAATAACGTGGTCCTACGGAAAGGCAAAAGGCACATGGGGAGTAGACGCAGCAGTCGGTTCCGCATGCTGTTGGGGATAGTGGTAGGCGCATGGCTCAGCGCAGGGTCCAATGTGGCCCATGCGGCGGATTGGCCCCATTTCCGCGGCCCAAATCGGAACGGGATCTCCTCCGAAACGGCCTGGAACGCCCAGTTCGGCTCGAACCCGCGCAAACTCTGGACGGCGCAGGTAGGCGAAGGCTACTCCTCCATGGCCGTGGTGGGGGGCAGGCTCTATACCATGGGCAACGCGGGCAACCAGGACACCGTCTGGTGCCTGGATGCCTTGACGGGCCGGGTGGTATGGAAGTACTCCTACCCGCACGAGCCTGGCGGGGCGGGCTACTCGGGTCCGCGGGCCACTCCCACGGTTGCGGACGGGCGGGTGTACACCCTCAGCAATCTGGGGCGCGCTCTCTGCCTCGACGCGGCCAATGGGCGGGTTATCTGGCAGGCCGATCTGCGCGCGCAGACCGGCGCGGCGGTGCCGCAGTGGGGCTTCGCCGGCTCTCCGCTTGTGGAAGGCGGCCTGGTTATCTACAACATCGGTGAGGCGGGCACCGCCGTTGACAAGGCTACCGGAAGGATCCGCTGGAAATCCGGCACGGGAGCCTCGGGCTACGCTACGCCGGTTCCCTACGTGCTGGGCGGCAAGCGGCTGGTGGTGATTTTCGGGGCGAAGAGCGTGTTCGCGGTGGATCCGGCGACGGGCCGCAAGGCGTGGGAGCATCCGTGGAACACCATGTACGACGTCAACGCGGCGGACCCGCAGTTCGCCGGCACCGACGTCTTCATCTCGTCCAACTACAACCGCGGCGGCGCCCTGCTGCGGACGGCCTCCGGTCGGCCGCAGGTGGTGTGGGAGAACCGCGAAATGCGCACCCACTTTAACGCCGTGGTGATTGTAGGTGGGCACCTCTACGGCAACGATGAAGGGCGTCTGCGCTGCGTGGATTTGCGAACCGGCGCGGGCCGGTGGGAGATGCGCGGCATGGGCAAGGGCGGCGTGATTGCCGCGGGTGGCAAGCTCATCGGCATCACGGAGCGCGGCGAGCTCTTCACCGCCGAAGCCACGCCGATGGCGTTTCGCGAGATATCGCGCGCAGGTGCTCCGCGGCACGTGCTGGACGCAGCCCGCGCTGGCAAACGGCATCATCTACGTGCGCAGCCATGAAGGCGAGCTCGCCGCGATAGACGTGCGGAGGTAGCTCGCCGGCCAAACAGAACACGCTGTCACCGGGTTCGGGAGTTCGGGGCGCCGGTCTCCCGGACCCTTGACTGCAGGACAAGTTCGTTAGACACGCTAACCAACACGACGAAACGTGAAGACGGGAACAGAATGAGACTGCTCACAGCACTCGCCATAGTCGGACTAGGGCTGGCTACTTTCGCCAGAAGCGCCCACGCGGACGCCCGGGGCTGGCTTGATTGGCGCGGCCCCGCCCAGAACGGCACTTCCACCGAAACCAACCTGCCGAATACCGCCCAGCCGGGTGGACCGAACAACCTGTGGACCATTGATATCGGCGGGGGCGGCACGCCCATTATCGCGAATGGAAGGGTCTACGCGCTGGGCTACAAGGGCGAGGGACCGGAGCTGCAGGAGATCCTCTTCTGCGCGGATGCCGAGACGGGCAAGCTCCTCTGGGAGCGCAGATTCAACGACTTCCTCAGCGATATCACCTACGATCGGTACGCCATCGGAAGCCCCACTGTGGACCCGGAGACCGGCAACGTCTACGTCCTCACCTCCGCCGGAGTCTTCGCCTGCTTCACCGCGGATGGCGCCCCCGTGTTTATCCACTCGCTTATGGAGAAGCTGGGCCGTCTCACCTTCACCAACGGGCGCACCGGCGGACCGATGATCGAGGATGACCTGGTTATCGTGCGCGGCATCACGAGCAACTGGGGTGCCGAAGGCGCCGCGCAGGATCGCCTCTACGCCTTCGACAAGAAGACCGGCGCGCTGGTCTGGGGCAGCAGCCCTGGGGGACCGCCGAAGGATCCCTCCTTTGCGCGGCCCTGGGCGGCATGGCGGGGCAGCAAGCGCGTGCTCTACACCGGTTCCGGCGATGGTTCGCTGGTCTGCGTGAATGCGCGCACCGGCGAGCCCATCTGGCGGTTTCCGGTCTCCGCGGGCGGCATGAACGCCTCCGTGCTGCTGTACAAGGGCATGGTGATCGGCATCCATGCCGATGAGAACCTGGACTCCTCGGACAGCGGGCGCATGGTGGCGGTGCGTGCCGATGCCGAACCGAAGAAGGTGGAGGGCCTTCCTCCGCAGCTCGAGGCGAGTGCCGAGGTGTGGCGCAACGGCCTCTCGTCCATCTCCAGTTCTCCGGTGCTGGTGAACAACCGCATCTATCAGGTCAACAAGACAGGCGACCTCTGCGCGGTGGATGCGGATACCGGCCGGATACTCTGGACGCACAAGCTGGGACCGGACCAACTGCACGCCTCGCCGCTCTATGCCGATGGCAAGCTCTACGTTCCCATCCAAAACGGGATGTTCTTCATCCTGCGCCTTAGGGAAGACGGCGTGGACGAGCTCTCCAGGGCGCAGCTCGCGGGCCGCTGCATCGGCGCCCCTTCCGCCTACAACGGCAAGATCTACGTCTTCAGCACCGAGAAGCTCTACTGCTTCGGCACGCCCGGCAACAACGCGAGCGCGCCGGCCGCCTGGCCCAGGCCGGAGCGCCGCCAGCCGGGACCGCTGGCCGGCCTGCAGATAATCCCCGCGGAGGTGCTGCTGAGGCCGGGCGAGAAGGCCACCTTCACTGTGCGCGGGATAGATGCCGACGGCCTGCCGACGGGCAAGGTCTACAACTCCTCCGAGGTGCAGTGGGCGTCCTACATTCCGCCGACTGCGCGCGTGCGCTCCACCCTTGAGGCAACCTTCAGTCCGGCCGGCGAGTTGGTTGCCTCCAGTGAGCAGAAACCTTCCGCCGGTGCTTTCCAGGCCACAGCGGATGGAGTGCACGGCTACGCCCGCGGCCGCATCCTTACGGCGCTGCCGCTTACCGAGGATTTCGAGGGGTATTCCCTTGCGGAGACCCTCCCCGCGGAGCCGAATGTGAAGTTCGCCTACCCGCCGCTGCCCTGGATTGGGGCGCGATTCAAGTTCGATGTGCGCGAGCTGGAGGGCAGCAAGGTCCTGGCGAAGACTCTCGATAACATCTTCTTCCAGCGCGCCACGGTCTTCATCGGGCATCCCGACGAGCGCAACTACACCGTTGAGGCCGATGTACGGGCGGGCGGCAGTCGCCGCACGGTGTCCGGCGGGGGCGTGATCAACCAGCGCTGCCTGG
>CAZGLN010000298.1:0-4659 GCA_964526545.1 uncultured Chthonomonadales bacterium
CCGCTGCACCGGTGTAACCCTCGCCGACTGGTCCCCGGACCCGGACCACAACCGCATGGTCGCCACGCTCCTGGGCCCACCCGCGCGGATTCAGGAGGGCATCCTCGCGCTGGCCCAGGTTGCGGTTCAACGCATTGATCTCCGCCGGCACTCCGGCGCGCATCCGCGCCTAGGCGCACTCGACGTGGTGCCCCTGACGCCCCTGCGCGATGTCTCGATGGCGGAGTGCGTAGAGCTGAGCCGCTCCGTGGCGCGCCGCCTCGCGGAGGAGCATGGCTTGCCTGTCTATCTGTACGAAAGCTCCACTTCTCCCGGCAGACACTCCGATCTACCCTCTATCAGGCGCGGGCAGTTTGAGGCGTTGGCCGCTGCGCCGCTTGTCGGCGAGCGCGCGCCAGACTTCGGACCGTCCGCCGCGCATCCCACGGCGGGAGCCGTGGTGGTGGGAGCGCGGGGACCGCTAGTTGCCTACAACCTCAACTTCGCAAGCCAGGACCTACCAGCCGCAAGACGCGTTGCCGCGTGGATACGGGAGCATCGCGCATCTATCGCGTGCCTCGCCGGAGTTCGCGCTCTGGCGCTGGCGCTGCCGTCCCGCTCCTCGGTTCAGGTCTCCCTGAACCTTACTCGCCCGCTGCAGA
Organism: uncultured Chthonomonadales bacterium; assembly: GCA_964526545.1. Classification (GTDB taxonomy): domain Bacteria; phylum Armatimonadota; class Chthonomonadetes; order Chthonomonadales; family CAJBBX01; genus CAZGLN01. The sequence goes on from CAZGLN010000298.1 coordinate 642, forward strand.
CTCCGCTTCCCACGGTCTTCCGCCAGATATCCGCCGTAGCCGGCGAATGGGGCCTGCCTGAACCCGTCAGCGAGGTCATCGGGCTGGCGCCGAGTGCCAGCCTGGGCGGCGAGGACCCTGCCGCCATCCGGTGGCTCGAGTTTCGCCCGTATCGCCTTGTGGAGTACTGGCTGGAGCGGTTGTAAGCCAGCCTCCGGCAGTCCCGAATTGTAGGGTCCCTGGAAGGCATGCTATACTCCAGGCGTTCAAGAGACCTTCACGCATGCCCCGCACCGGAGGACCCTGCGTTATGTTTGCTTCCGCGCAGGCGCGTTCGCGCTATCGCCTTCAATCGCTTCTGGTTGCCTTCCTCGCCATCGCATCCGCGGCGCTCCTGGCGCAGGGCAGCGGCCAGCCAGGCGGCACGCCGCCCGGCCAGAACCCGCCGACGCAAATTCCGCCGCCACAGAACGCTCCTGGGCAGACCCCACCAACGCAGAACCCGCCCGGGCAGGCGCCTCCGGCACAGCCGGGCCAGAAGCCAGGAGAGCAGCAGACTACGCCTCCGCCCTCGCCCGCAGAGAAGCCGCAGACACCGGGAAAGCAGCCGGGCGACAACGGCAAACAAGAGCCTCCCGTGGAGCCGCAGAATCCCGAGGACCTGGCGCGGATGCGTCAACCGAGGACGCCTCTCGGCAACCCCTTGCTGGAGGCCGAGCGCGCAAGGCAAGCCGAGCGAGGTCCTGCCCGTCCGATCAATGTGCCGGACCTGGTCAACGCGGTGAATCCTGCCCTCCAGAAGGAACCCAGCACCATCACCGCGCCGCCCTACGTCTACGGCTTCGAGTTCTTCGAGCCCGCACGTCAGGTCATACGTGCACGGGCCGTCTACCTGAAGTCGCTGCTGGACAGCGATGTCAATGCGGCGCGCGCTACCGCGTCGCCAAACACAGCCGATCTCGCGGAAGCCCAACGGACTCAGGCTTCTCAGCCGCAGCCCGCGGATCCGTTCCGCACGATTGTGGATCCGCTCTCGACCGTGCTGCAGAGGCTCACTCCCTCCGTGCCCACGGACTACCAGTTCGCGCCGGGCGATAACCTCCAGCTCCGCTACTGGAGCCCCACCCTTGAGACCAAGGATGTGAACCTCACCGTGGATGAGGGAGGCTCGGTGGATGTGCCGGGCCTGGGACGCGTCGTGATACGCGGCCTCACCATCGGTCAGGTTGAGCGCCTGCTGCACGAGCGCATGCGCCGCGTGTACCGGGATGTGGAGATATCCGTCACGGTGAAGGAACTCCGCACGATGCCCATCATCGTAAGCGGCGAATCCTTCTTCCCCGGCACCTACCAGGTTCCCAGTGTGGTTACCGCGTTCAACGTTCTCTATGCCACGGGCGGCCCTTCGAGTGAGGGCTCGCTGCGGCGCATCGAGGTGCGGAGGCGCGGCCAGGTGGTAGCCACCTTCGATATGTATCGCTTCCTGATGACGGGCGACCAGACCTCGGATATCCGCCTTGAGTCGGGCGACATCCTGCACATCCCGCCGCGGCACACCTACGTGGCCGTGCGCGGCGAGGTGCGGCGGCCGGCAACGTACGAGCTGGTACAGGGCGAGGGTCTCGAGGAAGCCATTCGCTTCGCGGGTGGTCTCCGGCCCAGCGCGGTCGCGCAGCGTGTGCAAGTGACCACTGTTCAGCCGGGCTCGACCCGCATCATCAAGGAGGTGGACCTCCGCTCCGGCAAGCCCGAGCCGTCGGTAGCCATCTACGACGGCGACTATGTGGATGTCTACTCGGTGCGCTCCGCGTTGGTGAATAAAGTGAGCATCGAGGGCGCCGTTGACCAGCCCGGTGAGTATGCGCTGAGCGAAGGCATGACGGTGGCCGACCTGGTGGAGCGCTCCCGCGGCGTGCTGGACGAAGCCTATCTGGAACGCGCGGACCTCTATCGCTACAATCCGGATGCCACCCTGACTCTTATTCCGGTCCTCCTCGGCCGGGCGCTTCGACGTGAGGCGGGCGCCGACGTGCGGCTGGAGAAGTGGGACCGCCTGCGCGTCTACACCCGCAACGAGATACAGTGGACGGGCCGACGCGAGGTTACCGTGCGCGGCGCCGTGAAGAACCCGGGCATCTACTACCGCCCGGAGAACGCGCGCATTCGCGACGTGCTGCAGGCGGCCGGCGGTGCCCTGCCGGACGCGGCCGAGATTGTGGTCCTGCACCGCAACGACGATGACACGTTCCAGTACGAGTACCCCGACCTGCGCGGAGTGCTGCGCGAGGACCCACAGCACAACCTGCCGGTGCGTGACCGCGATCTCATCGCCGTGTATCGAGTGAACGAGGTGAAGTTCACCCCGGACCACAGCGTGCGGGTGGATGGCGAGGTTGTGTCGCCAGGCGTCTATGCCCGTGGTGAAGGCATGAAGCTGAGCGACCTGCTGCGCCTGGCAGGCGGATTGACCCCGCGCGCCGATGGGGTAGTTACTTTGGCGAGGGCCCGCGTGGATGCAGGCACCGCCCCGGTTGAGGCCAAAGTCTCCAGCAACGGCACGGTTAATCCGGACCTGGAATTGCAGGATGATGACCTCGTGGTCATCAAGGGACGCGGCGAGCACATTGACCGGCCGGTTACCGTCATGGTAACAGGAGCGGTCAACCGGCCCGGCCCCGTGATTCTTGGCGCCACCAACTTCCGGCTTGCAGACGCCATCCGTGATGCGGGCGGCCTCATGGCCAGCGCCTACCCGGAGGCGGTTGAATTCACGCGACGTCCGGAACTCCTGGCCTCGGCGGGCCAAAAGCAGATTGCCGTCGTCATCGGCAATCTCATTGACGATATCAACCGCAACGCCTACCAGGTAGCCCTCGCGCGCTCCGACATCGAGAAGGCGAAGGCTGTGGGCTCTGCCTCGCGGGGAGGGGTCTCCATTCCAGTGCCCGGTGTCTCCTCGGGCGATAGCGGTCTGGCGGAAGCCTCCACCCTGAAGGCGATTACCGCCCCTGGGCGTGATCTTGTCGGCTCGCCTCGCCCCACGGTGGAGTACCTGAACATCCGAGGCAATGTGGCGCTGGATCTCCGCAAGGCACTCGCGCAGCCGAACAGCGAGGACAACATCGTCATGCGCGAAGGCGACGTCGTCTTCGTGCCGGAGAAGCCCACGACCATCCAGGTAGTCGGCGCTGTGATAGATCCGCGATCCGTCGTCTTCCGACCAGGTGCCAAACTGCAGTACTACGTGGACAATGCCGGAGGGTTCACGGTGGATGCCGCCAGAGACAAGATCTACGTGATACGCGCTGGCGGTGGCCTGCTGCCTGAGAAGAAGGTAAAGCAACTGAAGCCAGGTGACCTCATCCTCGTGCCCACCCGCATCGTTGCCGAGCGCATCTCCTCGCGAACCAGCGAGATTGATACCGCGATTCGCGGCATAGCGACGGGTGCGATTGCGTATAAACTCGTAACCGCGCTGTTCGGTCTTAAGTAGAGCCACTCGGTTACGAAGGAGCAGTTAACGCATGGCGAATCACACGCGTCCAACCAGGCGCCAGCTGCTGCAATCGGCGGGTGCATTCGGCATTCCCACACTCGTGCCCAGCGGCGTGCTCGGCATGAACGGCCGCCGAGGCGCCAATGACCGCATCATAACGGCGGTAATCGGTGTGGGCGGCATGGGCAGCAGCCACATCCAGCCGGACACAGCGGCGCTCTGCGATGTGGATGCGAATCACCTGGCGCAGGCCGCCAGGCGAGTAACTGCCGGCACTCCGATGCTTGTATCCGACTTCCGCCGCATTCTGGACCGGAAGGACATTGACGCGGTCTTCATCGCCACACCGGATCACTGGCATGCCGTGATGACCGTGATGGCTTGCCAGTCCGGCAAACACGTGTACTGCGAAAAGCCCACGGCACGCACTATTGAGGAAGGCCGCGCCATGGTGAATGCGGCGCGCCGCTACCGCCGCGTGGTTCAGATTGGCGCCCAGGGCCGCTCCCATCCGAATGCCGCGCTCGCCTGCCAATACGTGCG
>CAZGLN010000299.1:0-2703 GCA_964526545.1 uncultured Chthonomonadales bacterium
TTTTTTCACGCCCCCGGCTCAGCGGGCGGCGTGGTCGGCAAAGGGCCGGTGCAGGACGATGTGGTAGTCCTGGATGAGCCCGGTCTCGAAGCCCGCCTGGCAGTAGCTCAGGTAGTAGCCCCAGGCGCGCCGGAAGCGTTCGTCGTACCCGGCCGTGAGCAGCCGCTCCCATCCCGCCTCGAAGCGCTCTCGCGACAACGTCAAGGAGGCTGATATGGGCATCATCACCATTTCACGGCAGATCGGCGCGGGCGAGACAACCATCGCTCCCGAGGTGGCGCGACGCCTCGGCTGGGAGTGCGTGGACCGGCAGATTCTGGACCGCCAGGTGGAGGAGACAGGCATTGCCCTGCCGTATGTGGCGCATCTCGACGAGCGCTCCCCGTCGCGGCTCGAGCGCGACCAGAAACCGGAGAGCGCGGAGCGGTACTTCGCCGCGCTGAAGAGGATTCTCACGGAGTATGCGGACAGGGGAAACGTGGTCATCGTGGGCAGGGGCGCCAACTTCATCCTCAAGGACCGCGACGCCCTTCACTACCGGCTCATCGCGGACATGCCCTTCCGCATTCGGAGGGTGATGGAGGTGCGATGGGTGAACGAAGCCCCCGCGCGAGAGATTATCCGCCAGAGCGATAGAGACCGCGAGGAGTTTATTCGCCACTACTTCCAGGCCGATGTGAATAACCCGGAGCACTACCACGCCATCCTCAACACCTCGATGATCGGGATCGAGACGGTGATTGAGCGCATGGTGGCCGCCGCACGCGACCGCTGGAATCTGGCGCTGGAGCAGAATGCATGAACCCGTGGCTGACCGCCGCGCTCTGGATGGCCCTGGCCCTCGCGGCCTCGGTTGTCTCCATACGCTTCGCCGTATCCGTCGCTCTTACCGAGATTCTCTTCGGCGTCATCGGGGGCAACCTGCTCCATCTTGAGGTTACGGAGTGGGTTACGTTCCTCGCCGGCCTGGGGAGCGTGATGCTCACCTTCATGGCAGGTGCTGAAATCGAGGTCGAAGAGATGCGGCGCCACTGGAAGCCGGTGCTGGCCATCGGGTTCATTTCGTTCCTGGTGCCATTCGCGGGAGCATGGGCCTATGCCTACTACGTGGCGCACTGGAGCGCGGACGGCGCGAAGATCTGCGGCGTGGCCCTCTCCACCACCTCCGTCGCCGTTGTCTACGCGGTCATGCTGGAGACGGGCCTCAACCGCGCTCCCATCGGCAAACTGATTCTCGCCGCCTGCTTCGTAACCGACCTCGGTACGGTCCTTGCCCTCGGTGTCCTCTTCGCCAATGCAAATGTCTGGCTCGTGCTGTTCGCGGTGGTAACCGCCGGAGTGCTCATCATCACACCGCGGTTTACCCAGTGGTTCTTTGGACACTTCGGCCAACAGGTAAGCCAGCCGGAGATCAAACTGCTCCTGCTCTTGCTCTTCTTCCTGGGCGGCCTGGCATCGCAGGCCAACAGCGAAGCGGTGCTCACGGCCTATCTGCTCGGCCTTGTGGTCGCCTCGGTGCTGGTACGGCACAAGGAGATTGTGCGCAACATGCGGGCAATGGTCTTCACCCTGCTTACGCCGTTCTACTTTCTGAAGGCCGGCTCGTATGTCTCCATTCCCGTACTTGTCACGTGGTCCGGGTTTTCGCTGACGGCGGTGCTCCTGGGAGTGAAGCTGCTCACAAAGTTCATAGGGACCTATCCCGTGTGCCGCTTGCTCCGCATGGACCGCCGCACGTCCAGCTACACCACGCTGCTGATGTCCACGGGCCTTACCTTCGGCACCATCTCGGCACTCTACGGACTCACGCATGGCTTTATCAATCAGACGCAATACACTGTCCTGGTGAGTGTGGTGATAGGCAGCGCGGTGGTGCCGACGATGGTGGCGCAGACGTGGCTGCGGCCAACGGTTGAGATTCCAGCGGAGGCAGAGGAGGCCCCCGCTCGTTAGCCGCCGTGCCGGGCTGTCCCATTGAGACGCGGCGCAGAAGGAACACACTATGTTCAAGAAATTGCTGGTGGCTTACGATGGGTCGGAGGGCGCAACGCGCGCGCTGCATGCGGGCATCGGCCTGGCCCAGGCCTTCGGAGTGGATCTTCATCTGGTTACGGTGGAGGAGGAGCTGCCTCGTTACGCCGCCACGTTGGACGAGGTCGAGGCCGTCAGGGAGCAGAAAGAAGCCTACTTTGGCCGTCTGCACAACGAGGCCACAGCAGTCGCGGAGAAAGAGGGTGTGCGCCTGCATTGCGCCATTGTGGCCGGGCACGAGGTGGAAGCGATACGCGACCATATCCTTCTGCACGGCTTCGATCTGCTTCTGGTGGGCTTCCACGGCCATTCGGCCATCATGGAGAGACTGCGCGGGAGCACTACCGGCAGCCTGGTGCTCTGTGCGCCATGCACGGTAATGGTGGTGAAGTAGAAGTCGGACCAAGCAATCCAGGGGGCGTGAGCATGAAAATCCAGGGACCCGCGAAGAAGCTTCGCATCTACATCGGCGAATCGGACAACTGGCACGGCAAGGCGCTCTTCACGGCCATCGCCGAGCGCGCGCGCAAGGAGGGGCTCGCCGGAGCCACGGTGCTCCGCGGCATCGAGGGCTACGGCGCCAACAGCCGCATCCACTCAGCCTCGATCCTGCGCCTCTCGGAGGATCTGCCGGTCGTCATCGAGATAGTGGACTCGGCCGAGCGAATCGAG
>CAZGLN010000299.1:2746-4641 GCA_964526545.1 uncultured Chthonomonadales bacterium
ATCCGAAGGCCTCATCACGGTGCAGGATTGCGAGGTCATCAAGTACGTGCATGCGCCGAGCGTACGGGATGCAGAGGGCTGAGATTGGGCTGAACAGGCCGCGCGATGCCGCGCGCGCGTCGCGGGGCCTGCTGTGTCACAGGGACCTGGCGCGCTTGCAGGTGAAGAGGAGCTGAGATGAACACCGGAAGGCTTCGCGCACTGGAACGCATAGCCCGCGAACTGAACGCTTCGGCCGTAGCCGAGGAGGCCCACGCGCTGGCGGAGCGCGCCGCCGAGGGCCGATTCTTCGTGGCCTGCGTCGGGCAGTTCAAGCGCGGCAAGTCCACCCTCATCAATGCGCTCACGGGCGCGAATGTCCTCCCCACCGGCACCGTGCCTGTAACCTCCGTGGTTACGGTGCTGCGCCACGGCGAGGAGCTCTCGGTGCGTCTGCGGCGAGCCGGCACGGACTGGGAACCGATCACCCCGGAGGATCTGCCGGACTACGTTACCGAGGAGCGTAACCCGGGCAACTCCAAGGGAGTGATAGCCGTCGAGGTGTTCACACCCTCCCCGCTCCTTGAGTCCGGCCTCTGTTTCGTGGATACGCCCGGCCTCGGGTCCGTGTTCGCGGCAAACACGGAGGCCACCCGCGACTTCGTGCCGCACCTGGATGCCGCGCTGGTGGTCTTCGGCGCGGACCCTCCCATCTCCGGCGAGGAGCTCTCCCTTGTGGAGGAGATCGCCCGCCAGGTAACGACCTTCGTCTTTGTGATGAACAAGGCGGATAGGGTTACCGACAAGGAGTGCAGAGACGCCGCCGAATTCGCGGACCGTGTGCTGCGTGAGCGGGTACCGGGCGCCGCGCACCGCCTCTTTGTTGTGAGCGCTCTCGAGCGCATCGCGACGGGCGGACCGACGCGCGATTGGTCGCAACTGGAGTCGCACCTGCGCGATCTCGCCTTGAGTTCAGGCCATGTGCTGGTGCAGAGCGCGGTGGAGCGGGGGGTTGCACGCCTGGGCACCCGGCTTCGCAACATCCTCTCGGAAGAGGTAGCGGCCCTCCAGAGGCCCATTGCCGAGACGGAAGAACGCATCCGGCTGCTCCGGCAGGCCGCCGACGAAGCAGGACGCGCGCTCTGGGAGGTAGGCCCCCTCTTCGATGCGGAGATGCAGCGCCTGGCGGCCCTCTTTGAGCAGAGGCGCAAGGAGTTCATCGCGGCATCCCTGCAGGCCGGCAGGCAGGCTCTCTCCGAGGCCGCCGCGCGCACTGCCCTCCGCTTCGGCCCACGAGTGCGCGCGCACCTGTTCCATGCGGCAAGCGAGATCGCGCGGGAGCAAGTGCTTCCCTGGCTCCGCAGCAGCGAGGCGGAGGCCGCCGCCAGATACCGCGAAGCCACGGGCCGTTTCGCTGGCATCGTCAACTCCCTCCTGGAGCGGCTGCGGACCTCGGATACATGGGCAGCCATCCCACTGCCGTCCGAGGTGGGCGGCAACGGGGCGCACTCAGCGGGGCGCTACTTCGCGTTCAACACGTTTTCACACATCGAGTCGCCCGCTGGGCTGGTGCCCGCTCTGGAGTGGCTGGGCGATGTGCTGCTGCCCGCCTCTCTCACACGCCGCCGGGCGGAACGAGCCGCGCAGGCCTACTACGCGAGGCTCCTGGTGGCAAACGCCTATCGGGTGGAGAGCGCCATCAAGCAGCGGCTGCAGGATAGTCGCCTGGCCATGGAGAGCGAGATACGCTACGCGCTCAAGGAAGTGCTGGAAGCGGCGGAGCGCGGAATGGAGAAGGCCCGCGCCACCCAGGCGGAGGGAGTGGAGGCCGTGCGCGCGGCCGTGGCGCGTCTGGAGCATCTGCGGTCCGAACTCGACCAGACACAGCAGGGCCTCGCTCCATCGTTGGAGGTGCC
>CAZGLN010000300.1:0-4607 GCA_964526545.1 uncultured Chthonomonadales bacterium
CGTTCCCATTCCGAACACGGAAGTTAAGCCCGTCGGAGCCGACAATACTTGGGGCGCAAGCCTCTGGGAAGATAGGTAGCCGCCAGGATATATATCACCGGCCCCGCCTCGCTATGAGGTTGGGGCCGGTTCTGCTTTTGGAGCGCCCTTCCGGCCCCCAGCAACGCACTCGCCAGCGACGAACGGTGCCGCAATGTCCGCATGGCGGTATGCTCTTCTCTAGGCACACACCGGTGCGCTCCGCGCCAGGCCCGCCGAACTATCGCGTCTATAGGACCAATCGCATGAGAACTCTGCTCGCCACCAGTGCAATGCTGCTTCTCGCCGCGGGCGCCGAAGCCAACCGACCGGAGAGATGGCGCGACCCCAAGCCGGACCTGCCGGATCTCAGCGTGCGCTTCATCGAGAGGCTGCCGCGATACCCGGGCACGCGCGTGATCTATCGCCAGATTGATGAGCCGGACGGCAACAAGGGAGACGGGCTGCCCGTGCGCATGGCGGAGCCGGGCCGCCAGGGCTGGCCTCGCTCTGGGGAGGAGGTAACCTTCATCGCCCACGTGCGTAATGCTGGCCCGCGTCCAACGCCGCGCTACGACTGGCACTGGCTGGTGGATGGCCGGCAGGTGGAAGGCCCCGATGGCTGCGGCTGGTCGCCCCCTCTCGGCCCCGGCGAGGAGCGCACGTACCAGATCCGGTGGCGCTGGAAGGCGGGTAGGCACTTCGTCGCCTTCGAGGTTAACCGAGACCGGAAGTTCGCGGAGATATCGCACAAGAACAACGCGGTCGTGGATCCCACGGATGCGCTCTCCTTCCATTTCTTTGTGCAGCCAGGCCTCTATCAGTGGTTTGCCAATGTGAAGAGCGGCCTCGGTTCCTACTCCTGGGATGATTGGGCGCAGTTCCAAGTGCGCGAGATGAACCGCACCTTTCGTGATGAGATTCATCCCGCCACCCCCAACGGCATCGAGATCCGCGTGCGGCTGGACCGCATCACCATGCTGCCCGAAGACTTCGCGGACCCGGGAGGCATGCATGTGCCGGACGGCCTCACCAACGTGGAGAGCGGGTGGGACGGGTTGTGGGGCTTCACCGATGGCTACCTAAAGAAGAACGAGCAGGGCAAGAACGTATACGAACAGCTGCCGCACTGGATTACGGGTGTGGAGTGGTCGCTGCTGCACGAACTCGGCCATCAGCTCGGTCAGCCGGACTACTACCTGCTGCCCGTGGTCAAGGAGCGCAACGAGGCCCTCCCGGGTGTGGCCTACTGGCCGCCGAACTGGTTTCAAGACCAGATGATGTTCTCGGGCAACCACGCGCACGATGCGAATATCGGCAGAGGCGAAGGCGTCTGGGACAGCGGCTACCGCTTCTGGGGGGAGCACGCCGCGAGGGCCTTCAACCGTGACGGCAATCTTCGACGCGGCTTCTTTGGCACGTTTCTGGTGGATCTGCCTGCCGCCTCGCGGTTTGTCTTTCTGGACGAGAGTAACCAGCCTCTCCCGCACGCCGCCGTCTCACTGTACACGGCCATATCGCGGGAGTACGGCAACGCGCGGTTCGGAGCAAGGCCTGACCACACCGGCCGCACGGATCAGGAAGGCACCTGGAGGCTGGCGAGGTCGCCGTGGCGGGTGGTGCTTAACTGGACAAGCAACGGGGCGCTTCAGTTCGTGCTCACGCTGCCGGATGGTGCCCGCAGAGTAGGGTTCCTCAACATCACGGACTTCAATCTGGCCTATTGGCGGGGTGAACGCAGGGAGGCTACGCTCTACGTGCAGACCCGACCCGTTGAGGCGCTTCAGCAGCGGTAGCGCGGCCGACATAACGGGCACCACAGCCGGGCCACGCGCCGCCTCCAGCCGCTTGCATTTGCGGCAGCGCGCGCCCATAATGGACCGGGTCACGCGGCCCGAACACTACGTAAAGGAATTCGGCCATGAGCAAGCTGCCTATCGCTCTGCAGCTCTATACCGTGCGCGATCAGTGTGAGAGAGACTTCGCCGGCACCCTGCGCCACGTGGCGCGCATCGGCTACACCGCCGTCGAACTCGCGGGCACCTATGGGCTCGGCGCGCGCGATCTCGCCGGCCTGCTCCAGGATAACGGGCTTCAGGTGGTGGGAAGCCATACCAGTCTCAATCAACTGGAGGACAACCTTCAGGATGTGCTGGACTTCAACCAGACGATCGGCAACAAGCATGTGGTCTGCCCGTGGCTAGGAGAGGATCGCCGCAAGTCCGGTGACGACTGGAAGCGCACCGCGGCGTTGTTCAACAAGATTGGCCAGGCCTGCCGTGAGCGCGGCATCACCTTCTGCTACCACAACCATGCCTTCGAGTTCGAGCAGTTCGACGGGCGCGCCGGGCTGGACATCCTCTTCGACGAGACCGACCCAACACTGGTGCACTCCGAACTGGACACCTACTGGGTGGCCTACGGTGGCCAGGACCCTGCGGAGTATGCCCGCAAGCTCGCGGGGCGCGTGCCTCTTGTACACCTGAAGGATATGACGGAGGTAGAGGGCCAGCGGACCTTCGCGGAGGTGGGCGAGGGCATCATGGATTGGCCGCGCATCATCGCGGCGTGCCAGGAGGCGGGCGCCCTCCACTACATCGTCGAGCAGGATACCTGCCGCAGGCCTTCCCTGGAGAGCGTGGAGATAAGCCTTAACAACCTGAGGCGCATGGGATACGCCTGAGCACTCCGACAGCGCGTTAGCAGGGTCTACCGAGGGCGCGGTGTGGCGGCCCGCCCTCGGTGTTACACCTTTCTATAGTCGGTATCCACGGCGCAGGTGCCGTCAGACAGCGATCGCACGCGGTAGTCGCCGAAGAGCAGCGGGTCCGTCTCGACCAGCACATAGTAGATTCGCATGGCCAGGGCGCGAATCTCCACCTCGGCATGCTCGTTAGCGCGCATCTCCAGAAAGTGCCGCCACGAGCGCCCGTTCCCGGTGATGACGATGGGCGCCTCGGTCTCGTTGGGCAGCAGGGAGCGCGCAGCCTGCTGTACTTTCTTGCGCAGGTCGGTCTGAGCCTCCGCGGAGAGTATCTCGGCGCCCGATTTCTGCCTCTTAAGCAGTGCTGCAGCCATGCTCTCGTACTCGGCAGCGGCGCGATCGATTCGCTGCTCGAAGAGGGCATGGAGTTCAGGGTCGGCCGCATACTCCGGCCGTTCCACAAACCGCAGAACCCGCCCGCTCACGTAGCGCTGGCTAACCTGGGAGAATCCGAAACCCGCTCGGTGGCGCACCACCTCGTGGGTTACGCTGCGCGAGATGCCGCAGCAGAGAATGCTGAAAGAGGCGTGCTCGAGCACGGATCCGTGGCCTGAGCTCTTGATGTTGGCAAAGTACCTCTCCGCCTGCGCGTTCAGGGTCCGTCTGGGGCCGAACGACATGTAGCAGAGCTGGCCGGCGGCTTTCGCCAAGGCACCGCCCGGCGGCAAGGGCGTAGGGTCGTCCAGGTACTCGCCAAAGCCCAACTCCGCGCTGAAGCCCTCCAGAAATGGGCGCATGGCGGTGAGATCCGTCTGCGGACGCGCAAGAAGGTGCACACCCGGCTCGCGCAGATAGGGTGTGCCCTTCGCCGTGGCCAGCGCGACGGAGGGGATGTAGGGGAAGCCCAGCGCGGTGCGCTGGACCTCGGGCGGGGTGCACTCCATACTATCTCTTTCGCCGGCCGAACCGGGTGTTCCTGTCTGTCGGGCGGTACCGAAGCCGGCTCGCCGGGCAACTTCGCACTTGCGCTGGCAGCCACTGCGGAACGTTGCTATCTCGTGCTCGAGCGGATTGTTTGCCTTCTTTGGCTTCCTCGCTGGACCTCTCAAGCGCTTGTCAGCATACCCTCGCGGCTGAGCAAATGCAGCCAACCGGCAGGTAAGCCCAATCCGCCGTCCGAAGTCTTACAAGCCTGTCATGGAGGCTCACAGGATGGCAACCGCACGTGCCCTGCTTGGAGTGATCGCAATGGTCCTTGCACCCAGCGGCAACTCGCCGCAGTACCTCTCCGATCTCCCGGAACGCATCGTCCACGTAACGCAGTCCTGGGGGCAGCTTGGACTGGATACATGCGCCCACCTTCCAGGAACCACGCCCCTCCCTCTGCAGATCGGCGAGAAGACCTATGCGAAGGGACTGGGATCGCACGCCAACGGCGAGATCGTGGTAGAGCTGGACGGACGCTATGCCTGGTTTGAGGCGGAAGTCGGGGTCCAAAGGCAGCAGGGCGCCACCGGCACCGTTCGGTTCCAGGTGTTCGCCGACCGCAAGAGGCTCTTCGACAGCGGCGTGATGGGCGAGGCGGACCCACCCCAACCGGTCCGCGTCTCCGTGGAGGGCAGGCAAGAGCTCCGGCTGGTGGCTCTGGACGGCGGTGACGGCATCACGTGCGATTGCGCGAACTGGGCGGATGCCCGACTTACGCCCTCCACGCGCCCAAAGGCGGCATCCGCCGACCGCGCGCTGGACATAGCGCCCTTCGCCGCGGCGCGCTCATGGGACTGGAGGCGGCGCGAGGGCACGAAGGCCACGCGTCTGCAGCCGATGCCGAAAGAGGATCTGCGGCCCTATCAGGAGCTTGCCCGCGACAGAACGGGATACTACT
>CAZGLN010000301.1:0-4596 GCA_964526545.1 uncultured Chthonomonadales bacterium
CCGAGCGCAGCCTCCGCGAAGTCTTCCCGCCATTGCTGGCCGCGGCGCGTGAGTCAGGCGTTACAGTGCTGCACGTGGCCGGCGGCGGCACGTATCACCGGAGGTATCCCGGCTATCAGCGCGCGCTCTCGCTCGCGGCCCGGTCCGACCCACCCGAACAGATTGAACCGGATCCCTGCCTGGTGCGGCTGCGGGAGTTTCGGCGCAGGCAGGTCTTCGTGGGAGTGCACAATGAGGCCGACGTGAAGGAGGGCTTCCGGACGCTCGACTTTCCGCCCCAGGCGTGCCCGGAGGGCGATGAGGGCGTTGCGGAGGATGCGCCGCAACTGCTGGCTCTCTGCAAGGAGGCCGGAGTGAGCCACCTGCTCTACTGCGGCTTCGCCGTGAACTGGTGCCTGCTGCTCTCGCCCGGGGGCATGGCGGAGATGAGCCGTCACGGTCTGCTCTGCTCCATTGTTCGCGACGCGACGACGGCAGTTGAGAACCGCGAATCGGCCGCGACGGAGCAGCACAAGGAGGAGGCGCTCTGGCGGGTGGCGCTCGCCTACGGCTTCGTCTATGAGTCGAGCGACCTCATCGCGGCGATGCGCCGCTCCGCGCGTTAGCCCTGGTATGTTTCTCGGGAAACATCGGCCACAAGAGGCAGATGGTCCGACCAGGGCCAGGATGGCGCATGGATGCCCAGACAGGTCCAGCCCTCGGGGATGAGTACGTAATCTATTCTCGCCAGCGGCGACGGTGCCGGGAAGGTAGCGGGGCCGCCGCAATCGCGCAGTCTCGCAAGCCCGAGGAGCGTTTCAACCTCCACGCTTCCTGGCTGTGCGTTGAAATCGCCGCAGACAATCGCGGGTCTTTCGGCATCTCGGACGCGCGATGCAATCCGTTCGGCGCCGCGCAGCCGGTCCACCGCCGCCAGACTCCAGTGCGTGCAGAGCACTGTAAGCGCTTCCGTATCTCCGGCGACCTCGGCCTCCAGCGCAATTCTCCGCTCCAGGCGCATCCACGGCCGCGCGCGGCGCTCCTCTTCATTGGGCAGCACATGCACCCGGGAGCCGCAAACGGGCGCCCGCGAAAGGATGGCCGCGCCGCATTGCCACGGGCCGATGGCGAAACCGGCGCCGAACGCAGCTTCCATCCCCAGTGCGGCCGCGGCATACCGAAGCGGGTCCAACGCGGCCGGTACGCCCGACAGTCGGTGTACTTCCTGCAGGCAGAGAACGTCGGCATGCAGGCCGCGAAGCGCGTCGCAGGCGCGCCGTAGACGCTGGCGGCCGCCCGGCCCCAGGCTTCCGCGGATGTTCCAGGTAACGATGCGCACGGGCGAAAGGGCTCAGCGGCCGGCACGGTACCGCGGATCGAGCGCGTCGCGCAGCGCATCGCCGAGGAAGTTGAGCGCGAGGACGACCAGGCCGAGGCAGAGCGCGGGATAGAAGAGGAGCATGGGATAGGACCGGAGGAAGGGGAGTGCGTCGTTTATCATCCGGCCCCAGCTTGGGTAGGGCGGCTGGATGCCGATGCCCAGGAAGCTGAGCGTGGCCTCCGCGAGGATAACGTTGGCGATGTTGACCGTGGCCGCCACGATGATGGGGCGCAGGATGTTGGGCAGGATGTGGCGCGTGGCGATGGTCCAGTCCGATGCGCCGATGGCCCGCGCCGCCTCCACGAACTCCTTCTCGCGCATGGCCAGCACCTGGCCCCGCACCAGGCGCGCCATGCCGGGCCAGTTGGTAACGGCCAGCGCGATGAAGACCACCATGAAGGAGAGGCGCGGATCCGCCGGCCGGAAGATGCCCACGAGGAGAATGGCGAAAAGAAGATCCGGAAACGCAAACATGGCGTCCGTAAAGCGCATGAGCAGCTTGTCCCATATCCCGCCGCGGTAGCCCGCCAACAGGCCGAGGCTCACTCCGACCAACACCTCGAGAAGTTCCACGACGATGCCGACCGAGAGCGAGACCGCCGCGCCGTACATCAGGCGGCTCAGCAGGTCCTGTCCCAACTGATCGGTGCCGAGCAGATGGCGTGCATCCGCCGGCGCGGGCAGCACCGCGTAGCGGTCCCGATCCTGGAAGTCGAAAGGATAGGGCGCGAGGAAGGGCGCCAGGACGGCGACTGCCGCCATCGCCAGAAGTACGGCGGCGCTGAAGAGGGCCACAGGATTGCCCCGCAGCCGCGCAATGGCCTGGCCCATCGGCGTGGAAGGCACGGTGGAGGCTCCCCTAGCGCGGCGGCTCATCGCCCGGCCTCCTCATAGCGCACGCGCGGGTCCAGCGCCGCGTAGAGCAGGTCCACCACCAGGTTCACCAGGATGAAGAGCGATGCCACCAGCAGGGCGATGCCCTGAATCACGGGATAGTCGCGCTTCAGGATGGACTGTACGGACTCGTAGCCGATGCCAGGCACGCTGAAGATATTCTCCACCACGAACGAGCCGGTGAGCAGGTAGCCGAAGCTGTTGCCCAGCACGGTGAGCACGGGAAGAAACGCATTCTTGAGCGCGTGGCGGCGGAGAACCTGGGCGCGGCTGAGCCCTTTCGCCACCGCGGTCCTGATGTAGTCCTGCCTAATCACATCCAACATGCTGGCGCGCATCAGCCTCGCCAGCAAGGCGGCCGGACGCACGGCGAGCACCACGACGGGGAGCACCATGTGTGCCGGCGTCTCCCATCCCGCGGTCGGCAGCCATCCAAGGTGGAGCGCGAAGACCAGCATCAACAGCGGCGCAAGCACGAAGGGCGGCATGGAGACCAGAAGGAGCACCCCCGCCATTACCAACCGATCCGGCAGGCGGTTGTGCTTCAGAGCGGCTAGCGCGCCGGCGGGCAGACCGATCAATACGGCCAGTCCCAGGGCGAGGCACGCCACCAGTGCGGTTACCGGAAACTGCTCGGCGATGAGCTGAGTGACCGAACGATCCGCATTGGTGTAGGAACGGCCAAGGTCGCCGCGCACCGCGCCGGCCAGGAAGGAGCCGAAACGGACCAACAGCGGCTTGTCGAGCCCATACTGCTGCTCGATGACCTTGCGCCTCGCCGGATCCGTCTTCTCCCCCATGATGATATCCACGGGGCTGCCTGGCGCGAGAGCGCCCAGGAAGAAGGTCACGCAAGCCACCACGAAGAGCGTGGGGATGGCGAGCAGTAGGCGCGTGCGAACGTAAGAGGCCACGAGACCGGTACTCCGGGGGCTCTTCCGCGGAGCGCAAAGAGGCACCTGGAAGAGCGATTCCTGCGCCCATGCTACCCCAGAGCGCAACGCTCGCGTGTTGTTTCAGGCTGGCTTCGCTTCTATCGGCACGTGACGCGCAGGATGCGCGTGATCCCTAACCAAGTTCGGCGGCTCTGCTCGGGCAACTTCGCCCGCCGGTCCTGACTTCATGCCCGAGCGACTTTCGGAAGATTATGAAGGGGATTGCCGAAAAGAAAGGTCGCACAATATAACCGACGCGGCGGGGTTGGAGCCGCCTTCTGTTCACCCGCACGCGCTTTCTATCGGTTGGGAAGCGAGCACAACGGCGCAACTATCGGCGCGAAATGTCGGGAAGCCGCCGTTGCACGGGCTTCTCACCGCGCTTGGGCTGAATTCCCCTTGGACTGAATAGCGCGATATTCGCCTTCCGGTCCGGAGAGGGAGAGCCGAGCCAGTTTCGGGTGGGCAACTAATCTAGCCGATGTTCCCCTTGATGGAGGAGGGTTCACGTCGGTTGGCAGACCAGAGATCACGTTAATCGAGGCTGCGCCTGTGCCCGAGCTCATAAGCGCCAGGTCTGCGCCTCCCTTGGGATCAATGAGCAGGATGGCGGAACCTCCCAATGTCTGGGATTTCTGGCCGCCCTGTCTAAGCTCTAAACTGGGCATCTCACTTGCGCCTGTCAACGTCAAAGATACATGGGGATCGCCCTTTTGAGAATAGAGACTGATAGAGGGCGCTCCAGTAAATAGCCCTGACTTCTGGTTTTCGGCTGCAGAGAAGCGCATAAAAGGCCCGAACGGCTCATCCGGCATCAGCATGAGGTGCATGCGTTCCCTCCCCTTGCCGTCCCTCAGCCTCAGCCCGAAAAGACCGCCAGGCGCCGAGCCGATCACGGCTCTTGCCACTCCCTTGGAGTCCACAACCACGAGTTCCCGCACAGTCAACGTACTAGGAAAATGCACGCGCCTCTGCCCAGCGGCTAGTATCACGCTGACCGATAACGCGGTCATCACAAGCACCGCAAGCACAAACAACACGGGAGGGGTTGGCAGCCAATTTCGTCTGTTCATGGCAATCCTTCCAGTCATCCGACACCGCAGCTCTCACCGGTATGTCACGTTGACGGCTCTAGAAGCGTCGGCTGGGCATGCACAGCGTGTATCGCAACCAGCACTCAGCTTGGCAATCGTCATGACGTCGCGCATAGTCCATAAGGTCGTATGTCTGAGCGCAGTGGTCGTCGCATGCAAAGAGACAACGCTTACAGAAGCCCTTTACTGCTTCCTGGCCAAACAGCCACGGCAAGCGGAACCCAAATCTCTCCAGCCAACTTGGCGCACAATCGAACCTGCCTGTGTAAGGCCAGTGCGGCTTGGGCGGCTTCTTCGGCTTGAGTTCTGGTTT
>CAZGLN010000302.1:0-4594 GCA_964526545.1 uncultured Chthonomonadales bacterium
AGCGCACCCTGCGTAAGCGCCGCCGCGGCAAACGCCAGGCCCGGCGCGGCGGCCGCGGTTACGAAGAGCAGCACCCGATCGCGCCGGAGCAGAGCCGCCGCACCGGTGAGCACGAGGGCTCCCGCGCCCACGTAGAGCAGGATGACGGAGGCCACCGCGAAGAGGGCCATCATTTCCGTTCGGCCTCGTAGTGCACCCACCGCGGGGCTAGTTTGAGCTGGGCGAGCGTGAGCGCGAGGATGATGACGAAGAGCACCCACGCCAGCGCGGAGGCATAGCCCATCTTAAAGTACTTGAAAGCGTTGTTGAAGAGATACATCACCGGCACCAGCAGCGAATCCACCGGGCCGACCGAGGTGCCGCCCGCGCCCTGTCCGCTCAGCACGTAGATGCGATCGAACTCCTGCAGCGCGCCGATGGTGCCCATGATTAGGTTGAAGAAGATGTAGGGCGAGAGCATGGGCAGGGTCACGTGGCGAAACTTGGTCCAGGGACCCGCGCCGTCTAGGTCCGCTGCCTCGTAGAGGTGCTGTGGGATGCCCTGAAGGCCGGCAAGCCAGAGGATCATGCCGCCCCCCGCTCCCCAGAGCCCCTGCAGGATGAGGCCGGGCTTGGCCCACTCCGCGGCGGCGAACCAGCCAGGCGGACCGATGCCGAACCAGGTGGTGATGGTGGCCTTCCACGCCGCGTTGAGCAGGCCCCGGTTGGGATCGCCATTCAGAACCCAGGCCCACAGCACGGCGCTCGCAATCACCGGCACGATGCTCGGAATATAGAAACACGTGCGGTAAACGCTCATGCCGCCCACTTTGGCGTTCAGCAGCATGGCGATGGCCAGGCCGGTGGCAATGCCCAATGGGATGCCGAAGCCGGCCAGGTAGAGCACGTTGGAGAGGCCCTTCCACAGGTAGTAGCTATCCGCGCCCAGAAGCTCGGTGTAGTTGTGGGCACCCACGTAGCGGGGCGGGTGAAGAACGTCGTAATCGCAGAAGCTGAGGAAGATAGAGGTAACAATCGGGCCGAGGGTGAGCGCGAGGAATCCGAAGAGCCAGGGCGAGACGAAGAGGTAGCCGGCCCAGGCCTCCGCGCGGCTCACGCGTCCCATTCGGAAGAGCACGCGAAGACGCCACGCCGCGAAGCCGCCAAGCAGCACCGCGAAGCCCGCCGCCAGCGCAATAGGTATCCGCTGATCGAGAAGTGGGTAGCGGTCGCGCTCAAAGACCTTGTTCAGCTCGGTCTGTACCACACGGGTGCCTTCGTCCATGTTCTGCTGGGCGGTCCGTCGGAACTCGCGGTGGTGGGTGGACTTCTCGAACGCGCGTACGTGCTCATCCCAGAGCCGCTGTCCTACAAACGTAACCGGCCGGAACTTGGCGTTCGGCATCATGTCTATGAAGAGCTTCAGGGGCGTGCGGTACTTTTCGGCCTCTGGCGCGAAACGGGCGAAGACGGCCTCATTTACGCGGATGTTCGCGGAGATGGAGGGCACATAGGGGCGCTTCTTGGAGATGTTGTAGGCCTTCTGCGCCTCGCAGTCTATCAGGGCCGCCTCCGGGCTTACCATCCATTTGATGAAGCGCCAGGCCTCTTCGCGGTTGCGCGCACCGCGCGGAATGGCGTAGCTGAAGCCTCCCGCCCACGTGATATAGGTCGGCTGGCCGGTAAACCGGCCCCGCGCCTTTCCGGTTGTCTGTTCGTAGCGCTCGTCAGGCACGGGGGCGGGCGCCACGGCGAAATCCAGGTCCGGGCCGAAGCGGGCAATGTTGTTCAGCACCCAGTTGCCGTCAATCTTCATCGCCACCTTGCCGGTGAGGAAAGGGTCCAGCTCCTGGGTCTGGAAGCCGGCGGCGAAGGCATCCACGGCGGTTACTCCGCCCAGCATGTCGTAGATGCTCACCATGTACTCGAGAGCCTTGACGTTCGGCTCGTCGTTCATGGTGCACGTACGGCCATCCGGCGACATGAACTCGCCGCCGTTCTGCCAGGCGTAGAGGTAGAGCCAGGAGTTGCCGTAGTTGGGTATGAAGCCGATGCTGAGGAGCGATCCATCCGGCGCGCGCTTGGTGAGGCGCATGGCGTAATCGCGCAGCTCGGACCAGGTTCTGGGAGGCCTATCCGGATCCAGCCCGGCCTCGCGCATCAGTTTGCGGTTGTAGTAGAGAGCGCGGCAATCCGTGCCGGAGGGCACCGCGTAGACGCTGTCCTTGTAGGTGGCTTCGGCCCAGCAGGCCTTGTAATAGTCCTCCTCGCGCACTCCGTCAGGCTGCCCGCGGTCCCTCCGAATAAACTCGTCGAGCGGCAGGAACGTGTCGCGCGAGGCCCAATCGCCGATGGTGAAGCGGTCCTGATGGATGACGTCCGGCGGGACATTGCCCACGATGGCGGTCATCAGCTTCTGCGGATTCATCTGACCCGCGCCCATCGAGAGGATGCTGACCTGTATGTCGGGATTACGCCGTTCAAACTCGCGCACGCGCGCCTCGAGGCCCTTGCTCTCCTCGCCATACTGCAGGCCCCAAACCACCAGGCGCGTTTTGCCGGAGGTGCGGGCGGAATCGGAGCAGCCGGCGATTAGCGTAAGCAGGGATGTGAGAAGGAGGAGATGGAGGAGCCGTGCCATGCGGGGCCGCAACCTGGTGCGCCGTGGATTGCCGGATTCTAGCAAGCGGCGCGCACGAAGTCAATGCGGCGCGCGTTCTAGGCGGATCCAGCGGTCTGGCGCTGCAGAATCTGCCGCAGCACCAGAAGCTCCGCCACATTCTCCATGGTTACCATGCCGAGCAGCCTGCCATCCTGGACAACGAGAACGGGCGCATGGTTGTTCTGCAGCGTGCCGAGCAGCTCATTCAGATCCGCGTCCGGGCCAACCGCGATAAAGTTTCGGTCCATCGCGCCCGTAACATAGGCCGAGGGGCCCTCCGATGCGAGGCCGCGCAGCAGGGCCTGCCGGGTGAGCAGCCCTATCACCTCGCCGGCGTGCATCACGGGAAAGTCCTGCTGGGAGGAATCGAGCAGCAAGTCAGCCGCGTCCTTGAGGGTCGCGCCGGCAGGCAGCACGCGGATGTCGTGGAGCATGGCATCCACCACTGTAACGCCCTCCAACAGGGCCTTGCCGCGGTACATCTGGGCCTCTTGTCCGGCGGTGATGAAGACAAAGAGGGCGATGAGCACCAGCAAGAAGTTGCCGACAATGAGCGCGAAGAACCCGATGACGAAGGCCAGGAACTGCCCGATACCGGCGGCGATCTCGGTGCCGCGGGTTTCTCCCAGGCGCATAGCCAGCAGCGCGCGGAGTACCCGGCCGCCATCCATCGGAAACGCTGGAATCATGTTGAAGACAACCAGCATCACGTTGACCGCGGCAAGCTGATGCCACCAGTGGCCATCGCCGAGGCGCATGTTGGAGAACGGCGCAAGCGATTCGCGGAGAGAGAGCAGCAGCAAAATGCCCGCGGCAATCACCACATTGACGGCCGGACCCGCCAGCGCAATCCAGAGCTCCTGCGCGGGAGTAGGCATCTTCTCCATGCGGGCCACTCCGCCGATGGGGTAGAGCACGATGTCGCGCACGGGTACGCCGAACCTCTTGGCAACCACGCTGTGCCCAAGCTCGTGCAGCAGCACGCACCCGAACAGACACGCGACGAAGCCCATCAGGCGCTGGCTGCTGCCGCTGCTGAATGCGACGAAAGCGAGCCAGCCGAGCAGCAGCAGAAAGGTGATGTGCAGGCGAATAGGCACGCCGAACGCTTTGCCGATATCCAGCGACCACGGGCTGGAGGCATCGCGTTGAGATGACCTATCGGTTGTGCCGCGCCGTTCCAATGACATGGTTGCCACCTCTGCCCGCGAGTGAAAGGCGGAGCGGGCACTCTCCCGGTTTCGTACGCGCACCTGGCGCCGGGCGTTTCACGCGCGGGCCGCGTTGACATTGGTATACCTCGCGGGTATGCTTGCCGCGTTCTTGGGAGGCGGTTTTGGTAGGTCGCGCCCTGCTGCTTAGGCTTGCCGCAAGCCCCCGCGTTGAGCGGTTTGTCCGCCGCAACCACACGTCCGGGGCGCTTGCGCGCCGCTTTGTCGCCGGAGACACCATGGAAGACGTGGTGCAGCCGGTGCGCGCGCTGAGTGCCCTCGGAATCACTGCCACCCTGGACTACCTCGGCGAGCACGTGCATAGCGCGGAGACTGCACGCGAGTACGTCGCCTACTATCACCGCCTGCTCGATTTCATCGCGGCACAGCATCTGGATACCAATATCTCGCTGAAGCTCACCCAGCTTGGGCTGGACATTTCGGACGCGGAGGCCGAAACGAATCTGCGTTCAATTCTCGAGCATGCGGGTCGTCGTGACCAGTTCATCCGCGTGGATATGGAGGGCTCGGAGTACACCGAGCGAACGCTTCGGTTAATGTGCCGCGCCTTCGCGGACCACAAGAACACTGGCACGGTCATCCAGTCGTACCTTCGCAGATCACCGGCGGATATCGAGGAGCTGATCGGCCTGGGCATGCGGGTGCGCCTGGTGAAGGGCGCCTACATGGAGCCGCCGGAAGTAGCCTATCAGCGCAAGTCGGAAGTGGACCGAAGCTTCGA
>CAZGLN010000303.1:0-4543 GCA_964526545.1 uncultured Chthonomonadales bacterium
CCGCCGGTGTACTGGCGCGCGGCCATGTGTATGGAGCCAATGAATGCCCCCACGCGTACGGCGCCATCCGTGGTGATTTCGCCGCGGGCTTCGGGCCTCTTCTGAAAGTAGAGCACCTCGCCGGGCTTGAGCAGTCCGGCCGCTACTACCTCGGCGAAAGCCGGCCCGCGCTCGCCCCGCGCGCGGTCACGCGGATGGACCGAAACTTCCCCCTCCGGCAGCGCCTCGATCGAGGCTATCCGCGCGCGCGCAATCTCCACATAGGCCGGCTCTCTCTCGATGCCGATCCAGCGGCGCCGCAGCCGCTTGGCCACCGCCGCGGTGGTGCCAGAACCGAGAAACGGATCGAGCACCAGATCGCCTGGACTGCTGGCGGCCGTTATGACCCGCTCGAGCAGGGCCTCGGGCTTCTGGGTGGAGTGTGCCTTCTCCCCATCCACGCGGATGCGCTCCGCGCCTCCGCAGACCGGCAGGTGCCAGTCGCTGCGCATCTGCTTGCCGCCGTTATATGCCTTGAGGGCGTGGTGGTTAAATGTGTATCTGCTCTCCTTGTCGCGCGCGGCCCATATCAGTGTCTCGTGCGCATTGGTAAAGCGGACGCCCTGGAAGTTGGGCATGGGGTTCGATTTGACCCAGACGATGTCGTTGAGGATCCAGAAGCCCAGGTCCTGGAGGATTGCCCCGACGCGGAAGATATTGTGGTACGTACCGATTACCCAGAGTGTGCCGCTTCTCTTCAAAACGCGGCGGCAGGCCGTCAGCCACGCCCGCGTGAACGCATCGTACTCCGCGAAGCTACCAAACTGATCCCACTCGTCCGTAACGGCATCCACCTGCGTCATGTTTGGACGATAGAGTGCCTGCCGAAGCTGCAGGTTGTACGGCGGGTCGGCGAAGATGAGGTCAATGCAGCCATCGGGAAATCCGGCGAGCACCTCCACGCAGTCTCCCTGGATAACGGTATCCACGGGAAGGATTGACTCTTCTCTATCGCTCATGGGCGTAGATTGCGGGGAGCATTGAAGGCAACGCAACGACCCTGCGACAAGGCTCGGGGCAGGTTCCCTCATGACGCAACGAAGCATCCAAGGGCCTGTCGTTCGGCGGCTACCATTATGGCTCACGGCTCGCGGCCACCGAAATTGCGCGCCTGCCAACTAACTCCGCACGGAGCGCGCTGCAGAGCGCGGTGCCTGCATGGCGCCGCCCGCGCTCCGCTCGTCGAGCGGCCGCCGATTACGGCGCATACTCCGTGGCGCGGGTGCCCTCCTCCAGCTGCACAGCGTCTATCCAGACCCCCGGCCCGCCGCGTATGGAGACCTCCAGATCCGGCCGCAGCGCCTCGGTCGGGAAGCCATTCGCAGGGTAGGTGAGCGTCAGCTCGTAACGGCGCCACTGGGTGTCCAGCTCCACCACGCTCACGGCCCCCTCCTCCTCAATGGCGCTGTTGCGCGCAAAGTTCACCAGGCTCAGCCTGGCCTTGCGCCCGGGCCTGTCTGCGCGAAGGTAGACGGAGAGCACGTAGGATTGGCCGGGCGTTACCGGCACTCCGCCGCGCAGCCACGTGTTAGGAAACTCATGACGGTACGTAATGCTCGTATGCCTTAGCGAATATCTCCCGTGCACCGCCGTGGTCGGGTCCTGCCCGGGCCCGTCCGGATCGCCAATCATCGGCAGGGGGTCTCCGCCCTCCAGCCACCAGGAGTCCGGCCACCCAGGCAGTGCGGCCTCCTCGAAGCTGGAGTTGATGAGCAGGTTCTTCCTGGGTCTCCACTCAGGGAGAGGCTCCGCCTTGCCCGCCACGGCGAGGGCGGGCCCCTGCAGCCGCGCGCTCAACTGCACCGGCGCGCCGGCGGCCCGTTTCGCCCCGGAAATGAGATACACGCGGGTGCCATAGCGTGGCAGCGCATCGCGAAGAGTGCCGTTCGCGACCTGCAGACTCTTGCCGGCAAAGAAGTCGCGCACACGCAGTCCCGGCCCGAGAGAGGAGAGGTTCCATGCCACTTCCACCGGCCTCCAACTGCTGTTGGCCGCAATCAGCAGCGATCCGCCCTCGGGCCTATCCGCAAAGAGCGCCTGGACAATCGGGACATCGTTCCCATCCCGCTCCGGCTTTTCGAAATCGAGCGGCTGGCCCAGAGGCGCTGCCGGAGCGGGCGACACCGCAATACGCTGGGGAACCGGACGGTTCAGCAGCGCGGGCGCAAGGGCGGCCAGCTCCTTGGAGAGCTGCGTCAGGCTCTGGACCGTGGCTCTGTGGCGGATGGGAGTGGCGAAGTAGAGGATGCCCTTGGCCCCATTCACAATGCCGAGGTAGACGCTGATGCGGCGCTCCTCCGGAGTCAGCGGCCGCCTGGAGAAGGAGGTTATCTCGCATTGGGGCATCAGGAGAAAAGGCCGCCGCTGCGGTACCGCAATGTTCGCCACATTCCACTGGACGCACCGGGAGATGATCGCGGGCGTATGGAATGGCGCGGCCCCCATGGGACACCAGTAGGCGAACCGGAGCGGCACATCCGCTACCGTCTGCCGGGTATCGGCGGAGGTCGAACCATCGCCCAGCCACACGGGATGGTACGGCGCTTTCTCGCGTATAAGGTTCCGGAAACCCTCCAGGCCGGGCGTGTACTTCGGGTCGTCGCCGGGTTCATCCACGGTGTAGTAGGCGAGCACGGCGGGATGGGTCCACACGGGGTCCATCTTCCGTCGCAGCTCGTCGCAGGCACGGAGGAGCGCCTCCGAGGAGTCGCGCATGGCCAGGCCGCCGGATGCCCACGTGAGGGGCCTCGGAACGGCCCACAGACCGTGCTGCCGAAGGAGATCGAGCTGCCGCAGCCCGGCGCTCACGGGTCGGTTCTGCCCCTCGCCCTGCCACAGGATGAGGGTGTTGAAGCCGCAATCGCGGTAGAGCCGCACCCAGTCGGGATCGAGCTGCAGCGCGCAGATGCCGATGGGGAAGAACGGCTCGCCATCCTTCAGCAGGCAGCCTCTCACGTGGTCCAGCTTCACCTCCGCCACGCCTGGGGGTGCGGGCGGCAGTTTTCGGAGGGTGAGCACCTGGGTCCAGACCAGCGTGTTGGTACTTGACCGCCCCTCAAGACGCACCGCCCACTCGCCGTTCGGCACCCTGGCGAGGGGCAGCGCGAGCCGCGCGCCGGGCGTATTCGCGGCTGATGCTGCCCTGATGGTGCCGCCCCTATGGTGGAGTAGCGCCGACAGGCGGAGCCGGGCGGAACCCGCATACGGCTCCACGTGCACCCAGGCAGTGGTCTCCGAGGTGTAGTAGCTACGGTCGAAGGTGGCGCTCCACCTGGCGGCGTTCTGCGGGCCGCCGCAGAGTGCCGTCAGCGCAATCAAGTGAATGAGCGCCATCTCACGCCTGCCAGATGGTCTTGCCCGTTGTCCTCTTCGGCCTCTGCTGCGGCTCGAGAAAGTCCACGTCGGCCAGGTCCTTTGGTCTCCCCGCGGAGCGCTTGTTTGCTAAGAGGTGATCTCGATGGATGATGGGAATCGAGAGTCCGCCCATCTCTGCCATGCCGCGCGATTCATAGCGCGAGTCGAAGTCTACTCCCGAGAGGGTCGTAGCAATCCCGATGCGCAGCGGCGGGCGGCCCATGCGGATGATCCTGCGCTCGTCCAGAAAGAGGGCGACGCTCAACTCCGGCACGCTGAAGCCGAAGTCCTGAAGCGCGAGCACGATGCGCTGCGCGTTCTCCTCTGTCCGGCGCACCCAGACATCTTTAGCTTTTGTCGCTTGCGGATATCCGTGGTACCCCACAGCATATCCGCCGACGAGCAGGTACTCAACGCCTCGCCCGTTTAGACACGCGAAGCACTCTCTGAAGTCGGCCGGTAGCTCGACGTCCATAGTTGACTCGGCGCAGGTATTCGATGTGTCGAAGCCGCTCCTCCGGCGTCGCGCAAGCCCAGTACGCGATGTCCGGATCCTCATCGTCCAGGTCAGAGACGATGATCATCGAGCGGTCCACGCGCACCTCTTTGGGATCCACGGGCTGCATCGGGTCTCCTCTTGAGCCCAGGCCGACGCCGAATCCTTGATTGGCAATCCGTGAGAACCTTACCACCAACACGGCGCAACGTCAACCAAGGAATCCGCCGCGGCGGGTGCAGCGCGCGGCCCTACCCCTTGATGCCTGTCATGGTGATGCCCTGGATGAACGTGCGCTGGGTGAAGAAGAAGAGCACGATGATCGGCGTCGTCATCACGGTGGAGACCGCCATAAGCTGCCCCCAGAAGGAGCCGTACTGGCTGGAGAACATGGCAAGACCCAGCGAGAGCGGGAACTTGTCCTCGTTGAAGAGGTAGATGAGCGGGCTGAGGAACTCGTTCCACGTGCCCAGAAACGTGAAGAGGGCCACGGTGGCCAGCGCGGGAGTGGCCAGGGGCATGATGACGCGCCTGTAGATGTCGAACTCCGTGCAGCCATCCAGCCTGGCCGCATCCGTCAGGTCGTTCGGGATGGTGAGGAAGAACTGCCGCAGCAGGAAGACGAAGAACGCATTGCCCAGAAAAGCAGGCACG
>CAZGLN010000304.1:0-4503 GCA_964526545.1 uncultured Chthonomonadales bacterium
TGACATCTATGACCGTCAGCGCCTCGGTCTCGTCGAGGATGATGTAGCCGCCCGAGCGAAGCCAGACCTTGCGTTTGAGGGTCTTTTCGATCTCCGCCTCGATATTGTAGTGATCGAAGATGGGCTCTTGTTCGGAGTAGAGCTGGATGCGGCCCCGCAGCTTGGGTGAGACCATGGAGAGGAGATTGTCCGCGTTCTCGTACTCATCTGGATCGTCAATCACCATGCGGCTCACATCGGATCCGAAGATGTCGCGCACGGTCTTGTTGACTAGACTCAGGTCCTTATGGATGAGCGCGGGGGCGCGGTGCTTTCGCCCATTCTCGAGAATCTGCTGCCAGAGCGTGTAGAGGTACTCCATATCCGCTTGCAGCTCAATTGCCGTCTTGTCCTCCGCCTCCGTGCGCACGATGATGCCGAAGCCCGGCTGGCGCAGAGACTCCGCGAGCTTTCGGAGCCGCTCGCGCTCCCTGCCGTCCGTAATCTTGCGGGAAATGCCGATGTTGTCGGATTCCGGCATGAGTACCAGGTAGCGGCCGGGAAGTGATATACGGGTAGAGACTCTCGCGCCCTTGGTGCCGCGCGGTCCCTTGATGACCTGCACCAGGATCTCCTGGCCCACCTTGAGGACGTCGGCTATTTTCTGTTGGCGCAGGGCGCTACGCCGCGGGGCGCGCCTTCGCCGATGGCCATCCGACGAGGATTCGGCAGGCTCGTCGTCCTCTTCCTCTGCCGAGTCCTCCTGGTCGCCTCCGTTCAGCAGGCTGTCCGAGCTGGGCAGCACATCCCCCACATACAGGAACGCATTGCGGTTCAGGCCGATGTCAACGAACGCCGCATCCATTCCCGGCAGCACATTTTCGACGCGGGCCTTGAAGATGCTGCCGACAACGCGTTCGTCACGCTCGTAGTGGAGCTCCGTCAGGCGGGAATCCTCCAGAACGGCTATCCGGGTCTCCCTCTCGCCCACGTTCATCAATATCTCTTTTGTCAAATGTCTTCACCTCTCGTTCGGCGCACGGCGCGCATCGGATGGATGGACACTCTGGTAGAGCCGCACGCGATGGGCGCGTCGGAGCTCGAGCCCAGGGAGGAGGCTGGCCAGCAGGTCCGCGATCTCCGACGGCCGCGCGCCGCCCTCCTGTCCGATGGTCACTATCGCCAAAAATGTGATCTCCTGCCCCTCCAGCCGCTCGACGGCGATATCCAGAACAAACGGCCTAAGGTCCAGCGTGCGGGCACGCCCCTCGCGTTCCCGAGTGATCTCCCAAACAGCCATTCCGCGGAGTTGGGCGAGGACCGCCTCCACTTGCTCCTGAGTGCCGGCTTGCTGGAGAGAGCACGTCAGCCGAAGCTGTGCCCGGTCGTAGGAGTTGAGGAGGTCACGCGAGCCGTGGTCCGGCACCGTCTCCGCGGAGAGAAGCCTCAAGCCCGCAGGGAGGCAGGCATTCATTCGTTGCACCAAGGTTGTTGCGGGGAGATCTTCGGTAAGCTCGATTGTCATCACTTCGGCTTCGCCCGTCGTACCAACGCCCAGCGCGGATGCGAAAGTCAATCGGGCGCGCGGATTGAAGCCCGAGGTGAACGCAATGGGCAGGCGGGAGCGGCGGACGGCTCGCTCAAACGCGCGGAGCACGTCCAGGTGCCCCAGCCAGCGGAGCGGCTCCGCTTTCTCGAAGACGACCAGATATTTCATCCGCCTGACCGGCGCCGCGCCTCATGCGCCCGAACAATCAATGAGTGGCTGGCCGCCTTGCAGGTTATCGCGATCGCAATCACTGCACACAAGTATACTGGCCCATGGGCTGCCTTGGCAACCGGAGGCCGCTCGCGAGCCTGGTAGACTTCTTAGCCATGCTAACAAGTTGGCACGGTGCTTGCACATAGGAAGGTTGGGAGCTTCTTGTGTTGGCGGGCGCCGCCGCACGCTGTGGAATAATGGTCGCGGAGAGTGAGCCCCCGGATGGCGGCGGCACACTCGATGGACGCTGCACAGGAGCATTCCACCTTGCCAGGTTCGGTCCGACGTCGTCCGCACGTGCTCTTCGTGAACACGCGCAGCCAGCTTGGGGCGGACGTGGCGGTGCATTTGAGCATTATCAGGCATCTGGATCCGGAGCGCTGCCAGGTAAGCCTGGCCACGAACCGCGCGGCGGAAGACGTTGATGAGACGCTGCGCGCCGTGGAGGGTGTGAAGGGCCTGAGAGTGCTGCTAATGACGATGGGCTGGGAGGCTGCGTATCTCCCGCCCCTCAAACGGAGGTATCTGCAGGCGGCGGGCGTGCTGGCGATGGGCTGGAGTCTGGTCCGTCTGGCCTGCTATGTGCTTGCGCGCGGGGTGAACGTCATACATAGCACGGACCGTCCGCGAGATGTGCTGCTCTCAACAGTTCTGGCACGGCTGACGCGGCGGCCGAACGTGCTGCACATGCACATCAAGTATGGTCCGGAATTGGGACGGGTAACCGAGTGGGGGGTGGCAAAGGCTACGGCGATTATCGCGATTTCGGATTTCGTGAAAGCTTCCGTGGTGGAGTGCGGCTTCGCCGCGGAGAAGGTGCACGTAGTCCACAACGCCACGGATACCGAGCGGTTCTCGCCCGAGAGGGTGAGCCCGGGAGCGCTGCGGGGCGCGCTGGGCCTGTCTGCCGATGTGCCGTTGCTTGGCATCGTGGCGCGGCTGATCTATTGGAAGGGCCATCTAGACCTGGTGGAGGCGCTGGCGCTTGTGCGGAGACGCATTCCGCGGGCACAGCTTGCAATCATTGGAAGACTAGATCCGTATTCCGCGGCGTTTGCCGATAATGTGAGACAGAAGGTATGCGAGCTAGGTCTGGAGGACGCTGTGCACTGGGTGGGTTGGAGTTCCGATCCGCCCGGAGTCTTCGCGGATCTGGACGTTGTGTGCGTCCCCAGCCATGAGGAGCCGTTCGGGTTAGTTGTAACGGAGGCGATGGCCATGCGGCGGCCGGTAGTGAGCTGCCGATCCGGAGCCATACCCGAGATAGTGGAGGACGGCGTAGATGGGGTGCTCGTGCCGCCGAGGGACCCCAGGGCGCTGGCGGAGGCGAGTATTGGACTATTGGAGGACTCGGAGAGGTCCAGGCGCATGGGCGAGGCCGCGCGCCGCAAAGTTACGGAACGCTTCACACCCGCGGCGCAGGCGGAGGGTGTGGTGAAGCTATATGAACGGCTCGTGGGCCTGAGGGCGTAGCATGGCAGAGCCGAGAGGTGACAATAAGGTTATGCAATCACATGTGGTTCTCATCAGTCCGCCGGCGCTGGAGGGCTACTCCAATGAGCGGACCTATTCGGGGGGAATCGGCGTATCGCGCAAGCTGAAGCCGGGCGAGAAGGAAGCCCCCATCATCCTGCCCATAGACTTTCTCTATACGGGCGCAGTCGCGGAGAAGGCGGGTGCGCGCGTAACCTTCGTGGACCTTCTGATTGACCGTTACCATGGCGCGAAGGCGGAGCAGTTCTGCCTGGACAAGATCGGTCCGGATCCTGGACCCGAGACCTGGGTCGGCATCCGTCTCTGCATGCCGTCGCTGCCGCAGGACCTCGCCTTTGCCAACCGCATGAAACAGCTCCTGCCGAACGCGCGCGTCTTTGTGTTCGGCACGGTGATCATGTCCACCCTGGACCACTGGATTGGCGACTGCCACGCGGACTTCGTGATCTACGGGGAGCCGGAGGCTATTTTCGACCAGCTTCTCAAGGCGGAAGATTACCGAAAGGTCCCCGGGGTCATCGTTCCCCGGCGATACATACCGCTGACTGGCGGCGATCTTTATGAGGCGCAGAAGAACACATCCCGCTACGGCCAGTGGGTCAAGGTGAAGAACCTGAGCGAGCTCCCACGGCCTGCCTGGCACTTGCTTGACATGCGCCGATACGATCCAACCGGCAAGGGTGATCCATCCAAGGTGCAGGTCTTCATCCAGGCGAGCCGCGGCTGTCCGATCGGTTGCACTATGTGCCCCTACATGCTGCTCGAGGGCAAGCCGTGGCGCAACAATGTAATTGAGCAGGTGGTGGATGAGATTGAGTATCTCAACAACACCTGGGGCATTACGCACATCCGCTTCCGCGACCCGAACTTCGGCTTCAACCGCAAGTATGCCCGCGACCTGTGCGACGCCATCATCCGCCGCGGGGTGAAGATGGAAGCCACGGTAGAGACCAGCCTGGAGGTGTTCGACGAGGACAACCTGCGCCGCATGTACGAGGCGGGTGTTCGCGTAATCACTACAGGTGTCGAGACCAACGACGAGGCGTGCATGGCCTCCATCGGCCAGAAGATTCAGGTGAACGATAAGCTGCGCGAGAAGGTGGACTTCTGCCACCAACTCGGATTTCATATCTACGGCACCTACTGCCTTGGCACGCCCGAGGAGAACTGGGAGACGGTCGAGAAGACGTGGCGCTTCGCCATCGAGCTGGATGTGGAGAGCGGCTTCACGGTGATGACGCCCTTCCCAGGCACTCCCATGTACTGGC
>CAZGLN010000305.1:0-4477 GCA_964526545.1 uncultured Chthonomonadales bacterium
TTTCGCCACATCCTCCTGCGACGGCAAAAGAATTCCCTGCGCCAGCACCGTCGCCGACGCCAGCAGCAGGGCCAGTGGAGGGATGAGACGCATGGAAGACCTCATGTTCAATTCGCGCCGAATGCGCCTTGGCAGCAGTTGCGCTTGCGGAAGATCTGATACACAAAATCCTCGCCGTTGAACGGATATTCTTTCCCGGCACCCCACATGATCGTGCTGCGTCCGAAGGGTTGGCAGCAGCGGCCCTGGATTTTCTGGGTCTGCGGGATCGGATAGAGCATCTGGTACTTGTAGGTGGTTTTGTCCATGAGCGGCAGGGGGTAGTAACCGCACTGCCCCTCCTCGCCATGCGCCGCCCACATCAATCCTTGCCGGTGCATCTTCGCGGCAAGGCGCTGTACGATGAGCGAACTTGCCTGCACGCCGCCCACATGGGTGCCCACGTTGCCGTTGAGCGGATACATCGATCCTTGACAGCCCGCGCACCAGTAGAAGTAGTTGGTTGAAAACCCCGCCGTCGCCGCCACGCAATCCGCCGCGCAAGCAGCTCGCGCTGGCAGACTGGCGAAGAGATAGACATCCGGGTTCAGGATGCGGGTGAGTTCGTCGTCGTTCCAGAGCGGATCGAGCTCTGTAAGGTAGGAGACATCGAAACCAATGTTCTCAAGGCAGCCGTTGTCCAGCACGGCCTGGAGCACGAATATCTCCGGATCGATGTACCAATGGGCTTGATAGAAGGAACTTTGCGTCTGCGCATCATGCTTGCTCCGGCCATGCCTCGGAGCCTCGAATCCGGGATCCATCTTGATTCCGCCAAGACTGGCCATGCAAAACGGCTCGCGCACGACATCGACGCGGCGCAATGGCTCCCAGAAGCTGACCTTGACGCCAAGCTTGGGCGGGTTGGAGCACCAGCATGTCGGCCCGCCACCCACCTGATGCGCGTCCTCCTGTTCGAGAGCCGCGATCTTCGCCCCGGCGATATAGATCGGAAACACGCACGACCAGCAGATTTCTGTGATCGGGTTGGCGAATTTGCCCTTGCAGGTCGCGGCATTGGCGCTGCCGAAGATCAGCGTCAGGATCGTCAAGACGGCGATCCTGATGGATACCGTCAGAGGCTTCCGAGAACACTCACAACCGTATCTCATCGACCCTCAACCTCTTGTCCTCTTGCCTGACCACTGCCGGCGATTGACGGATAGAGAAGCGTCTCGTGAGCGCCCCGCCCTGGTCGTAATAGACCTGGCGCTTCCACTTGCGCATGAGGCTCAGTGGCTCGCCAGCCACGAGGATCGGCTTGACCTGCTGCCTCGACTCATTGATGACGCGCAACGCGAACTCGATCTGCTTCTTGTCCCGGCCATCGAAAAAGAGCAGGATCCTGGTCATACTGTCGTAGTCGAATGGATTGACCTTCGTCCCGGCAGGGAACAGGATGCGCCCGCGCTCGTCCTGGATGTTTCGCTCCAGTGTGTAGGTTGGATCGATGTAGAACGTCCGGGCGATTTCCGTCGGCTTGATGCCAGGCACCGGCCGTGGCTTCTCGATCCCTTCGATGACCTTGTTCTTGTAGTCCTCGTGCAGCTTCGCCAGCTCTCCGCTCTTTTCCATGCGGCGATACTTTTCTTTCATGACCTCGATCAGGTCGCGCTCCGCAATGTCGTAGGTCGGGCCGATAGTGCCCAGATCCTCGGCATGGACGCCGATGGCGAGCAGACACAAGCAGATGGAGACGGCGGATCGCAAAACCATCTGCAAATCCTTGCACGCACCCCCTCCCCTGCCGAGGGTGAAAAGCAAACACTTTTGCAGCGTTTCGCGTTCAGGCGCGATATCTGAGGATGACTCCGTCCAAAACGAGCTGGCTGGTGCCCTGCTGTGCGAGATCGGCAAGACGCCCGTGGGTCAGCATCACCCCGTGCTTTCTGCATGCGGCGATGGCTTCCCGCTTCGGGATGGCGCACCATCCATCTGCCCCGGAAGGCACAGGAAGAGCCGTGAGCACATGAAGCACATCCTCCAGCGCTGGCTGTCGCCGTTCCCCCGAGGTTTCCGACGCCGGGCCAGTCGCACCCTCCGGGTCGAGGCCCAACAGCTGTTGCCCTGCGCCAGCCTCTTTCGTGGCAGGCGGTCGCGGATCGGCGCCCTCGGGCTTGGGTTTTCGAGTCCGCTTGGCGCGCTTGGGCGCTTCGGCCGGTTGTTTCAATTCACGGTCCGCCTCCACAGAAGCGAGCGTCGAGTCCTGATGGCTTGACTGTGGCGCGGATTCTGTTCGCGTGTCGGCCGCAGCCGTGCTGTCGCCCGAGATATCTCCCATCGCCCGAATCAGGGCATCGCTGATATCCTGTTCCAGCCGAATGACCTTCGCCGCCCCACTTCCCAACTGCCCGTCGAGCACTTTCTTGAGCGGCGCCATCGGATCGATCCATAGCCATTCCCGCCCGGAGAGCTCGTCCAAGATGTTCTTGGGCGTGAGCCCGTAGCCGCTGAATGCGTCTGGCCAGCGCAAGAGCAAGTGGCCGGCGGCATCCACGATAGCATCCTCGCCCATCCGCTTGTCGCCCGACTTGAGATCCTGGAGAAGGGCTTTCAAAGCCTCTCCGATGGCTCCATCGAGTCTGATCTCCGACTTTTCGTGCTCCGCGGCTTTGGGGACAACAGCAGGAGGACCGGATGGCGGCGTTGGCGCGGGCGTTTCGATCTGTCTCGGCGGGGTCTCGCGTCCTTCCGTCGCGTGCGAGATCTGCGCACCCATCTCCTCTGCATCTGGCCGGATTGGCTGCCCTTGGGGGTTGGCCTCTGGCGTCGCCGGCTCGGAATGACGCCCCGCATCTACTGGCGCGGAGTTCTCCGCTGCTGCTGTAGTCTCGTTGGCCCCCTCTTCACCTCCGACAATCCGGCCCTCGACGGCCGGGATCGGAGCCGATGACACCATGGCCTCATTGCGCAAGCGGATCGCCGAAAGCTTGATGTCAGGAATCTTCTCTACCAGGCAAGCTGGGGCGATCTTCCAGAATCGATCGCCCGGCGCAGCCCCATCGCGCAAATATGCGATCTGCCGCTCAACGAGCATGTCGAGGATGCCGTCTGGCGTTCTCGGGATACCGGGAATGCCATCCTCGCGCACCTGCTTTGCTATTTCCTCTCCGGCCGCAGGCCAGATCAGATACAGATGGCCGCCGATGTTCCACAGCCGAGCGCCTGGCTCGTTGACCAGCCACGCCCCCTCCTTGATGAGGCGGCGCATGATGTCGGTCAGATGCCGCTCCACGGGCACCCCGAGGTCGTATCCGGCCATGGCGACGCCGAGGGACTTGAGATCGCGTTCAACGCTCGTTTGGTCCGCCTTGATGACAAGATCGTGGATCAGGTTGGCTGGCCCTGGGTTGCAGTTGAGGGACTCCAGAAGCCACACGATAAGCTCCGTGCCCCCCTCTTCGATCCACTCGAGGGCCTCAGTGCCAATGATCCGGTCGGCGATCAGGTTGGAAAGGGCGGTGTGCTGCCGGGAGCGCCCCTCGCGCCAGTCGAGAAAGTAGGCGTCGATCTTGTTCTTCTTGGCCCAGTCGTACAGGTCTTCCTTGATTGCTTTCCATACCGCCGTGCGATCGCGATTGGTGACAACAAGGTCGGTCACGGGTTTTCCTGCGTCGTGACAGAGCGCCGCCACGAACACGGCAAACTGCCAGCGAGGCTCCATTTCGCGCCGCTGGGAGGGGGTCTTTGCTGCATCGAACAACACCTTGTCGGCGGATTGAAGCGCCCACAGGCCGACCTCCAAGGAGTGCCTGAGGAGCCCGCCGGCCCCTCGATGGTGATGCGACTGTGATGCCGGCAGGAGGTGGGCGAACGACGCGAATCGCTCGATCGCGGGAACATACAGGCGGGCGAATTCGCTTGGCGTCGTGATAGCGGTGTCGGAAATTCGGTCAAGCAGTGCGGCCTGCGTCTCAAGAAGCTTTGCAGGCGGAACCGCCGGCAATCCCTTCATGAAGGGCGGATAGCGCGGGATTTCGTCCTCCGACCAGTGGTAGATCGGCTCGATCGCTTGGGTTCGTGGAACCTCTGCTGGCTTCCTTTTCAGCCAGGAAAACATCCATCTATCTCCCGGTCAGAAGATGCGGAACGCCCGGCCTACGATCTGCTCGTCGGCGACCCATCCCACCATGGCATAACGGGAATCCAGGCTATCGGGATTGGGCGCCGCCATGTAGTAGCGGCCCGCCGGAATAGTTCCCTCGGGTCCGGGCTTAAGCGATATGCCATTCTTGGAAAACGGCTTGGCCCGGCCCACGAACAGGCCGTCCACAAAGTAGTCGTGATAGCCGCCCCCGGCATCTTTGACCACAACAGACGATCCAGGGATTCCGACCATACGCTTGAGGAACAATGCGCCGCGCTCGTAAGGTCCACCACCTGCATACCGGAAGGCGGTCAAGTCTCCCTTCTTTGGCTTGCTCCCTTTCTGCACCAG
>CAZGLN010000306.1:0-2899 GCA_964526545.1 uncultured Chthonomonadales bacterium
CCCTGCGGGAACTGCTCGTCATTGTCCTGGACGTACATGTGGATGGCGTTCGCTTCCTGCTTGGTGTTGGACAAGCAGGTGGCCTGCCGGGCCTTTGCGCGGGCCTGGGCAAAGACCGGGAACAGGATCGCGGCCAAAATGGCGATAATCGCGATCACCACGAGCAGCTCGATGAGTGTGAAGCCGCTCATTCGGCGATGAGACATGAAGTGTTCCTCCTTAGGCTGGATGAAGAGTCACGCGCGCTGGCAACCTCGAGCCCTCTCGGACCGATATCAGGGATGCTTCGCGCACCTCCCGGCCGACTCGCCGCTGACCGGCCGGGGTACGGCCTGGTAGTGCAATGGCTGGACACATGGGCCCAGTGCGAGCATTGTAACATGCCGGCTAACGCGAGTCAACGCCGTGTTAACCGCACATTAAACTGCTTACGTAGACGGTCGTTGCGCGGTATGGTTCCGCATTTCACGAGGATTCTCGCGAAGTTCGTCTCCCTTTCTCACGATGTCCCGCAAGCCGCTCAAGTATCCTCTTTAAGCCGCCTTACCGATCCGCGGCTCTTCTGCTCGAGCCTCCGCATCTCCTGCTCAAACAGCGCACGCTCCTCATGCCCTGGCTGCCGAGAAGAGGCTCTGGCCGCGCGCCGCGTCGGTGACTGGGAGATGCCCGGCGAGCGAGCATCTCTCGCTCTGCCTGTTAGGTCATTTGCGGCTATGCCCGGATAGAGCACGATCGCCCCCGCATTGAACGGCTCGGGGCTCCAGGACACCTGCCTGCGCGTACACCAGGCGCGAACGGCCGGTGCCAGCTTCTGGCCCCTGCCATGAATAACACGCACCCGCGAAAGGCCGTGCCAACTCGGGCTGTTTCGGAGCCTATCCAGTTCCTCCACCATCTCTTTGACGGTGTATCCGTGATAGTCGAGCTCTCGGTCAGCCTTCACGCACGTGCTCCGTGGCTAGCGCCACACTCCTCTTTCTAACCGGATTTTCGGCCCAGGGTTACCGCTATCCGCTGTGCAGGTATTCGTTGACCGGAACGCAAGTGAAGTCCTCTCCCGCCTGGCGCGCCTCCAGGGCGATGAGCAGGGCGCGCACCGTGTCCAGAGAGGTGAGACACGGGATGCCCATCTCCACCGATGCGCGGCGGATCTGCGCTGCCTCAATCTCGGAGCGCTTGTCTATGGAGAGGGTGTTGATGAGCAGGTCCACGTCGCCCCGCCTGATCATCTCCAGGAGCGTCATGCCGCCTTCGTGTATTTTCGCCACGGGGATTGCGGGTATTCCCAATGCCCCCAGGAACGCGGCCGTGCCGGCGGTGGCATAGATGGTGTAGCCCAGCCGCGCGAAATCCTGGAGGATGGGAACCGCCTCCTCCTTGTCACGGTCGGCGATCGTGGCGATGAGCGTGCCTTTTGGCGGCACGTCCACGCCGCTGGCGACCATCGCCTTGTAGAGAGCGCGGCTGTAATCCGTATCAATTCCCATGATCTCGCCGGTGGATTTCATCTCCGGACCGAGGCCGACATCCACCCCGGTGAGCTTGGGGAAGCTGAAGACGGGTGCCTTGACGGCGATCATGTGGGATGGAGGCACGAGCCCGCCGCGATACCCCATCTCCGCCAAGGTTTCGCCGATGATGATTCTGGTCGCCACCTGCACCATGGGCACGCCGGTGATTTTGGAGAGGTAGGGCACGGTACGGCTGGCGCGTGGGTTCACTTCCAGCACTTGCGCCTGATCATCCGCCACCACGTACTGGATGTTCATCAAGCCGCGCACTTCCAGCCGTCTCGCAAGGGCCGTGGCGGTTCGCACGATCTGCTCCACCACGGACTGGCTCAGACTCTGTGGAGGATACACCGCCATGGAGTCGCCGGAATGTACGCCCGCCCGTTCAATGTGCTCCATTATGCCTGGAAGCAGGCAATCGGTGCCGTCGGCAATGACGTCCACCTCCACTTCCTTGCCCAGGACGTACTTATCAACGAGGATCGGCGCCTTGGGCGAGACTTCCACCACGTAGTGCATGTAGGCGAGCAGCTCTTCCTCGCTGTAGATAATCTCCATGGCGCGCCCGCCGAGCACGTAGGAGGGCCGGACCAGCACAGGGTAGCCGATTTCCGCGGCAACCTCACGAGCGGCCGAGATGCTGTCTACCGCGCTGCCCGGCGGTTTGGGGATGCCGAGTTCGGTGAGCATTCGCTCGAAGCGGTAGCGATCCTCCGCCAGGTCAATCGAGTCGAAGCTGGAGCCGAGTATTCTGATGCCGGCCTCATGAAGCGGGCGCGCAAGGTTGATGGCAGTCTGGCCGCCAAATTGGACGATCACCCCCTCCGGCTGTTCCCGATCGAGGATGTTCAGAACGTCCTCCGCGGTAAGCGGCTCAAAGTAGAGGCGATCGGAGGTGTCGAAATCGGTGCTAACCGTTTCGGGGTTGTTATTGATGATGATGGCTTCTATGCCTGCCTCGCGAAGCGCCCAGACGCAATGCACCGAGCAGTAGTCGAACTCAATGCCCTGTCCAATCCTAATCGGGCCTGATCCAAGAACAACGACTTTGCGCTTCGCCACCTCTCGCTCCACAAGAAACCGTGCT
Organism: uncultured Chthonomonadales bacterium; assembly: GCA_964526545.1. Lineage (GTDB taxonomy): Bacteria > Armatimonadota > Chthonomonadetes > Chthonomonadales > CAJBBX01 > CAZGLN01. Next base: position 2,599 of record CAZGLN010000306.1, read on the forward strand.
CGCAAGTCTGTCGTGCAGGCCCCGCAGCCCATCTCGTCGGTTGGGTCGGCCGCCGCGCCTGCTGAATCGCTCCCGTCAGTTTACCTTCACGCGCCGGGCGGCTCTGACGGTCAACGCAGGAAAGTCGGGCTGTTGGCTGCGCGGTGTCAGCCGTGGGCTCCCGCATGCTTAGCGGGCGCACTCTCATTGTCTCAGCAATCCGATGATGTTTGACTGACGCCAGGTTTGACGGCCCACACCTGTGTCATCCGCGCCATCGCGAAGAGCGCAAGCCTCATCCGATCGATCGCACGGTCACCCC
>CAZGLN010000306.1:2909-4454 GCA_964526545.1 uncultured Chthonomonadales bacterium
GGGCCACAATGCGCGCGATTGTCTCCCTGTCCGCCAGCCCGGCCGCCTCCACGGCATCCGAGCACTCCTCCAGCGTCCACTCTGGCAGACGTTTGGCATCGCCCCGCACGAAAACCGGCTGCACAAGCCGCACCTCTTCAGGCACAACGCCTGCTTCCAGGAAGAGCGCATAGAGCCCGCGGCCCATCAGTGGGTCGGCCCCGCGGGCTCTTACGACTTCTCGGTACAGCCGCGCCATCTCATCGAACTCCGGCAAAGGTGGATGGCAGTAGAGCGAGCTGAAGTCTCCATCCTCCACGGCGAGGATGCCGCCCGGCTTCGTCAAACGCACGAGTTCGCGTAGCGCGGCAAGCGGGTCCGGCAGATGCATCAGCACGAATCGCGCGAAGACGAGATCGAACGAGTTGTCAGGCAAGCCGGTAGCGGTGGCGTCGGCCTGCACAAAGTCCACGTTGCAGGGCGCTTCCGCCAAAGTTCCTCGTGCCACGGCAAGCTGGTCCGCACTCGAGTCGAGGCATACCAGCGAGCCGCCGGGTCCTATTGTCTCCGCAATCCACCGCGAGACATAACCCGCCCCGCAGCCGACATCCGCAATGCTTCCTCCCTCGCTCAGGCCCGCGCGGAGCAGTAACGCCCGCGTGTCTGGACCGTGCACCTCCTGCACCACGGAGAGTCGGTAGGCGGCGTCCTGACCTGTCTGCAGCACATAGTTGCCTGAGTCGACCACGCCTATAGACCCCTTTCACCGGCGCTCAGCAGCAGATCCGAGCCAGTGCGAGCGATGGAGGGCAGCGGCTGACCATTCACGTGAGGCACGGTGTAGGGCACACCCGGAAGCAGGTCAAAACAGTCATCGGCGAGGTCGAGTTCGCCTTCGGGATCGAGGCAGACGCGCCAAACAAAGTGGTCGGCCTCGAATCGCGTCTCGTTGGCGCCGGTGCTCGATCGTATCACGGGTGGAGGCATCGCGAGCGCATGGAACCTCGCTAGGAGCAGCCGATCCTGCGCCAGCAGATGCTCTTCTCGGTGCAGCGTCGCGCCAAAACCGGCCTCTGTGGGCCCGCCTGCTGCAGCCAGTCGCTCGAAGGCGCACTCCGCCAGCACCGTCGCGCTGTTTGGGGCGAGCGTTACGCTTCCCATCTCCTCCAGCCTGCATGCACCGTCCAGGCGGAATACGCCGAACCGCAGCGCGGCTGTCAGAGGCTCGCGCGTGTCGTTGACACCGAATGCGCGGACGCGGTCGTCGTCCCGCGCCACCACAACGGTTATCGGTGCGAAGGCTCGGCGAACGGGATGGTAGCAGAGCTTGCGGCGCAGGTAGTAGTCCACGATGGTCCACCCGTGCGTGGCGGGCCAGGAATCGTTGTACATCCAGAAGATCGCGGAAGCCGAGCTGAACATCCGACGACGATAGTTGCGGATATACTCCGTGAGGCCTTCGGCCTGGAGCACGGCGCTGGCAAAGGCGTAGTCCTCCATGTCCATGGCGAAGGGATCGCGGTCTAGCCAGAGCGTGATGGTCTGGTAAGCCCGGCCTGGAGCGCC
>CAZGLN010000307.1:0-4441 GCA_964526545.1 uncultured Chthonomonadales bacterium
ACCTTCAGCTCCGCCAGCAGTTTCAAGGGATGATCTTCGCTCGGCTCCGCGTGCCGCTTGCAGCCGCCGACAAGGATCGGTAGCACAAGCAAGGTGAGCCATCGCGCTTTGCGATAGTCAAGAAGCATTGTCAGTCGCCTTGCGTTCTACGGGCCGGACGATGCGCGGGGCGGGGCTGCGCGTCTATCAGGTGCAAATCCATCAGTTGCGCCCTGGGCCTTGTGCCCGGCGTCAGCTCAATCACTCCCAGGGCGCTCCACCTTCCCTTCGGATTACGCAAAAAGGCTTGCGATGGGTTGAAGACAAAGTTGCCGAGGCTGTAGAAGATGGGCTTGCCCCTGTAGAACGCGAGTTGTTGTACCACATGCGGATGGTGACCAACGACCACATCGGCTCCCGCCTCGATGGCTGCGCGTGCGATGGCTTGCTGACGTGCGCTCGGCGATGGCGCGTGCTCCACGCCTGCATGCAGGGATACCACCAGGAAGTCCACACGCCTGCGCGCGCTTCGTATTTCCGCGCGCAAGCGAGGAAGGTAGGCCATTGCCACGCTGGGCTCATCCGTGGCGGGAGGAAGCAGAGGAGGGAACATCCCGAGATACGCCAGGAAGCCGATACGAAAGCCGTTGCTCCGCAGTACCTGCATGCGATGCGCTTCCGCCAGGGTATTGCCCGCCCCGACGGGGATTACTTTCGTGCGGCGCAGGTGGGTCAGCGTCTCGGCAAGGCCTTCGCGGCCGTAGTCGAGCGTGTGGTTGTTGGCAACGGAGACGATGTCGAAGCCGGCCTCGGCCAGAGCCATCGCGCCGATTGGCCGCCCTCGAAAATTGTACTTCTTCGGTATTGGATCACCCCCGTTGGCGAGTACGCATTCCAGATTCCCGAAAGCAATATCAGCCGAGCGAAGGGTGTCGCGCATAGCCGCGAAGGGGTAGCCGCGTCCGCGCGCCCGCATCTTGCGATCCACCCCGCCCGCGAGGCAGATATCGCCGACGGCCACGATTCGGACAGTAGACGCTTGACGCGGCGCATGATCTTGAGGCACGCCGGGCGCGAAGCCCAGCAGCGCGAGCAGGCAGAGGGCTAACATGGCGCCTTTGCCGCACAGTGGCAGCAGAGGCCAACACGCATCCAGGGCATGAAGCGGGACATCACTGGCTTAGCCGCTCGCCCCAGAGGAGGCGCTTGCGGATTTTGCCGTAGAAGCTCGAACGCCGCTGCGTTACAATCCGTGTGGTGCATTCCGCTCTCCGTATGCGCACCTTGTCGCCGCTCGCGAGCGGGAAAACCCGGAGGCTGTCCGTGATGAAGAGCACTTCGCCTCCATCGGATTCGATTACGAAGGAGACCTCGTGATCGGACGGCATGACGATGGGGCGCGCCGCCAGGGTATGCGGGCAGATGGGGACCACCAGGAGGGCCTGCACGGTCGGCTCGAGCAGGGGACCGCCCGCGGAGAGCGCGTAGGCAGTGCTGCCCGTGGGTGTCGCCACCACCACTCCATCCGCGGGATACGTAACGAGGTACTCGCCGTCGAACTCTGTTTCGAGATGGAGCATGCGGGAACGCGTGCCTTTGTTGATGACCACATCGTTAAGGCCGTGCGTCTGGTGTACCACCGCGCCTTCGCGGATCACCTGGCCGCTCACCATCATGCGGTCCTCTACCGTCATTCGTCCCTCCAGAACCTCCTCCAATCTGGGAAGCAGGTCCTGCGGGTGAAACTCGGCAATGAAGCCAAACCGGCCCATGTGCACGCCAACGATGGGCACTCCGTGTGGAGCCACCGCCTGCGCTGCGGCGAGAATGGTGCCGTCTCCGCCAAGCGTTACAAGGAGATCGCAGGACGCCAGGCCCTCGGGTGGCACGGCCAGGTCCTCGCGGCCTAGGGTGCCGGCGGAATCGGCATCCACGCACACCCTGAGATCCCGCTCAGTCAGGTGCGCAATGACCGTGTGGGCGAAACTGACGGCTTCCCACTTGTCGCGGTTCACCACAAGTCCAACACTCTGGACGGCCATTCGGATAGCCTCTAGGGCGGCGATGTGTGGACTGGCCCGGGCGTACGGCGCAAGGCTATTTCGCGGCAGCGGTCGTCAGGTCCTCCGAAGCGCGAAGTCTGGGTCACGTTTGCGACGTGTGTACCCTTGGATGCGCGGAGTTATGTTGCGCGAGGTGCGGCAAGGGAGGTACCCTGTGCCAGCATCTGCAAGCGAGCGCGCGCCATCATGACCTTTCAGAACCTCATTACCACGCTGCAGCAATTCTGGGCGGACCACGGCTGCCTCATACTTCAGCCCTACGACGTGGAGGTCGGCGCCGGCACCAACGCGCCCATCACCACACTTCGGGCCCTCGGGCCGGAGCCCTGGAACGTGGCCTATGTGCAGCCGTCGCGAAGGCCGGCGGATGGCCGCTATGCCATGAACCCCATGCGCATGCAGCGCTACTACCAGTACCAGGTCATTCTTAAGCCCTCGCCGGAGAACGTGGTGGATCTCTATCTGGAGAGCCTCTCGGCGCTTGGCATTGATGCCGCCACCCACGACATCCGCTTCGTAGAGGATGACTGGGAGGCTCCAACGCTTGGTGCGCAGGGAGTGGGCTGGGAGGTCTGGCTGGACGGCACCGAGATCACGCAGTTCACCTACTTTCAGCAGATGGGCGGCATCGAGTGTCAATCCGTGTGCGCGGAACTAACCTACGGCACGGAGCGCCTTGCCGCGTGCCTGCAGAAAGTGGACAGCGTGTGGGAGATGGAGTGGGCCCACGGCATCACCTATGGCGAAGTAGAGCGTGAAGCGGAGCGGGAGCACTGCGTCTACAACTTCGATGTGGCGGATGTTGCCGCGCTCCGCGCGCAGTTTGACATGATCGAGCGGGAGAGCCAGCGCACGGTGGAGCAGGGGCTGGTAGCGCCCGCGTTCGACCTGGCGCTGAAGTGCTCGCATATCTTCAACCTGCTGGATGCCCGAGGAAGCGTGAGCGCGAGCGAGCGGGCAACCTTCATTAATCGCGTACGCGCCATGAGCCGCAAGTGCTGCCTGGAGTATCTAAAGCAGCGCGAGGCTCTGGGCTATCCGCTGCTGCGGGACGCTACTGGCACAGCCGCAGATAGGTGCTGATTACGCGTCGCACGTAGGCCTGCGTCTCCCTGTACGGGGGAACGCCACCGTACTTTCGCACCGCTCCCGACCCGGCGTTGTATGCTGCGAAGGCAAGCTCGATCTGTCGAAGGGTCATCAAGCCCGAGGGCGTACCGGGTTCCTGGTACTTATCCAGCCGCTGACGAAGCATGTTCACCGATGCGCGGATATTCTGGATGGGATCGTAGGGGTTGCTCAGGCCATACGCCTTGGCTTCGTAGGGCATCACCTGACCAAGGCCCATTGCCCCCTTATGCGACGTTGTGTAGGGTCGGAAGTCCGATTCCGCAATGATCAGGGCCACAATCAGGCGCGGATCCACACGGTGCTTGTGCGCGAAGTAGAGCAGCGCCGTGGTGATCTCGTCAACCTGGGTTGCCGTGAGTCGGCGGTTCCACTTGGATACGAAGGCGGCATAGGCGGGATAGATACGCTGCGCCTCCGGTGCGAGGTACGTGGCCGCCAGTTTCGATATCGGCCCGGTGGGCACGTAACTGCTGGTACTCCGCGCAGTGTAGCCTCGCGATTGGACGGAGAGGGGCGCGGGGCGCTCCCGAAGCCTCCGAAGTTGCTCTTCCCTCTGTTTGGCGAGGGCCGCCTCGCGCGCCGCGGCCTGCTGCTCGCGGGCAGTGACCTCGTTGTCGTAGGCCAAGGCAAGGGCATCGAGCGCAACGGCGTTCGTCTGCGACTTTTCAACCACGCGAGCCAACACGCGCAGGCGTGCCGAGACTCCGGCAACGATCATCCTGGAATCCGCGGCGGGCGCCGCAAGCATCAGGGTCTTCGCTGACTCATCCAGCGTGATGAGGAAGGAGACCGAGTCCGCGCGTTGGATGGAGCCGCTGACGCTGCCCGCCAGCTCGATTACCTTGCCGGCGAAGGCAGCCGGATTGGCCTCCACCTGCTCATACTTCAGTCGCGGGTCGAAACCGACCTGGCGGCGGTAGCGAAGATACTCATCCACCGTCATGGCCGCCGTCGGGTGGCTCGCAATGGCCACGAGGCCGATGACCGCCATATATCGGCGTGCAACTACCATCATAACCACCCTCGAAAACGCGGCGTGGGGCGTGGCGCGCACCGCGCGCACGCCCCACGCCTCCTTCCATGCCGCGGAGAGACCGGGATTCGAACCCGGGGTAGGGTATGACCCCTACAACGGTTTAGCAAACCGCCGCTATCGACCACTCAGCCATCTCTCCAGAGCCGATCTCGATTATACCAATCCCCAGCAGGGCTTGACAACCTTACGCGGTTGGGGCCAGGACACAACTGCGACGACAGTATGTCCCTGT
>CAZGLN010000308.1:0-2214 GCA_964526545.1 uncultured Chthonomonadales bacterium
CGCACTTCCAGGGCAATGGCAGGCCTGGCAGCGTTATCGTCCGGCTTGCGCCGTGCGCGCACGCGCAGGGTAACCGCGGCGCCGGGCGCTACCGTCAGCTCGTGCTGCTCAACGGACAGCGAGAAGAGGGGGACGCCATCCACTACGGCTACCGCCTGGTACTCAACAAGGCGCGGCGCGGGCTGTCCTTCTCCCGGTCGAGGATAGTTCGCCAGGATTTCGGCCGGGCGCGCGAGAGAATCGGCCTCGCCGACAATGCGGATGCTCTGCACGCCGTTGGGCGCTTCCGCTCCAGCGGAGATGGTGAGCACGGACGATGTATTGGCCGGACCAATCAGGATGCCATTCGCGGACGTGCCGGATGACAGACCCTCCACGCGCACCGCCACCGGCCCGGCGAAGCCTCCCGTGCGCTCCAACTGGATGGCGATGCCCACCGTCTGCCCGCGCTGCACGGCGATCACGTCCGGTGTGGCTGTCAGCCGAAATCCCGGGACGCCGTCCGGCTCGATGACCACGCGGTAGCAGGCATCGGGCCGTTTTTGAGCGCTCACATTGCGAACAACCAGGTGGTAGGCTCCGGCGCGTGGCGGCTGGATGCGCAGCACGGGATCGCGGCCCGCCTGCTCTTCGGTGTTGGCGATTTCGTTGCCTTCGGGGTCCATAACGCGCAGGAGCAGGGCGGCGGATGCGCCGAGAGCCTGGCTGATGCCGCGCAGCGTAACGGGCCTTGTGTCCTGTAGCGGGAGGCTGTACCGGTGCTCCTCACGGGGCGCATCGAACCTGCCCGAGACGGTCATCGGCAGTCCCGACAGCACCGTGAGAGGCTGGCTCGGATCACGAAGCGCTTGCGGGTTGTCATCCGCCACGATGGCAAAGGGCCTGCTCCAGCCGGTGGGTGTCTCCACCGCCTGCCACAACGGACGATTGATCGGCGCATCCGCGGGAATCGGAAGGCTCGCGGTATCGCTCCCGCCGAGGTTCACGCCGGCTAACCGAGTCGTGAGAGACTCGCCGCGCATGCCTCCCGACGGCTCCGCGCATGTAACCAGCGGCAGCTTGCCGATGGCGAGCCGATAGACAAAGGCCGTGCCTCCCCTGTAAAGGGCATCCCTAGCCATAACGCGGTACGCACCATCGCGCGGAATGGTGTGGATGATTCGGGGGTCGCGCGTGTAGCCTTCCATGGCGTGCGCGAGAGGGCGGCCCGCGGAGTCCTGCAGTTCGAGCAGAACATCGGCCGCGGAGTAGACGCGGTTTGCCAGCGCCTCGACCACAATCACATCGCCGGCCCGGGCCTGGAAGTTGAAGCAGTCCACATCGGCATGCGCCCCAAAACGGCCGTCCACCGCGATCGGCAGCGAGGCCAGAGGCATCTCCGCGCCCTGCCTGTCGTTTGGCTCCTGCTCCGGTACCCCTGGCAGCACATCCACCCACATGGTGAGGGGGTTCGAGGCGCCCTTCGGCGTGATTACCCTGAGCTCCGTGGGGCCGACGGACGCGGTGGGGGAAATCTCGAATCGCACGCGCAGGCTGCCGGCATCACCCGAGAGGATGGTCGCCGTAACGCCTTCGCCGCCTATCCAGAGCGTCGCTTCCCCCAGGTTAGCGCCTTCAAGGCCGGCTTCGAACGCCGCGCCGCGAACTCCCGCGAAGGGCCAGAGCGCCGTGAGCGAGGGCGCCTGTGCGCGGCAGGGGGTCGAGCAAAGCAGCAAGAGAAACAAGCAGTGAAGGGCCCGCGAACGCATCACCATCTCGCGCAGGGAGGGAATGGCGCCCTATTCACGCGCTTCGGGCGTTATTCCTGCCCTGTCCGGCGTTGCCCGTGCTCGAGGGGGCCGGTATAATGGCGCCATGTCCACCGCGCTCGAGCCGACCCATGCCTGGAGCAACCGCACGCGCGCCTTCCCATCGGAGGGCCCGCTGCGCGGGGGCACCGGGCGGCCGGCCGTTGAGCCTCTGCAGACAGCCCTGGCCGTTGCGCTTGCGCTCGTCGCGGCCCTCCTGATCATCGGGCTCGGCACCCTCCTGCGGGCATCACCGCCGCAGCCGCTTCGCGCGCTCGCGGGTTCGGAGCGGCTCAAGGAGGAGGCGGTTGCCCGAGTCCCCTCGGAGCCCGCGCTCTACCCGCCTGTTACCGGCTCGTTCATGGCGCCTCGCGGCAGCATGCTCACGGCCGCGCGACGGCCTGCGATCACTGTATATGCCCTCACT
>CAZGLN010000308.1:2224-4362 GCA_964526545.1 uncultured Chthonomonadales bacterium
CGCGATCTCTCCGGAGGGCTGCCCAGTCCTTCGTGGACGGCGGACGAGAACGGTCTGTTGCACGGCGCGCCCGTGCGGCCCGCACCCGAAGATATCCTCGACTGACCGGACCACGAACTCCAGCGGCCTTGGGCCTTTCGGCGCGCCGGCATCGGTCCTTCTAGCGCCACGAGTCCAGCGGCAGCACCCTCGCGATGGGCGGCGGCTTGCGCTCGCCCTCCAGCGGCAGCAGCTCAATCGCGAGGGTCAGGCTCGTCTGCCCAGGAATGTGCACGGCGAGCTTACGAAAGTCCGCGTTGCGGTTCTGGCCTTCAGGATTAGGAGAGGAGGGCAGGGGCGCGGCCGCCATCACCTGAAAGCGCGCCTCCGCCGGCGCGGCGATGCGGGCAAGCAGGCGCTGGCCGTTCTGGGTGAGGATGGCGGAGCGCGCATCCGCAGTGAGTTGGATCTGAGCGCGTGTGTGCATGAACCACCAGGCGTCAACGGGGGCGGCAGAGGCCATCTCGTCTTGAACGGTTACTCGGTCGCCGGGGCGGAAGAGTATGCCGCGCCGGGCGGACTGCATTGCGCGCGCGTAGGCCTGTGTAAGGTCGGCAATCGCGAGGGTGCGTGCCCTGGTGGAGCTGTAGCGGACGATAGGGGCGACCGCGCGCGGGTTCTGGTCCGGTCCGTTGTGGGGGGCGTAGACGATGGTGTTGTTGCCCTCGGCGCGCAGCCGGTAGTAGGTCCAGCGCTGCAGGCCAAAGAAGCCGGGAAGGTTGTAGTTGTCCGCGCCGAGATCCAGAGCCCAGCGCACGCCGCTTGCCTCCAGCAGAAAACTGCCCAGATCGAGGTGGCTGTGATTGGCCTTGTTGTCGCCGGCCTTGAAGCCGACCCACCAGGCGGCCGGGTCGTCCCAGGCGGAGCGCATCATCACGACTTCGGAGCCGCGGAAGTGGCGCGATGTCGGCAGGTTGACGGGGCGCGTAGTGGGCAGTTTCGGGTCGTACCACACCAGGTCCAGCGGGGTGCCCGGGGCGAACTTGCGGGCATACCATGAGTAGGCGGGATTACCGAATCGGCGGGCAAGCCACCACATCTCCGGAGCGCGGGTTGGCTCGGATCCGCTATCGGCGTAGTTGAACGATTGGCCGGTGGGCGCGGTGGAGTGGATGGGAAAGAGGCCGCAGAGCGAGAAGCCCGGTATCCTGCTCAGGCCAAAATCGGTTCCGAGGGCCGTCTCCAGCCCGGCCAGGATGGCGACGTTGTACTTGGTGGCGTAGTTCCAGTAGCCAGGTCCCTCTGCCCAGGCGCCGTCCGGTCCGTAGTTCTTCATGGCGCGCGGCAGCGACTTCAGCGCTTCGTGCAGTATCTCCCCGCTCTCTGCGGGCGCCTCGTCGCCGATGGCCAGGGCGCCCATGCCCAATCCGCCGTTGCACACCTGGTTCCAGTTGTGCTCCGAGACGCTCCACCACCCCTGCTGGCGGTAGACACGCAGGCCAGGCGTGAAGCCGTGCCGGATGATGGCCTCGCGGAGCGTTGCGCGCTGCTCCGGTGTCCAGGCATCGTGCAGCCAGTCGTAGCCGATGGCGAAGGCGTGGGTCATCTCCGCCGTGTCCAGGAAGTGGCGGGGGTTCCAATCCGGGAAGCGCGCCGCGGCCTCCAGCTCGGCCCAGGCGCGGTCCGCCCAGCGGCGGTCCTGGTCCAGCCGCCAGAGCATTCCGAGCACCAGCAGGCGGTCCAGCACGCGGCGGCTGGTGGCGAGCAGGCGGAGGCCGTCGGGAATCTCGTACTTGCTGGGCTCCGCGGTAAGCAGGCCTTCGCCCTCGGCGCGGATGCGGGCCAGCCATTCGCGGGCCAGAGGATCGGTGCGGCCGAGGCGGCCGATCTCCGCGAAGCGCGCATTATCCGCGAGAAGGCGGGGATGGCCGGGCTTGAGGGTCTTCAGAATCTGGTCCGGCGGGGGAAGGGTTGGAGTCACGGGTTTCGGCTCCTGCGGCGGATGAAAGGGGGCCAGTGTGGCCAGAACGAGCAGGGCGAACATGGGCGGCATTGTGGAAACCTCTCGCGTTCAGGCAAGGTGTACCGCTCTCATGTTCCCGGCGGACCCGTGGTTTCCTCTCCGGGTAGGCCTTCGCTGTTGGTGCGGAGGGGCTTGC
>CAZGLN010000309.1:0-228 GCA_964526545.1 uncultured Chthonomonadales bacterium
AGACGATGATGGCCCATTCCCATCCGTTATACGCGGCCAGAAAGGCATTCAGCAGGCCCACCGCCAGAATCGGCTTAACCAGCGGCAGCGAGATGCGCCAGAAGACCACGGTCTCAGGCGCCCCGTCAATAGTCGCCGCCTCGTAGAGCTCGCGCGGCAGCGAATCGAAGAATCCCTTCAGCAGGAAGATGGTCATGCCGTTGGCCGCTCCCGGCAGCACCAGCGCGG
>CAZGLN010000309.1:259-945 GCA_964526545.1 uncultured Chthonomonadales bacterium
CAGAAACCCCGGTATGGCCGCAACCGCGGCGGGGAAGGCCATGGTGGCAAGGCAGAAGACGATGACCTGCTCCGATGCCTTCAGGCGGAACCGGCTGAGAGCGTATCCGGCAAGCGGATTCACCGTGATGGATACCGCCATCGAGAGCAGCACCAGCCAGAGGGTGTTGCGGACCGCATCGCCGCGCTGGAAGAGATAGTCCGCCGCCGCCCGGTAGTTGGCCGTCAGGAGGTTCCACGAGATCGCCGCCTCGCGATTGGCGAAGGTTGTGAGAATGGCTTCGCGCAGAGGCACATGGAGCTGCTCGATGCGCTGCAAGTCCAGGCCATAGGCCGCGTTTATCGCCCCCAGGCTGCCGTACCGGCGAAGCGCGAAGCGCTGAAACGCCGCCTCCGGCAGCGTGTCGCGAAGAGTCCACTGCTCCACGGGCACCTCGGAGAGCACGAAGTCCAGCCAGACCTTGGCCAGCGGCATCTCCGGGATGGTAGGCGTGAGCCTGATATCCGACCACTGCGAGGCACGGATATCCAACACGCGGTTCATGTAGGGTATGGTGCGGAACCTTCCCTGCAGAAACCGCCGGAAACCCGCCTCACGTTCCGCCGTTACCTCAATCGCCACATGCCGCACGGGCAGGCTCGTGCGTAGGAAACGCTTCCAGAGAGCGCGCTCGCGGAGCGCTCCCT
>CAZGLN010000309.1:967-1190 GCA_964526545.1 uncultured Chthonomonadales bacterium
AGGCGCGCCCTCTCCTCCGGCGTGCCGCCCACGAACTCCTCCCACACATAGCGCAGAGTCGCGGGGCGCAGGAGCGTCGCCGGCGCGCCCGGCCCTCCGAGATAGGCGGCATACGCGCCGTCGCGGTAGGCCTTGCGAAACGCCAGGAGGTCCTGGTAGCGTGTATCGGCGATGGGCACGAAGCTCTGCTGGTCCAGCGGCTCGCCGCTCCACTCCGGCACCG
>CAZGLN010000309.1:1215-4360 GCA_964526545.1 uncultured Chthonomonadales bacterium
CGGACCGTGCTAGCTGATGATATCGATGGCCTTGTTCAGCCGCTCGATCGTGCCATACCGCTTGCGCAGAAATGGCGCCACATCCCGCATGTCGAAGGCCAGTACTGTCTCGCGAAGGTCCAGCGTCTTGAGGAAGTCATGGTAATCGCGCGCCGCTCTCTCCAGTTGCCGGCGCCGGTTCGGCTGGTCCAGCACGGCGAGTTCGCGCCGCGCCCAGGCATCGGTCGCCCGCTCTTCGTCCCCTACCTGTGACCAAGTCTGCCAATCAGCCGGCATGGTGGGGAAAGCGCTCTTCATCTGGCGCATGGAGGCCCGGTGCGCCGGCGGAAACCAGGCGCACAAAGCGCGCATGAACCGATCTTCCCGTGACCAGAGATGCCGAGGCAGCAGAGCGCGCCGCTCATAGTCGTAGCCGTTTGCCAGCGAGCCCGTCATCATGATGAGGAAGGGCACAACCATGGTGAGGCCGCCGACGGCCAGCGAGGCATAGATGGCGGCCACGGTCAGCCTGCCTCTGGCTGCGCGCAGATCGGTGAAATTGAGAATGGGCACCGGCCGCTCGCCTCCCCTCAGTCGCCCCGCGCCTGCCGGAAGTCCACGCGCCGGAGGATGCGAAGCTGAAGATAGGTGAAGCCAATGAGCAGGCTCCCCAGTATCCAGGCGTAGGAGGTCGCCAGGCTGAAGCGGAGGTTCACGTAGGCCTCGGTCCAGATGGCCATGCCCATCACCATGGTCTCCTTACCGGGCCCGCCGAAGGTGAGCAGGAAGATGGAGCCCATGGATTGGAACGTGGCGATGAAGGCGCCCACGAAGTTGATGAGCACCAGCGGCGCGATGGTCGGCAGCGTGATGCTCCGCACCCGCCGAAGGATGCCGGCGCCATCTATCATGGCCGCCTCGTAGAGCTCCTCCGGTACGGACTTGAGCGCGGCCAGGTAGATGAGGCTGCCTATGCCCGCGCCCGCCCACACCACGGGCAGAATCACGCACGCCATCACGGTCTGCGGGTTGCCCAGCCAGTCCACCGGCTCGGCGCCGAAGAGCCCTAGCAGGCGGTTGAGACTGCCCGAGGGAGTACCGGCGTACATATCCTTCCAGAGCAGAGTAACCACGATGCCGCTGGTCATCTGCGGCAGGAAGAAGAGGGTGCGGAAGAAGACCTTCAGCCGAGGTACCTCGGAGAGCAGAAAGGCCAGCAGGATGGGGGTGAAGAAGGCCAGCGCAAGGTTCCAGAGCACGAAGCGGAACGTGGTAAGCAGGTAGTGGTAGAAGTTGGGGTCCAGGGCGATGGCGATGAAGTTGCCGAGGCCCACCCAGGGCGAATGTCCTACCACCCGGTAATCCTGAAACGCCATCACGAGGCCCCGAACCAGCGGATAGTATCCCCAGAGCGTGATGGAGGCGAGCGCGGGCGCGAGCAGCGCCCACGGCAGCCACCCACGGTAGACCCCCGCCTCGCTCTCGCGCCGGCGCAGCCAGCGGCGCACTCCGATGAGCGTGAGCACGCCCAGGCAGATGGCCACGCCTCCCGCAACGGCGCGCGCCGCGGGCCGATAGCGGTCAATCTCCTCCGGGGAGCGCTCGAACATGATGCCGCTGTTGGCATCCTTCTCCAGCCTGCGGAGGGCCGCGGCATAATCGAAGTTGCGCCCACTGGGGCGCAGCACCAGGTCTATCACCTCGCGCTGGTAGAAATCGCGAAACTGCAGCCACCGGCCCATGAAGGGCTCGATGACTTCCAGCACGGCGCCGCGCTCCAGGTCCTGCCACATCCGAAGGTTTTCCGGCGGCATCTCGCGGATGTAGTCTTCCAGGCCGAGCCGCCGCAATTCGCGCGGATTGAGGAACCGTGCCTGGCCGGCGGCGACCTTGCGGCGAATCTGCTCGTCCATGCCCTCCACGCTGCAGATCCGCGCCATGATCTCGAAGACGAGGTCGCGGTAGCGCTTGCGCTCAGCCTGGGTGCGGCCGCCGCGGGCCAGCACATCCTTGCCCATCATGAAGAAGGCATTGGAGGCCTGGAGCACCGGCCGGTGGCGCGGTGTCATTCCCGGGAAGGGGAACATGCCCATGTCCGAGGGCTCGAGACCGAGATTCTCGAACTCCGTGGCGTCGCCGGACCAGAGCGGGTAGATGGCCAGGTCGCGCCCCATCCGTTTGAGGGTCTCCAGGATGTCGCCCGTGGTAACGCGGATGCTGCCCTCCACCACGTCGTTCGGGCTGAACCGAACCTGTCTCCCCCGGTACGTTACGACACCCGCGGCGCGCTGTTCGGGCGTCAACTCGATCGGCTCACCGGAGATTGGGTCCCTGATCCAGGGCGCCCAGCGGAGCCGATGGTAGAAGGCCACCGCGGCCGTGGGGTTCTCGCCCGCGACGTTGCAGCGCCAACGCGGCACGACTCCGGAGAGGTCCTCGCCGGTATCGGGCGCGCGGAGTTCGGTCTCCTGCTCGTTGAAGGTGTAGACGCGTCCCGTGGTGGGGCTGCGCCTCTCCTGCACCACAATGCTGGAGCCGGTGGTGGCCACCCAGGGCGCGAAGGCCCAGCTTGCCGGGGTGAATTCCACGCCGAACGTGCGCGTCTTCGGGTCGTAGAGAAGGCGGCACCAGCGGGCGAACTCGTCCCAGGTGCGCGGCGGATTTAGGGGGTCCAGGCCCGCGCGGCGGATGAGCCGCTTGCTGTAGAGCACTCCCACATAGGTGCCGCCGCGGTTTGGCAGGGCATAGGGAATGCCGTCTACCGTCAGCACCTGGCGATAGAGCGGGCGAATCTTCTTCCAGCCTGGCCACCGGGCCTCGTCGGCGTCTATCTGGCCGTTGGTCTCCAACGACCCATCGGGGCGCCGCTTCGCAGTGCCGTCGGCCCGGTAGCCGTCACGCCCGATCCATTCGGTCAGCGGATAGGCCAGCCCCTGCGAGACGGCCTGGCGGATATCGGTCTCGAAGATGTCCGGCCCGATATTGGCGGCCATGGCCATGGCGAGGCTGGCGCGGGCGCCTTCCGCGGGCATGCGGATGCCATCCCACTGTTTGAGGCGCAGGTGGGGGTGGCGCTCCAGGAACTCACGGATGACGCGCGGCTGCCGGACCTGGGTATCGTAGCGCGAGGTTACGGTGATATCGAACGCTTCCTCCTGTGCGCTGG
>CAZGLN010000310.1:0-4345 GCA_964526545.1 uncultured Chthonomonadales bacterium
GTCTTCGGCCACCGTCTGCGGGGCACACGGCCACGCTGGCGAAAGGCGTGCCTTCCTTACGGGCGCGGCAGGGGCTACTTTGGCCAGAATGCCCGAAGGACAAGATGCGCGCAGACAGCCAGGCCCAATACAAGTATGAGCCAAGCTCCGAGTGGCCCAAACGCGAGTTCAAATGTCATGACGTTTGATCGGAGCAGCCATGCGCTTGCGCGCCACGTGATAATCGCGGGTATCGCGGAGACACAGACAATCGCGATGCCGAATGCTATGGCCAGGACTTGATGTCGCGCCATGGCTCGGTTCTCCTCTGCACCGAACACCCTGCCGTAGGCAAGCCGGGGTCCCTTGCAGCGCTCCGATGCGCGTCAGTGCCGTCCAGATGCGCCAGCCTCATCATTCAACCGCAACCGCTCTCGACTTTGTCCGGCATCTGGCTCCTCCGCGCTGAGCTCCCGAGTTCGCGCGGTGCCCGGGGGACCCGCCATCGGCTACTGCCCGCGGGACTTTGATTGCTGGCGGCGGAATTCCCAGGGCGGAGTGGGGTTGGCATCGGCCCACAGGCCGCGCTTGGCCTTCTTCGCGGCGGCTTCCAGGTCTCTAAGCTCGGTCTCCTCCGGCGCGTACTTCCGATACCACCACGCGTGGCCGTCCTTCACCATCTGCTTGTTGATATTGCGCTCGCCCACCAGGACCACACCAACTGCGCGCCCGTAGGCATCGGTCTCCTTCACGCGCACCTCCGCCGTCTTGCCGAGTGCAAGCTCCGTAAGGGCCTGTTTGGCGCGGCCTCCATGGGGCTGCTCCGGCTCAGGCGCATCTATGCCATGCAATTGTACGCGGACCTGGCTCCGGCCCTGGTTGGTGGTGCGCTCGATGGCGATGGTATCTCCGTCCAGGACGCGGACCACTCGCCCAGTGAAGGTTTGCGCCTGGGCCTGACGGAGCACGAGGAGCAAGAAGACTGCAAGCAACACAAGTCGAAAGCCGCGCATGGTTCAAATCCTTGCACGAATTAGTGCGCAAATGCACCAGGTGACAATCAAGCACTGGTAGCGCGACGCCGGACTGCCAGTGCGCGCCCTACTCTACCGAGTGGCCTCGACGCAAAGCTGTACAAGCCCAGGGAATACAGTCAGGTTGCCAAGATTGACTAATACTCATTGCCTTCCGATGCGTGATTGGCGGCATCTTGTATCGCTTCCTCTGCGTCGTCGAGAGCCGAATCGGCATCGTCCGCAGCGGATTGGATTTCCTGTGCTAAGTCCTGTGCCGTTGAAATGTCCAGCTCCAGGTTATTTGCAGCCGAACTAATCGTATCAATCTCTCGTTTCGCCGATTCGACGCTCGCCTGAACTTCGTCTAGCTTTTCCGCAATTTCCTTTAGGCGTTGAGTGAGTCGGCCTAATTCAGATTGACATCCTTCTAGCTTGGTTTGGCACTCCGATAGGTTGGTTTGGCACTCTGTAAGCGCTTGTCGTGCGCTCTCATCACAACCTGTAACGTGAATGATGCCAAAGAAGGAGCAGAAAAGAACGACAAATGAGAGGCCGCTTCGGGTCATGGCATGTGCAGATGATTTCGTATTATTAGAAATCGAAACTCCTCCTAGCTTCGGTGTGCGATCCAGCATGTCTGCTTGTGCTTCCAGGGCCTAGCAAAGGCGGACAGCGAATCTGACCGTTGCGCGAAGAATGAACTTCCAGACGGCTTAGAGTCGCAGCCCAGCCGTGCCGTTCTCTTTCTCCGCGGAACGTAAATGCACCTGCGCATGCCGGGCCGGGCCGAGAGGAAAGCACAGCAAGGTGCGGCCACTCTGAATCTCTTGCTGCACACGTGCTGACCTTCTTCCTCGGCCCTGTGACGCGCTTTCCCCACTCCTGTTGCGTCTGCAAGGCGTCGGAGCAGCGCTGATGCGTCTTCTCGCCGATCCTCCTATCCAAGGATTTCGCGACAGACCTGATCGAAGGCCTCGGGCGGGAATGCGGTAGCGCGGCGGCGAACCCTGCCACATCGCTTTGGGCAGGTGTGGCAATGAGCGTTTTATGGAGAGCATGTCTCGGGGCCGTCTTGGCGCTGCTCGCCAGCGGGGCGGGAGCCGTTACACTGCGGAACGCGCATCTGGAGGTGGAGCTGGACGAGGCGCGGGGAACTCTGACAAGAGTTGTGGATCTCCCGACGGGTAAGGTGCTGAGCGGGACGCCGGATTGCGCGGAGCCCTTCCGCCTGGTGCTGCGCACTCCGGAAAACACCATTGCCATCGTTCGAGGAGGACCAGCGCCGCGATGGGAACAGACCGACGCTCGGGCCACGGCGGAGTGGCGCGGCCCGCTGAACGATGAGAGCGGCCAAACGCACAATCTCCACGTCCGCGTAACCTACTCCCTCGCGGGCTCCGATCTGCGCCTATGGGCCACGGTCTACAACGGCTCGCGAAGCACCCTGCTCGAGGTCTGGTATCCCACGGTGGGCGGGCTGGCCGCGCTGGGCGGGCACCTGGTCGGGCCGAACGCCGGTCTGCGCAGGCCGCTCGCCCTTCCGTTTGGCGAGAGCGCCCCACACTATCCCGGGGTGATCCCCATGGCCTTCCTGGACCTGGGCGGCGATGCGGGTCGCGGACTCTACTTCGGAGCGCATGACCTTACGGCCCGCTTCAAGCTCCTGCGCGTGGAGGAGCGGAAGGGCACCGAAGGCGGTACCGATATCGCCGCGCGCCTGCAGCATCTGCCCGTGGCGCCGCCCGGCCGCACGGTGCGCGGTGCCGCGGCGGTGTTCCGGTTCCACGCGGGAGGCTATGCCGGCGCGGGACGAATCTACCGCGAGTGGTTCGTGCGCACATTCGGCATCGCGAACCCGAAGGATGACTGGATTCGGCGGCAGGGCTTCTTCCTCATGACGATGTTCATGCTGCCGGAAGGCAACATCAACTTCACATTTCGCGACATCCCGAGGTGGGCGGCGGAAGCCAGGCGCTACGGCTTGCGGGCCGTGCAGATCTCCGGCTGGCAGCGCGGCGGCCACGACAACGGCTACCCGTACTACGAGCCGGACCCGCGCCTGGGAACCTGGGAAGATCTGCGCAGGGGCATCGCGGCGTGCCACCGAATGGGCCTCAAGGTCTACTTCTTCGTGAACCTCCAGCCCGCCATGTTGGATCTGGAGTGGTACCGGCGCGAGCTGCACTTGTACGAGTCGCAGAATGAGCGGGGCGAGCCGCTCTGGGTGGCGGGTTGGGGCATGGGCACCCTCGCCTCGCGAATGGGCTGGACCACGCCGCTGATGGCCTTCCTCAACCCCATCTACCCGCGCTATTCGGATGCGCTGATGCGTTACTTCCGCAAGCTGGCCACCATCGGCGCGGATGGCGTGCACGTGGACAAGATGTTTCCCGCCGGCATGGATTTCAACCCGCGCGCGCCGCTCGGCGCAGATACCACCGCGCATGAGGGGGCCATTCGCTTTCTCAGACGGCTCAACGCGGAGTGCCGCGCAATCAACCCGAACTGGCGAATCTCCAACGAGTGCGCCTGGGACCGCGTGCTCACCTTCGGCACGGCCACCTGGTGGGCAGGCAACATGACCGCCGTGAAGGAGGTCTTCCCCGAGGTTCTGGAGACGGTGGGCCTCTACCAACCCTACGACTATGTCGGGCTCAACAACGCGGTGCGGAGCGGCCACGCCGTGATGGTGGCGCCTTTCCACTTCAACCGAGGCATGCACGAGCCGGCGTGGCGCGGCCTTTCGGCGCGCATCCGCGCGGTAAAGCAGATACAGGACCGCCTGGCGGATAGGCTGCTCTTCGGCGTATCGCTTGGCAGGCAGGAGGCAGCGTTCGAGGTCTCGCCCGCGCCGGGGATGGAGTGGGTCACCTGGCGCTCACGCAGCAGCGGGATGAGGGCTTGCGTGGTGACCAACCACGGCGACTCGGCTCGGTCGGTGCGGTTTCTTGGTTTCGGCACGGCCAGAGAGGGTTGGGTGCGCGTGCACCGGCCGGATAGGGACACGCTGGTGCTCCGCCTCCCCGCGCGATTCTTGCTGGACGTGGAGCACCTCGCGGTCATCGAGGAGCTTCCGCCGGGCCGCGCCTACAGGTCGTCTCCGGTCCGCGGGACCCGCGATGGCGAATCGCTGCCCAGGGAGGAGCCAGCCGTGCGGCCCTTTGCGAACGCGGACTTCGAGGGAGGCACGCTGGAGGGCTGGACTGCCGATGACAACTGGACCGTGGACGATAACTCGGCCGGAGGCTGGTATTCGGGCTGGCAAGGCGGCCGCTTCGCGTGGAGCGGGCGCGGCGGCGAGCAGAAGACGGGCAGGCTGCGGTCGCCCACCTTCCTGCTGAGTCGACCCG
>CAZGLN010000311.1:0-4332 GCA_964526545.1 uncultured Chthonomonadales bacterium
TCAGGCAGAGATACATCATGGACCGAATGGCAAGGCTGTCATCGTCGCGCACAACTACCTGCTTCTGGATGGCCTCTACGCCGAGAATCGCGGACTGCGGCGCATGGATGATGGGAGTGGAGAGGATGGCGCCGAACACCCCCGGATTCGTGATGGTGAAGGTGCCGCCCTGAACGTCCGAGGGCGCGAGCTTACCGTCGCGCGCCTTGCGGGCGATCTCCTCGAGTTCGCGGGCAATTTGCACAACGTCCTTTTGGTGTGCGTTGCGGATGACCGGCACGATCAGGCCGCCCTCGCCCAGGCTGACGGCCACACCCATGTGCACGTACTTGCGCGCCAGGATGCGGTCACCCTGGAGGGTGGAGTTGACCATCGGATACGCCAGCAGCGCGTCCGCCACGGCTCGAACAAAGAAGGGAGTGTAGGTCAGCTTGAGCCCGTAGTCTCGCTGCCAAACGTCCTTGTTGGCCGCGCGGAACTCCACCAGCCGCGTTACATCCGCCTGCGCCACGGTGGTAACGTGCGGGGCCGTGAAGGCGGACTTCACGAGATGGTCGGCGATCATCCTCCGCATGCCGGTGAAGGGAACCACGATTTCGTCATC
The DNA here is from genome assembly GCA_964526545.1 of uncultured Chthonomonadales bacterium. GTDB lineage: Bacteria > Armatimonadota > Chthonomonadetes > Chthonomonadales > CAJBBX01 > CAZGLN01. Next base: position 605 of record CAZGLN010000311.1, read on the forward strand.
CGATTGAGGGGCGGGCGTGACCGGCACAACGGGAGCGGTGCGCTCCACACGCTCAGAAGGCAGCGGTGCTTGCCCGTCAGCCTCGCGGGCGGGTAGTGTCGGCTGGGCTTCAGCCGCCTCCGTGCCCCTGGAATCGAGGTAAGCCAGAACGTCCGACTTCGTTACGCGTCCGCCTTCGCCCGTTCCCTGCAACCGACCAGTCCGCACTAGAAACTCGAGGTCGAGTCCATGCTCGCGCGCAATTCGCTTGACCAATCCAGAAAAGTGGAGCCTTACGGGCTCGGTACCCGTGGATGGACGCACCTCTTCTTCGGCAATCGGGTGCTGTTCGATGTTCTCCGCTGGGCCGACCGCGGCAGCTGGCGCGCCGCCCTCTATTGGCTCGATGAGGGCGATTACATGCTCCACAGGCACCGTCTCACCTTCGGCCGCAAGCAGGTCTTTCACGGTACCGGCGACCGGCGAAGGCAGCTCCACATTTACCTTGTCCGTGGAGATCTCCACGAGCGGCTCATCGAGAGCCACGGATTCGCCGGGCTGCTTGAGCCAACGCGTAATGATGCCTTCGGCGACGCTCTCGCCGAGTTGAGGAAGAATTACTTCAGTAGCCACCGATGCTCTCCCCTGCGTCCGGTCGGACCCTTAGTAGCGTGCTAGCTTCCGGGCGGATTCTACAATGTCGGATACATTAGGCAGATAGTACTTCTCCAGCGGCGGCGCGAAGGGCACGTGTGCGTCAAGGCCCGTCACACGCACCACGGGAGCATCGAGATGCTCGAACGCGGATTCGGCGAGGATTGCCGCGACCTCACCGCCAAAGCCGCCGGTGCGCGGGGCTTCGTGCACAATCATGGCACGGTTGGTCTTGCGCACGCTTTCCAGAATCGCCGTGGTATCCAGGGGGTAGAGGGTTCGCAGGTCAACCACTTCCACGTCTATCTCATCTTCCTCCAGCAGGTCCGCCGCTTGCAGCGCATGATGAACCATGGCGCCCCACGTGATCAGTGAGATGTCCTCGCCCTCGCGTGCGATCCGTGCCTTTCCAAGGGGCACTACGTAGTCCTCATCCGGAATCGTCTCCTTCACGCGGCGGTAGAGCCACTTGTGCTCGAAGAAGATGACCGGATTGTTATCCCTGATTGCCGCCTTGAGCAGGCCCTTCGCATCGTATGCCGTGGAGGGCATCACTACCTTAAGTCCGGCCACCTGTGTAAACCACGCCTCGCGGCTCTGTGAGTGGAAGAGACCTCCGTGCACGTTGCCGCCGCTCGGTCCCCGTATCACCATCGGCACGGAGCAGTTGCCTCCGTAGCGGTAGCGATACGTGGCCGCTTCGTTCACGATCTGGTCGAAGCCGCAGGAGATGAAGTCCATGAACTGCATCTCGGCGATCGGCCTCATCCCCAGAAGCGCGGCTCCGGTAGCCACCCCCACGATGGCGGATTCGCAGATGGGAGTATCTATCACACGCTCAGGCCCAAACTCCGCGAAGAGCCCCTCGGTGACCTTGAACGCTCCGCCGTAGCGTCCGACGTCCTCACCAAGTACGAACACCTTCGGATCGCGGCGCATCTCCTCACCGATGGCCTCGCGGATGGCTCCTAGAAATGTGGTGTCGTGCATGCTTGCGGTTCGCTCCTGCTGTTTCTCTACACGCCAAGCCATGGCACGCGCACATAGTTGGGATAGGGAGTGGCCCACTCCGTCATGCCCGCTGACTCGTCGTACAGATCTTCGACGGCCTGCCTGCCGTCCGGTAGGCGCTGGGCGGATGCCCACTGAACGGCATCCTGAACTTCGTCAACGATGGCCTGGGGCGTCTCAGATAGTGTGTTTTCGTCAACGCCCTGCTCCAGCAGGATCTTGCGAAGGCGCACGATCGGGTCCTTGGCCCGCCACGCCTCCACTTCCTCGGAGGAACGGTATGCTGCCTGGTCGGCCTCGCTGTGGCCCTCCATGCGGTATGTAACGCACTCCAGCATGGTGCCGCCCTCTCCGGCTCGTGCCCGCGCGATGGCCGCTGTCGTGGCATCATAGACCGCTATCACATCGTTGCCGTCCACCTGGAAGCTGGGCATGCCGTACGCCTCGCCCTTCTTCCAGAACGGCACGGGTGATTCCAGATGGGTCGGCGTGGAGTAGGCGTACTGGTTGTTCTCGCAGATCCATACGCAGGGCGCCTTGTGAATACCCGCGAAGTTGAGCGCCTCGTGAAAGTCGCCTCTCGCGGTGCTGCCCTCGCCGAAGTAGCAGACCACGACGCTGTCCTTGCCTTGCATGCGCATGGCGAGGCCCGCGCCGACCGCGATCGGCATGGAGGAGGCGAGCATCGAAGTTGAACCGATGACGCCTATGTCCAGGTCGCCCGTGTGCGTCCAACTGTCCTTACCGCGCGACGGTCCGACTTCGCGCGCCATGATCTGTGCCATCATGGCTCGGGCCGACATGCCCTTCACCAAAAAGGCGCCGATATCCCGGTGCACCGGCGCGATCTTGTCGTCGCGGCGGAGGGGATACGCTGTTCCGACCACGATGGCTTCCTGGCCGCGCCCCGAGTAGACGCCGCCGAGGATCTTGCCCTGCTTATTAAGGCGCGATACGCTCTCCTCAAAGTAGCGAACGCGGCAGAGCTGATAGTAGAGATTCTGAAGCAGTTCGATGTCGTGGGCAGGCTTGGCGGGGGCGCGTGTTCTCGTGGCAGCCAACTTGCGATCTCCGTATGTCAGTGTGCCCATTGTACCCCGCCCTTGGCGGCATGGACTTGGCCACGCGGCAGGCGGCGTGTTACAATGTCCGGCCGGCTGCGCCTTATTCACCACCCGGAACGCGAGACACAATCCCCGTGCACCAGCCGCCCGACCCTGTCCACAAGCCGGGATGCTTCGCCCGATGGCATGCCACTCCCCTCCCATGGCGCATCCTCGGCGCCGTGGTGCTTGGCGCCGCGGTTGGGGTAACGCTGGACCACACACTCACGGACCAGCATGACCAGGTAGCCGGCTACCTGCTGGACGTCGCCAAGATGATTCTTGGCCTGCTCATGGCTGTCGCGGTGCCCCTCATCTTCACGTGCGTCGTCCATGCGCTGGCCACCGCGCAGATCGATTCCCGCATGGGCCGCCGTCTGGTGGGGCTTCTGCTTGCCAATACGCTTGTTGCCATTGCGCTGGGCCTGCTTGTGGGCAACCTCCTTCAGCCTGGTCGGTGGGGCGCTCCAATGGAGCGTGTCACCGCGGAGCTCAAGGGAACGTTCGAGCCTTGGGAGGAGCTCAAGAAGAAGGTGCCGACCAGCGTGGTGGGGTCCCTTGCGGAGAATAAAGTGATACCGACGATCGTGGTGGCGTTGGCGCTTGGCGCGGCGCTCCGCAGGGTGCGGGCCCAGAGCCGCGAAGGCTCCCCGGAGAGTAGCGGAATCGTCGCCGCTGAGTCTCTGCTTGGAACGGGACTTCGGGTGCTTCTCGTTACGCTCCACTGGGTGATTGACCTGATACCCGTGGCGGTCTTCGGCATCGTGGCCAAAGTGGTGATGACCTCCGGCTTCAAGCCATTCATCTCGCTGGCCGGGTTTGTGGTGGCCGTGCTGCTGGCACTGACATTGCAGGCTGCCTACTACCTGGTTCGGGTGAGCCTTCAGAGCTGGGTGCGGCCCGGGCTGTTCCTTCGCGGAGGCGCTGAGGCACTCATGGCGGCATTCTGCACGGCAAGCTCGACGGCGACCGCCCCGCTCA
>CAZGLN010000312.1:0-3972 GCA_964526545.1 uncultured Chthonomonadales bacterium
GGAGGCAAGCGTCGCGCGGGCCCGAACCACGCTGGAAGCCACGCGTGCCGCGGCCGAAGTGGGCACGGCACCGAAGAAGGATATTCTTCAAGCGGAGGCGGACCACGATAACGCCTTGGTGCAGCTAAGCATTGCTCAGAACGACGTGCGCATCAGCCAGACGGCGCTAAAGAACGCAATGGGCATCATCTCGCCCGTGGCCATCATCACCGATCCCGAACCGCTTGCGGAGCCCTCCGCGGAGCCGGACACACTGCAGATTCCCGACTACGTTCGGCAGGCGCTGGAGAACCGGCCGGATCTGAAGCGTGACCTCTCCGGCATAGACGCTGACCGCCAGAGCGTGAGGCTCTCTCGCATCAATGCGGGTCTTCAGGTAGAGGCCGACGTCTCGGAGGGTTATCTTTTCGAGCCCGTCCGCGGCGAGAACCGCCAGTTCACCACAACCTTCACGTATCCGCTCTTCGATGCCGGCATCTCACGGGCGCGCATCCAGGAAGCCAAGGCCGGGCTGAAACAGTCCGAGCTGCAGCTCGAGCTCACACGCCAATCCATTCAGCTGGAGGTTGAGCAGGCATACCTGCTGCGCGAGGAGGCCCGCAGCCGAGTAGCCGCGACGCGCTCCGCGGTTCGCGCGGCCCGACTCAACTACGAGGCGGCTCGAGAAGCCCAGAAGGAAGGCGCCGGCACCATCATTGACGTGATAACGGCCCAAACGCAGCTGGTAACTGCCGAGACAAGCGCCGTGCAGGCCATCTACGATTACTACACCGCCGATGCGAGGCTGAGGCGGGCGGTTGGCGCTATTGACCCAAGCCATACCGGAGGGAAGGTGCGTTGAAGCGAATACTCATTGCCCTGGCCATTCTCATCCTTGTGATTGGCGGCGTATTCCTTGGCTGGCAGCGGGTTAAGGCCGCCCAACCGGTCGAGAAGACCAAGTACAAACTCGGCACCGTGCAGGTCGGCACGGTGAAGAAGACGGTCTCGGCCACCGGAGTCATCAAACCATGGACAACCGTGGATATCAAATCCAAGGCCGGCGGCCGCGTGGACGAGATGCGGGTGGAAGTCGGTGACCGCGTAGCCGCCGGGCAGATCCTCGCCGTGATAGATCCCTCCGACACGCAGCTGCAGGTGGACCAGGCCCAGGCGGACATCCAGTCGGCGGATGCCAGAATCGCGAGCTCCAAGATTGGATACGATCTCGCCATCCGCCAGAACACGCTCGCGGTGGCGACCGCGGAGACCTCCCTGAAGGCTGCCGAGGCCAGTCTGGCGGCCGCCAAGGCCCGACTGCGTACTGCGGAGCTTCAGAAGACCACGCAGCCCAAGTTGACCGAGGCCAGCATCGCCTCGGCGCGCGCCAACCTCGATAGCGCGCGCAAGCAGCTGGACGAACTGAAGTATGCCACGCATCCTCAACAGCGCGCCGCCGCGGAATCTGCCCTGGCACAGGCGGAAGCCAACCTACGCAACGCGGAGGCCAACCTGAGCCGACAGCAGAACCTGCTGCAGCGCGGTTTCGTCTCGCAGCAAGTCGTGGACCAGGCACTGGCTAATCGCGACGTCTCGGCCGCGCAGGTGCTCTCGGCTAAGAAGAAGCTGGACACTATCGCCCAGGAACAGGAAGCCGCGGAGGCAGCGGCTCAAGCGCGCGTGAATCAGGCCAACGCGCAGTATCAGAATGCGCTGGCCCAGCAAGTGGATGTGGATGTGCGGGAGAGCGCGTACCGCGAGGCAACGGCGGCGGTCGCCCAGGCCACCCAGCAGGTGGAGAGCGCGAAGCGGAACCTGGAGTTGGCCCGGGCGAACCTCAAGAACAACCAGATTCGGCAGACAGAGATCACCACTGCACAGGCATCCAAAGCGCGCGCCCTCGCCTCCTTCGTCAATGCCAAGAAGACCTTTGATCAGACGGTGGTGCGTGCGCCGGTGGACGGCGTGGTGCTCGTGAAGTACGTGGAACAGGGCACCATCATCAGCTCGGCGCTCTCCTTCGCGGCCACGGGCAACAACATCTTGCAGATTGGCGACGTTACGCGGATGTACGTTGATTGCACGGTGGACGAGACGGACATCGCCAACGTCAACGTGGGACAGAACGTGGATGTGGTGGTCGAGGCTTATCCGAATGCCACCGTGGAGGGCAAGGTAACACGCATAGATCCGCAGGCCCAGGTTGAGCAGAACGTAACCAACATCCACGTGCGCGTTGAGATAGACCCGGACTCACCGGCCTTCCAGCTGCTCAAGCCCGGCATGAACGCCACCTGTGAGTTTGTGAGCAAGCGCGCGGACGACGTCCTCTTCGTGCCGAATGAAGCCGTGCGCACCGGTGATTCGGGCTCGTACGTGGAGGTAGCCAGCGGAGGTACGCCCGCGCCGGTAGATCCCAAGAGCGGCGAAAAGCCGGATCCGAATACCCGCGTAGATGTGAAGTTGGAGAAGCGGCCGGTAGAGGTCGGCATCGAGGGCAACGAGACAACACAGATAATCAGCGGTCTCAAGGAAGGTGAAGTCATCGTGGTCACCACCATCGAGCCCGTGAAACAGCAAGCGGCCGGCGCGTTTGGCAGCGGGCCCATCGGCATGCGCGGCATGGGACGCCCGAGGTAGCGGCAATGGTAGCGCTTACCACCGCCCTGCGCGGATTGGCGGCCAACAAGCTCCGGTCCGTGCTCACCATGCTGGGAATCATCATTGGAGTGGGTGCCGTCATCTTCTCCATCGGGATGACCCAGGGCTCCAAGGCGGCTCTGGCCGAGAGCATCCAGCGGCTTGGCACGAACGTCATTACCGTGTTTCCCGGCCAGCAGCGCCGCGGCCAGGTGAGCTTCGGGTTCGGCTCAACGAACACCCTCACACTGGAGGATGCCCAGGCGGTACTCAGGAGCTGCCCATCCGTGGCGCGTGTCTCGCCGCAGGTCAACAGCCGCGCGCAGGTCAAGTACAAGAACCGCAATACCAACACGAGCGTGAACGGCACGGGCGAGGATTACCCGGTCATCAGCAATCACTTCCTCGCCCAGGGCCGCTACTTCACCCAGGCCGAAGTGAAGCAGCTCAAGCGCGTGGCCATCCTGGGATCCACTACCGCAAAGGACCTATTTGACCAGCAGTCACCCATCGGCAAGTCCATTCGCGTGAAGGGCACCTCGTTTCAGGTGATCGGGGTCTTCCAGGAGAAGGGCGGCATGGGCTTCCGCAATCCTGATGACGCCGTCTACGTGCCCGTAACAACCGCCATGCGTCGGCTCTTCGGAATGGAAAACGTGCAGACCATCACCGCCCAGGCGCGCGACATGAGTCTGATGGACAAAGCGCAGGATGAGATGGACCAGGTGCTTAGGAGACGGCACAAGATTCCGACCGGCGGCCAGGCCGACTTCATCATGTTCAACCAGGCGGATCTGGCTCAGACACAGGGAGAGCAGCAGGACAACATCTCGTTCATCGTCTACATCATGGGCCTCCTCTCGCTCGTAGTTGGCGGCATAGGCATCATGAATATCATGCTGGTCTCCGTAACGGAGCGCACCCGCGAGATCGGCATTCGCAAGGCGATCGGCGCCAAGCGGAGCAACATCCTCTCGCAGTTCTTGCTGGAGTCTCTCATCCTCAGCGTTTCGGGAGGACTGCTTGGGGTTCCCGCCGGCATCCTGGTGGCGAACGCAATGGGCGAGATAAAGCAGTGGAAGATCATCCACGACCCGACAACCGTGGTGTTCGCCTTCAGTTTCTCGCTGGTTGTCGGCGTCTTCTTCGGGCTCTATCCGGCCTTCAAGGCTTCAAAGCTGAATCCCATCGAGGCGCTGCGGTATGAGTAGGGCGCAGCCACCGGTGGCACCTCTTGCGATAACTGATGCGGTACTCAAAGGAGAAGCGAGATGAGATGGATGGTGTTGGCGGCACTTGTGATCGCCGCGACCCCGGCGCTGATTCCTCCGGCGCAGGCGCAGTTCGGAGGAC
>CAZGLN010000312.1:3982-4188 GCA_964526545.1 uncultured Chthonomonadales bacterium
AGATCAATGCCTGGCGCACCTGGCGTGAGAACAACAAGAACATCGAGCGGCTGACCCGCACGCTGCTCTCCATCGGCGAGCTGGAAAAGGACCCGCAGACGGCTCTCACCAAGGATCAGGCGAAGAAGATAGTCGCCACCATTAAGCCCTGGCGCGGCAAGACCGCCATGACGGACGACGAGGCCCGGCAGGTCAATCGCGCCATT
>CAZGLN010000313.1:0-4173 GCA_964526545.1 uncultured Chthonomonadales bacterium
GGCACCGGCCCCTCCGCAACGGCAAGCGGATTGCCGGTATCCAGGCACACACCCAGCGTCCCGGGATCGCCTACCTCCTCCACAAGCCATAGCAGGTCCGCGCTGGTTGCGTCTTGGTGGTTCTCCACGGCAATGCGCAGCCCCAGGTCCCGCGCCAAGGGCACCGTTTCCCGGAGCCGCACGGCACAGGCTCGCAGATGCTCCTTCCATGGCATGCCTACGTTCCGCCGATCGCCGCAGAGCGCATGACTGAGTACGACTCGCACGACCTCCGCGCCGCACTGGTGCGACCTTCGCAGGCACTCCTCGAAATCGGTCTGCGGCCTATCCAGCACGGCGCCGTAGTCGCTTACCAGCGAGAGCCCGTGACGACGACACTCTTCTACGAGCTCATCCGTGCGCGAGCGCTGGCGGACCGTGGTTCCTTGAAAGCTGGAGACCACGGGTCCCAGAGGCGCTTCGATGCCGGCGAGCCCAAGCTGCCTGGCGTATCCTGCCAGCCACACCAGGTCGCGCGGTGTAGGGTTGGGCACGCCCTGTGCGTCGGCGATGTAGCCCATCGTGTAGGGCAGCCCGTAGGCCGTCAGAAGCAATGGGGGTGGAGGCGATGCAGCACTCACTTTTGAGCCCTTGTGCAATAGTCCGGTCCGGGGGAGTTCTTCGGCACGCGGGCGCATACCTCCCGGCAGGCATTGCAGCGACTGCTCCCGAACTGTTGTTCAGTGCGGAACATGAGGTGACACCATGGCAGAAGACCTGCTTAGCCTTCCAGTTCAGCCGGACCAGGATGCCTTTCTGCGATGCCTGCGCCGCGAGGGCACTCCCCGCCGTGTGCACTACATCGAGCTGTTTCTGGACTGGGAGGTGAAGCAGGCCGTAAGCGAAAGGTTTGGGGTCGGGCAGGAGTTGGACCGCGCGGCCCCCGATTGGCCGTACCGCTATGAGATCGCTCTCCAGCGCTTTCTCGGCTACGACTACGTGCGCTGCGGCCTGGACGACCTGGTGTGGCCCCTGAACCGAAAGGCCACGGAAGATACCGCCTCGCTGCAGCGCGCCGGCGGCCGCAGCTACGTGGACGAGACCCGCGGCCCCATCACCACCTGGGAGGAGTTCGAGGCCTATCCCTGGCCGGTGCTGACCGATAGTTCCACGCGCTCCCTCGAGTGGTACGAGGCGCACCTGCCTGACGATATGTGCGTGGTGGCGAGCGGCGGCTTCGCGCACTTCGCGGAACATCTCACCTGGCTGATGGGCTACGAGACGCTCTGCCTCGCCCTCTATGATCAGCGTGACCTGGTGGATGCCATTCGTCTGCGCCTGGAGGCCCTCTACAAAGAGGCGCTTGAGCGAATGCTCCAGTTCAGCCGTGTGCGGGTGGTCTGGGGAAGCGATGACATGGGCTATCGCGGCGGCACGCTGGTAAGTCCGGACGATACGCGCCGATTTATGCTCCCTGGCCACAAGCGCATGGCTGAGATGGCGCACGCCGCGGGCCGGCCCTACTTGCTCCACTCCTGCGGCAATCTGGCCTCCATCATGGAGGATCTCCTCGACGATGTGCGGATAGACGGCAAGCACTCCTTTGAGGACACCATCGAATCGGTCATCGAGGCAAAGAGCACGTACGGAAAGCGCATAGCGCTGCTCGGCGGCATTGACGTGGACTTCCTGTGCCACGCCGCCCCCGATGCCATACGCCAGCGGACACGGATGACGCTGGATGCCTGCCACCCAGGCGGCGGGTACTGCCTTGGCACCGGTAACAGCGTGGCCAACTACATCCCGCTGGAGAGCTACCTGGTGATGCTCGACGAGGGCAGGCGCTGGTCGGCTTAGGGCCAAAGTGCGCGAACCGCGCTGAAGAGAGTGTGCTGCACAAGCACCGAGGCGGGAGCCGAGCATGGCCGGCCTTCCCCGCCTCGTTCCCATGGTACAACGGATGCGATCCGCCTATCGGTTCTCTTGGGCTTCCGCCGGATCCTTGGCGCCTTGCTGATACTTCGCCCTGGTCTCCTCGGCGCTGGTCTGCGGGTTGCAACCAGCCATTACAACCACTGCGCCGACCAACGCCAAAGCCAGGAGTGCTATGCGGTGAACCGTGCCCGCCATCAGTTGAGGCCCCACATCGGCCACGGACGGTTGTATGCCGGCGGCCCGCTGATGGTCCAGGTCATCCCGCCCGGATACGGGTTCGGCACGCTGGAGACTACGTACTGATCGGCGGGCGGACACTTGGAGAGAAACGCATCTACGGTCATGTACTTCGCATGGCCATCCGTAAAGGCGAAGTTGAAGCCATCGTGGTGTGGCGCGGCGCGCCGATCCGCGCGCCCACCGGGCTTCAACGCCCTCTGCCACACTTCACGCGTCGCAAGAGGCCATGCCGTCTGCTGCACATCCCCGTGCACGTACGACCAGACTCCCGGGAACCAGTGCTCCATCACGATGAAGGTCTCGGCGGGCGTGGTGAGACCTGCCAGATTGCCACCCATGAACGAGTTGCGAAAAGCACCGCGTCGATTCGGATTGCCGAAGGTGTTCAGGCTTCCGGTGATGGAGAGATTGAGAGAGTAGCCGTTGTAGATCTCGCCATCCACGTTCCACGCCGTCGCATCCCGCTGGCGGCTCGGGCACAGAAAGACATCTACATTCTTCATGTAGGGCAGAATCCAGGCCTGCCACTTGTAGTGGTTGATCCGCTGGCCATAGGGGCCATTGCATCCGGGAGGAGCGCTCGGGTTGAGCGGACTGGGACCGGAGACGCAGTCATCGTTGCGCGGGTACGTCTCGTCGTAGTCCTGCACATACATGTAGATCGAGGTACCGATCTGCTTGAGATTGGAGAGGCAGGAGATGGATCGCGCCTTCTCACGCGCCTGCGCGAAGACAGGGAACAAGATGGCGGCGAGAATGGCGATAAGAGCGATAACCACGAGCAGCTCGATCAGGGTGAAACCCCTTCGTACAGCCTGCATGCCTCATCACCTCCGTACGTGGATTTTGAATGCCGATCGTTGCTCTGACCCCTACTAGCGCATGGAGTCTACCTGCGGCAATGTTATGGAGTTGTAATGCTTGACCGTTCGGCTTTGGAAGTTTTCGAGGGTGCGCGAGGAAGCACATGGGCGCTGTCAGCTGCCGGGGGAGACCGTTGGAGAAGCCTCCTGAACAGGCGGCAGCCAGGGCCAAAGGCATGCAGTGCGGCGTGAAGTGCGCCGGCAGAGCACGAGGAGGGATTGGTGGCTGATCGGCCAGCCGGCGCGCGCGGATTGTGATTCAGAAGATGCCCTCACAGGGCGCCAAGGTAGCGTCGTTCGTATGTGAGGGATGGGCCGGCGGGCCGTGCGCGTTGACACGCGGCCCGCCGGTTCACTGCTTGGAGAGTCTACGTCGCGGCGGACTGCACGCGCCTGCAGATGTGCGCGCCGTGGCGATGCCTCCGGCCATGGCCCTGACCACCCTGCCTGCCGCAGCATCCGGTGCCGTGCGCGCGGTGGAAGTGCGGACTGCCGCACTGTGGGCAGGCATCGGGACGACCCGTGCCGAACGCCACGCTCCAGGTGTGCTTGCACTGGCTGCACACAAACTCCCTCTCCTCACTCATTTCGATAGCTCCTCCCTGCACCTTCAGCACCTGCCCGTGCACCAGTGCCGCGGCGATCTTTGCCCGCGCTGCATCCAATATGCGGCCGAAGGTCTGGCGAGACACGTTCATCTCGTCCGCGGCGTGTTCGTGGTGCATTCCAACGAGGTCCGCCAGGCGTATCGCTTCCATCTCGTCCCACTGCAGGACCAGCGCATCTTCCGGCACCTTGCCTTCCGGCAGCGGCCCGAACGCGCTTACGCGCGGTACGCATCCGATACACCGATATTGGACCGGCCTGGGCATACAGATGCTCCTTTGGTGCACTCTAATCGCATTATGGGCATATGCTCATAACATGTCAAGGGAGTTTGAACGGCTTTTTCGATCCACCGTGGAATTGCGAGTCGGTCACGCGCACTCCCACTCCAACGTGATGCGCTGTGCGCCCTTCCAGCGCGGTGCCGCGGCCCGACTATCATGCCCGCCAACTCGCAACCACAAAGGATCCGAGAGGCTGTCTCTGAAAGCAGTCGGTAGTGCATGATTAGAGTGTGTAAATAGGAAGGAGTGCTTCTCCTGCTCGTAGG
>CAZGLN010000314.1:0-4162 GCA_964526545.1 uncultured Chthonomonadales bacterium
AGGCTGCCCTAACGACCCGCGGGCTGTCCGCCTCCCGGTCTGCCGCCTCCGGCGCCCGGCTGGCCGCCGGGTCCGCCCGGCCGGCCGGGCCCCATGCCTGGCCCCATTCCGGGACCGCCGAGATTCAGGTTCACGCCGACACCCGTTGCTACGAAGACTCCCTCGGAGTCCTCCTGCCCCGCCGCGAAGATGTTATCGTTCTCCTTGATGGCGGAGAACTGCACGGGCGTCATCTTGGTTAGGCGGGCGTTGGGCGCCAGCTTGATGGTGATGGTGACATCCGAGCCCACGGCGATTGTGAGAGGAGAAACAGACTTCACAGTCCCGTTGGCCATGGCGAAGGCCATTGCGTTCTGCGGCTGCCTTGCGCCGCCCTGCTGCTGCCCGGGCCCGCCCGGCTGCGGCCCCATCCGCATGAAATCCGGCATCCCGCCAATCCCGAGCGAGTTCGCCGTAATGGCCGTTGGCTGCCCCTGAATCTGCACCTGGTCACCCACTTTCAGATCGGCCACGGTGGCCGTGGTCTGGGTGACCAGCTTGGTATTGGGCATAACCTTCACTACCTGGTCCCCGCCGAAGGGCGAGCGCACAAGCAGCAGGTTCTGGCTTGCGTCAATATCCGCCACCGTGCCGCCCACGAAGGGCATGCGTCCCTGGAATCCTGGCCCGCCGAAGCCGCCAGGCCCCTGAGGCCCGCCCTGCGGCCCCTGCGCGGCCGTTGGAAAGGTGAAGATCGCCGCCGTTGCCAGTGCGACCGCCCCAATCCGCAGCCATGTCCGAGTCAACCGGGGGCTGCCAAGTGCCCGAGCTCTTGTCCACATGTTCCTCCGCCTTTCCGCATGCGCCTGGTAGTGGTGTGCGTGCCGGGCACGGTGGCTCGCGGAAGGCTCCCGCCCCGCAAGTCCGCATGTCCCGGTCCCTTCACCAGTACAGACGCATAGCCCATCCCCTCTGAAACATGCGAATCCAGTCGTGTGCGCACCATACCGCCGGAGAGCGGCAGGAGGGTTGCGTTGGAAGGCGAACCGCAGAACACCACAATGCTCCAGGGAGCGCCAGCCATGCCAACTACCGCCGCCAACCGCCCAGTCGAAATCGCGTTTCGGCTAGCTTCCGGTCCAGATGAGGAGGTCGCCGCTCGCTTCACCACGCCTGCCGGCCACACGCTGGTGGTGCCTGCCTTCTGCTCCGGCGGCCACGTCTGGCGCGTGCGCTACGCCTCGTCCGAGCCCGGCGAGCATTCCTACAGCCTGCCGAACGGCGGCTACGGCACCGTAACGGTGGAGCCCTATACGGGCCGCAATGTGCTCTACCGCCACGGGCCGCTCCATGTGTCGGAGGATCGGCGCTTCCTGATGCATGCGGATGGCACGCCGTTCTTCTGGCTAGGCGATACCTGGTGGATGGGACTCTGCAGACGGTTGGCCTGGCCCGGTGAGTTCCGCGCGCTGCTGGACGACCGCGTGCGCAAGGGCTTTACGGTGGTGCAGATTGTCGCCGGGCTCTATCCCGACCAGCCTGCCTTCGATGAGCGCAGCGCCAACGAGGCCGGCTTTCCCTGGGAGCCAGACTACTCCGCCATCAGGCCCGCCTACTTCGATATGGCCGATCGCCGTATTCGCGCCCTCGTGGAGCGAGGTCTGGTGCCCTGCATTGTGGGCGCCTGGGGCTATCACCTGCCCTGGATGGGAGTGCCCAGGATGTGCCGCCACTGGCGCGAGGTCATTGCCCGCTGGGCAGCCTATCCCGTCGTGTGGTGCATCGCGGGCGAAGCGAATCTGCCCTGGTATCTCGCGGAGGGCTTTCCCTATGATGACCGTGAGCAGGTGCGGCTCTGGACCCAGGTGGCCCGCTATGTGCGAGCGACCGATCCCTTCCAGCGTATCGCCTCTATTCATCCCACCGGCCTGGGCCGATTGAGCGCCCGAGGCGCCATTGACGACCAATCGCTGCTGGATTTCGACATGCTCCAGACGGGACACGGCGACCGGCAGAGCCTCGGCCCGTCCGTGGAGACCCTCCTCTGGTCGCGCGCGCAGCAGCCGAAAATGCCCGTGCTCAACTCCGAGGTGAACTATGAGGGCATCCTCGGGGCGTGCAAGGAGGATGTGCAGCGGCTGATGTTCTGGGTCTCCGTGCTCTCGGGCGCCTGCGGTCACACCTACGGCGCCAATGGGATATGGCAGCTCAACCAGATCGGCAAGCCGTACGGCAAATCGCCTCACGGGGGCGACTACAACGGCCCGCCCTGGCCCGAAGCCATGCGTCTGCCCGGCTCGGCACAATTGGGTCTCGCCAGGCGGCTTCTGATGCGGATGCCGTGGTGGCGCCTCCAGCCCCTCGCTGCGAATGCCGCTGAATGGGCCGATGGCGGCACGGACTCCTACATGCGCCCCTACGCGGCGGCGGCGGATGGAGGGCCCACTCTTATCTACCTTCCCGAGGGCAGGCCGGTCCACGTAGAGTCGCCGAATTCCGGCACGGCTCATTGGTGGAACCCACGCACCGGCCGCCTTCGCGCCGCGCAATCCAAGGACAGCCGCTTTCATCCGCCGGATGCGCAGGACTGGGTGCTGATTTTGGGCCGTCTCGACTGAGGCCGCTCTACCGCCAGGGTGCCTTCCACCTGGCACCGAAAGCCGCGCTCCTGCTGCGGATCGAACGAGCGCGGCCATGCGGGCGGCGCTGCCGTGCGCCACGCGCGACTCTGCGAAGATGCCCGGTCCTCCAAAATCCGCTGAAAAGTTCGATTCCCGGGCTTGACAGCATCGGGGGGGGTGATACCATAGCAATACAAAAGCGCGGGAGAGCGATTTTGGGGATGGCGCGCCATGAGCGATCCAGAGAGTGCTCTTCTGAACCAGGAGGCCTCTTCGAAGGCGAAGAGCGGCCCCGCGGCGCGCCGACGCCAGGCCCTGCTGCTGACCCTCGCCACCATCGCCTTGGGCGCGGCATGGGTGGCCATGCTGCGGGATCCCTTCTACCGCGACCGCCTCCGCGCGCTCTTTGCCTACCGCTCTGCCTCCGTTCATCAACCGCCGGCGATGGACTACGCCCTTCACGAGGCGAACGACCCGCCCCTCGGCGCCGTGCTGCCGGCCACGGCCGCAAGCGATGCGATTCGGCGAAGCGTGCCGCAGAGCCCAAACGGCTATCTCCTCGCCTCCCTCGGCTCCTGCGACACCTGCACCACGCTCTCGCTGCCGCGCCTCTATGAGCAGACCCGACCGCGCGGCATCACCCTTCTCGCCATCGCGCACGGCGAGGAGGAGCGCATCCGACAGATGGCCGCCTCCTACCGCCGCGAAGGCATGCAGATCCCTCTCATTCAGGATGCCGACCGCAAGCTGACGGTGGCACTCAACGCCTACTACACTGGCCGCCTCTACTACTTCAACAAAGACTGGCGTCTGCGCTGGCTGGAGCGCGACAGCCGCATAGACAACTACCTCCTCAAGACGGGGCGCTTCGCGCGCCTGTTGGAGAAGACGCGATGAGAAGAGAGCGACGGGCCTTCACCCTCATCGAGCTGCTCGCGGTGATTGCCATCATCGCGGCAATTGCGGCCATCGCCTTCCCGGTGCTGGCGCGCGTGCGCGAGAAAGGCCGCCGCGCCACCTGCATCTCCAACCTCCACCAGATAGGGCTTGCGCTGAAGATGTACCGGGACGACTGGGACGGCCACGAGGCGCGCTACGGCGTGAGGCTCTCCCACTCCGACCTCGGACTGCCGTACCACGAGGAGGGCCTCGTGCCGTACATCAAGGATCAAGGGATTATGTACTGTCCCTCCGATACCCGCGACCGCCGCATTTGGTGGAGCACTTACTTCACTAACTATGCACTTTCGGAATTCGACGTGCACAGCATTGACTGGGAGGCCCTGGCCGCCTCGCGGGGACCGGACTACCCGTCAGCCACGGCAAGTCAATGGACAGGATTAACGAGATTTACAGGATGAACACCTAATCCTGTCAATCCTGTCTGATAAACAGAGTCTCGGAAGCACAGCCCACCCTACGGTGGAAGATCTGCTGACTGGTTTGACAAGACCTAAAGAGAAACGGCAGATCCGCTCAATGCTGTCAAAGAATCGGACGTGCAGAAGCAAGCCCCTCCGCACCAACAGCGAAGGCCTACCCGGAGAGGAAACCACGGGTCC
>CAZGLN010000315.1:0-879 GCA_964526545.1 uncultured Chthonomonadales bacterium
GTGATAGGGAGAGCAAATGGTACGCGGATAAGGGCTACGCGGATGCGCTGTACGAGGACTACCGCATCCGGCGGACTCTGAAGGAACGCTTGCCGAACGCGGCCATCTCCAACGTCGAGATCGAGCGGCCAGGTGGCGCCCTCAAGGTTACGGTGCACACAGCGAAGCCAGGCATCATCATCGGCAGGGGCGGCAAGGGCGCCGACGACGTGCGCACGATGCTCGAGAAGCTCACCAAGAAGAAGGTGCACCTCAACATCGAGGAGATCCGGCATCCGGATATCAACGCGCAGCTCGCGGCGGAATCGATCGCCCAGCAGATTGAGAAACGCATCGCTTACAAGCGCGCCATGCGCCAGGCGGTGATGCGCGCCATGAAGTTGGGGGCCAAGGGCATCCGCGTGATGTGCTCTGGACGGCTGGCTGGCGCGGAAATGGCCAGGCGCGAGCAGATGCGCGACGGCAAGATTCCGCTGCATACCCTGCGGGCCGATATTGACTACGGCTTCGCCGAGGGCAGAACCACCTACGGCAACATCGGCATCAAGGTCTGGATATACAAGGGCGAGGTGCTGCCGGGACAGACACGGCTCACCGAGGCCGAGATCGTGCCGCGACGCGAGGCACTGCGGGCCGAGCGCTCCGGCATGCGCGGCAGCCGGGGTAGCGGCGGCGGCGGTGGCCGCGGGCGCGGCAGGCAAGGAGGGCAACGCTGATGCTCATGCCAAAGCGGGTCAAGTACCGCAAACAGCATCGTGGGCACCGACGCGGCAAGGCAACCGCCGGCAACACGCTGAACTTCGGCGATTACGGCCTGCAGGCGCTTGAATCGTGCTGGATGACCGCCAATCAGATCGAAGCCGCCCGTCGTGCGATGAC
>CAZGLN010000315.1:947-4155 GCA_964526545.1 uncultured Chthonomonadales bacterium
CGGAGACGCGGATGGGCTCCGGGAAGGGCGCGCCGGAGGGTTGGGTTGCGGTCGTAAAGCCCGGGCGCATTCTGTTTGAGATGGCTGGAGTAAGCGAGGAGCTTGCCCGCGAAGCCATGCGCCTGGCCGGCCACAAGCTGCCTATTGACGTGAAGTTCGTGGCGCGTCCTGAAGAGGAGCGGATCGGCGCGAGGTACGCCCGCAAGGCAGCCGGTACGGCGGCTGAAGAGGAGACGGAAGGCGAGCCGCAGTCGGCCGATGGTTCGGTGGACGAGGCGGCGGCTGAGGCAGTTTCGGAAGACGCGGCGCAAGCGCCAGGTACGGAGGAGGGAGCGTAGAATGCCACGCGAGAAACGGCGCGAAGCGCTTGACCGCCTCAGGGAGATGACCGACGCGGAACTGAGCGCCGAGCTCTCCAAGGTGCGCGAGGAGCTCTTTGAACTGCGGAGGAAGAACGTAACCCGCCAGCTGGAGAACGTGGCGGCGATATCCGAGTGCAAGCGGAGTATCGCGCGCATTCTTACTCTGCAGACTGAGCGTGAAATCGCCGCGCGTGCGGCGGCGGAAGAGGCCGCAAAGGCGGCGGCAGGCGCAACGAGAGGTGCTACCAATGTCACAGGATAGGCCGGAGACACCGGGCGTGGAGCGCGGCCGGCGCAAGGTGCGTTTCGGCGTGGTGATCAGCGACAAGATGCAGCAGACGGTGGTTGTGGCGGTCGAGTCGCGCATGAGGCATCCGCTCTACGGAAAGATCATCCGCCGCACCAAGAAGTACAAGGCGCACGATCCGGGAAATGAGTGCGGTGTGGGCGATACCGTGGAGATCATGGAGACGCGGCCCATCTCCCGGGAGAAGCACTGGCGCGTTTCGCGCATTGTGGAGAAGGCCAAGTAGATCGCCCTGCTTGCAGGCGAGCGTGAACGGAGTGAGGCAAGGTGATTAGGCCCTATACGCGGCTTCGGGCCGCAGACAACAGCGGGGCGCGCGAGATCCTCTGTATCCGGGTGCTGAAAGGTTCCAACAGCATGGATGCCAGGGTCGGCGACGTCATTGTCGGGGTGGTGAAATCCGCAACCCCGGGTCAACAGGTGAAGAAGTCCGACGTGGTCAAGGCCGTGGTGGTGAGGACCAAGCAGGCGATACGCCGGCCGGATGGCTCGGTGCTTCGGTTCGACGATAATGCCTGCGTGGTGATAAACAACGCCATGGAGCCGCGAGGCACGCGGGTGTTCGGACCCGTGGCGCGGGAGCTGCGCGAGCGCAACTTCATGCGCATAATCTCGCTTGCGCCGGAGGTGCTCTGATGCAGAAGAAGCAGAAGCCCGGCGAGTACGCGGTAAAGCTGCGAATCAAGAAGGGCGACACCGTTCAGATTATCTCTGGGCGCGATAGAGGCAAGACGGGCACGGTCCTGCATGCCTACCCGGCCAAGAACAAGGTAACGGTGGAGGGAGTGAATATCGTTGTGCGGCACCAGAAGGCGCGGCAATCCGGCCGCCCGGGCCGCACCGGTGTGCGCGAGATGCAGGAAGGCGGCCGCATACAGAAGCCTGCGCCGCTCTTCGCCTCCAAAGTGATGATAGTGTGTCCGCAGTGCCACCGGCCGACGCGCGTGGGCTACGCCTACGCGGAGGGCGATGCCAAGCTCTCGTCGCGAAAATACCGCGTATGCAAGCACCCGGACTGCGCCAAGTCCATTGACTAATGGCAGCCCGCGGACCAGGGAGGCACGGCCGGACCGCGCGGGGAGGATGGTGAGAAAGATGGCTCGACTGAAAGAGAAGTATAAATCCGAGATTGCTCCCGCGCTCCGGAAGCAGTTCGAGTACCCGAACGTGATGCAGATTCCACGCCTGGAGAAGATCGTTCTGAATATGGGTGTGGGGCAGGCAGGCCAGACTCAGGGCGGCGACGCCAAACTGCTGGATAACGCCATGCGCGACATGAGCATCATAGGCGGCCAGAAGCCCTACGTCTGCCGGGCCAAGAAGTCCATCTCGAACTTCAAGATTCGGGCGGGCGCGCGCATCGGCTGCAAGGCGACGCTGCGCGGCGATCGCATGTACGAGTTTCTGGATCGCCTTATCTCCACGGCGCTGCCCCGCGTGCGTGACTTTCAGGGGCTCAATCCGAGCTCCTTCGATGGCCGCGGCAACTTCGCCATGGGTGTGCGCGAGCAGCTCATCTTCCCGGAGATTGACTACGACAAGGTGGACAAGATCCGCGGCATGGACATCATTATCTGCACCACCGCGCGGACGGACGAGGAGGCGCGGGCGCTGCTGAAGGGCTTCGGCATGCCCTTCCGCGAGAAATAAGGGAGACGCCGCCGAGCGGTCCATACTCGGGTCGGCCGCTCTGGGCGAGATCACGTTTTGTGGAAATCCATCCATGAAAAAGTACGGCGTTGAAGCCATTCGCAACATAGGGCTTTTTGGGCACCAGGGGTCCGGCAAGACCTCCCTGGCCGAGGCCATGCTCTTCGCGTCCGGCGGCATTGACCGCATGGGGCGCACGGACGACGGCACCTCCACTCTGGATTTTGATCCCGAGGAGGTTCGGCGCAACATCAGCATCAACATCGGCCTGGCGCCCTGCGAATGGAACGGCTGCAAGATAAACGTGGTGGATGTGCCCGGCTATCTCGATTTCGAGAACGAAGTGCGCAGCGCCATGCGCGTAGTGGATGCCGCGGTACTGGTTACACCGGCCCAGGGCGACCTCGAGGTCGGTTTTGAGATCGCCTGGGATCAGGCCATCGCCTCCGGAAAGCCTCGCGCCGTGCTGGTCAACAAGATGGACCGCGAAAACGCGGACTACTTCTCCGTGGTGGAGAAGCTGCGTTCCACCTACGGCACCTCCATCGCTCCTGTTCATGTGCCCATCGGGCAGGCGGACAGCTTCAACGGCGTGGTGGATCTCGTGCACATGAAGGCCTACACGGGCGTGGGCAAGGAGTTCAAGGAGATTCCCATTCCCGCGGAGCTCGAGGGCGTTGTGAGCGAATACCGCGAGAAACTGATTGAGTCTGCGGCCGAAGGCGATGACGCGCTCATTGAAAAGTACTTCGAGGAGGGCACGCTCACGGATGAGGAAGTCGTGCGGGGCCTCCATCAGGGAATTGACCACGGCAAGGTGGTGCCGGTGCTCTGCGGCGCGGCGACTAGAAACATGGGCGCTGCCGCCCTCATGAATCTGGTTGCGGAG
>CAZGLN010000316.1:0-4138 GCA_964526545.1 uncultured Chthonomonadales bacterium
CGCATGTCTGGCAGCGCAGCGCAGTCCCGCAGCAACTGCGTCCAACCGTTCAGGCGGGTGCAGGCTGCTACTAAGTGCGTTGGTTGAGCTCAAAAGCGTTGGCTAGAGGTTCCAGGCGGCTCTGGCCTTTCGGCAGGCCGGCTGCCGCCGGACTTCTCCACCGCAAACACCGGATTGAGCACCAAGCGAGACCATGCCATTGTTGGGAGGATATCATCTCGACGAGCGATTCGGAATCTGATACGATGCGCTCTCCGCCCACAAACTCTTCACGTGCGAGCAGCGTCTAACATGCGAGGCAACCTGCCACGCGGTAGGGGCGGTTTCCCGTACGTGCACCGCGTCGCAGATACTGGACCCGTTGGAGCATGGCAATGGAGACCTTTACGATAGACGGATACTACAACGATGGACGAATCGTTCTGTCTCAGCGTCCAGAGGGGATTCGCCGGGCGCGTGTTCGGGTCGTCTTTCTCGCCGAAGACCCGGAGGAGGCGAGGACAGAAAGTCTATGTAAGGCCCGAACGCGTGCATTGGCGCGCATGGAAGCCGGCATCAACTTTGGAGGCGAGACGTTTCGAAGAGAGGAGGTCTACGAGGAGCGGATAGAAACATCATCCCGTCGTGAGCCGAGGGAATGAGCGCGGGTGTTCATGAGCGGGCACTGGTTGACACCAACATCCTGATATACGCTCACGATCCAACGGACGTCGAGAAGCACCGACGGGCACTTGCACTTGTGCAGTCACTCTCAACGGAAGCGCGTCTCGTGTTCAGCGCCCAGGTGCTTGCGGAGTTCTCTGCTCGGATGCTGCGGCGAGATCGTCCGCCGCGAATGGCTGCCGAAGCAGTTCTCGATGTTATCCGGGACCTTGCTGCAATCAGTGAAGTAGTACCTGTAACTTCAACCGCCATTCAAAGAGCGCTGACCGTGGTTTCCTTCCGCGGTCTCGCGTTTTGGGATGCCGTGATATGGGCCACGGCATACGAGAACGACATCCGACTGATCTTTACGGAGGATATTCCAGGCGAGGCCGAGATATCCGGAGTTCGCTACCTGAATCCTCTGCGCTAGATCTCAGTTGATAGCAGTATGTTCTGTGTAGTGACGGGAATGACGGCGTCTGGAGCGGAACAGGGGTGGATAGAGCCAGCTCCTCCGCGGCCGTATGGGGACTCCTTGACATCGGGCGGCGCGGGCGGTACCATATTTCGGCGTTGCCGGATAGCTCAATTGGCAGAGCGGTTGACTCTGGATCAACAGGTTCTAGGTTCGAGCCCTAGTCCGGCAGCCACCTCCCTCCGCCTCGCCCGCCGTCAGCACTTCCGCCTCTGCCCTCCAATGGCGCGTGCATGCGCTGCCGCTCCCCGGGACAGGACATCCTCCTTGGACGGCGAATATGGGTTGCATGGTGAAAGCAATCCTCCCGCTGCTCTTGCTGGTGACCGCCCACTTAGCCCTGGCTCAGCCGGGAACCTACTCCGTTCGCGCCTTCGGCGCTCGCGGTGACGGCAGCACCGATGATACAGCCTCTTTCCAGCGCGCCATAGACGCGGCTGCGGCCACGGGCGGCGTGGTGAGGGTGGATCCAGTCAGACCGGGCCGCGGCTACGTCCTCACGCGGCAGATAACTATCAAGCAGGGAGTCAGCCTGATCGGCGCACCGGCCGGCATGCCCTTCATCGCTTGGGAGGGCGTACCGAGGCGCATACAGACGGGCGCTGTCATCCTGGCGCGTCCGGCGCCGGATCAGTACCAATCCAAGAGTAAGCGGCCGCTCTTCGAGCTCACCGGCGGCAACACCGTTCGCGGCCTCTACATACTCTACGATGAGCAGCCCTGGCCCTCGGACGAGGAGTTCGCCGATCCGAAATCGCCCTACTACTACCCGACCGATTCCCTGCGCCGCGAGCGCTTTCTAGCGGATCATGCCAGGCCCTACGGCCCCACCTTTACCATCCGGCCGGGCGTGGCCAGCTGCACGGTGGAAGACATCACTTGTGCCCGGTATTGGGATTTCTTTGTTCTCACTGGCGGCGGCAAGGTCTTTATAGAACGCTGCTACCTCTTCGGCTACAAGCGGGCTTTCGCTTTCCGCGAGGGCAAGGACACCATCCGCATCCGCGGCATCCACATCGTGCCGAACGTGGAGGAGCCCATCTCGTTCAAGCATGCCAAATTGCACGAGATCATTACACGCTGGCCCGATAACATCGCCTTCGATTACGGAAGCGTGGATGGCTACTCCATCGAGGATGTGGTGGTCTTCCTGGCTCACACCGGCATGCGGTTGGGCACTTCTCCAAAGAAGCCGTTTCGCGATCCTCTCACAGGCGAGGAGACCGTGCACAAGTGGGGCGAGGGCCCGTGGGGCTCCGTCCACAACATGAAGCTGGATAACGTGACCGTAGGCTTCGAGTGTGTGCTGGGCACCATCCTGCCCAACCAGATCAGCAACAGCATGGTGCACGTCAGCATCGCGCCGGACCAGGAGTTCCCGGCAACGGGCGGACCCGTTGGAAGGCAGGCTGCTTTTGTGCTGGAACCGGGTTTCGGCGGCGCAACCCTGCAGGTCACCAACCTCTCCATCAGCTCGTTCGCGCCGAAGGATGTGGTGGCCAGCGGCAGGATGGTGCAAGAGGCGAATGGGCGGGTTATCCTGGCGGATAGCCCTGAGAGGACGGCATCGCTGATTCTTGTGGGTCTGGTGATGAGCAATGTGCCCCAGACCCATCTCTTCGCCGCGGCCCAGGGTGCGAAGACGCATGTGCGCATCGTCGGTTGGACCCGTGACGGCGAGCCGCAGCCCGACCTCACACTGCCCTGAATGCCCCACGCGAATCCATGCGCTCGAGATGCGGCCGAATCGCGGGCGGCCAAGCAAAAGCAACTCGGGGTAATCTGGCATGTGCGATAACCCGATACGCCCTGTTCCTGGGAGGTACAGATGACTCTTACAACCACATTGGCCCTCATTGCGGCAGCCTGCCTGGTGCTCTGCACGCTCTCCGACGCGCAGGAGGCGGATGTGCCGCCGCTGCGGCCGCCGGCCGTGCCCCTGGTAACACACGACCCCTACTTCAGCGTCTGGTCGTTTGACAACCAGTTGACGGATGGCTGGAGTCGGCACTGGACTGGCACCACGCAGGCTCTGAGCGGGCTTGTGCGCATTGACGGCGCCCCCTACCGCTACGCCGGCGTTGTTCCAGAAAACACCCCCGCCATGAAGCAGAAGTCCGTGACCGTGCTGCCCACCCGCACGCTCTACGTCTTCGAGGCCGCCGGTGTGGAGCTGACCCTCACCTTTCTTACTCCCTCCCTGCCGGACGATCTGGATGTGCTGGCGAGGCCCGTAACGTATCTGGTCTGGAGCGCGCGCTCCGTGGACGGCAAGCCGCATTCCGTGCAGATCTATTTCGACGTATCGGGCGAGTGGGTCGTAAACACGCCGGACCAGAAGGTGGTCTGGAGCCGCTACCGCGTTCCGGGGCTTCAGGTGATGCGAATGGGTTCGTTTGAGCAGCCCATTCTGGCCAAGTCCGGCGACAATCTGCGGATAGACTGGGGCTATCTCTACATCGCCGTGCCGAACGGCAACGCTCCGGAGACGGCGATGGCGGCGGACCGCGCTTGCCGGCTCGGTTTCGCGCGAAGCGGCCGCCTGCCCGAGGCCGACTCGCTGCGTATGCCGGTGCCCGCCAACGATAACTGGCCCGTGCTGGCGACGGCAATGGATCTGGGCACGGTCACCGAACAGCCCATCAGTCGGCACGCCCTCATCGCCTACGACGACGTGTGGTCCATCGAACTCATGCATCGGCGCCTGCGCCCCTATTGGCGGCGCGACGGGGCCGAGGCTGGCGCCCTGCTGGAGAAGGCCGCGCGCGATTACGATTCCCTGGCCGCGCGCTGCGAGGCCTTCGACAACGAGCTGATGTCCGACTTGCGCAAAGTGGGCGGCGAGAAGTTCGCCCGACTTGCGGCGCTTGCCTATCGCCAGTGCTGGGCCGCCAACAAGCTGGCCGCCGATTACGATGGCACGCCGCTGCTCTTCCCCAAGGAGAACTTCAGCAACGGGTGCATCGCCACGGTGGACGTACACTATCCGGCCTCGCCCTTCTTCCTGCTGCTCAATCC
>CAZGLN010000317.1:0-4095 GCA_964526545.1 uncultured Chthonomonadales bacterium
TGGCGGAGGCCAGACAGTGGGCATCCACGGAATACTCCGCCGCCCTCGCCAAGGGGGATACCCTCACCGAGCGGGAGCGTTCCGAGGTCATCCAGAGACTCGCCCGGCTGACGGGCCTCAGCGAGCGCTACGTTGACGAGACCGACCTGCGCATCCACATATGGCGCTTCTGCAAGGAGCTGCTGCGCCACGAGAAGCGCACGGTGGGCCGCCTGGACAGCCGCTTCAAGGGGATTGATGCGCTCGCCGCTCGAGAGGCTCCGGAGCACGACCCCAGCATGACGGCTATCCGACCACCCTACACCGCCGTCTTCAATGACTACGTACGCCGCGAACTCAACTACGAGTCAGACGATGTCTACTACATACTCGGCGGCGGCATAGACGGCGAGTGGGATTGGGGATCAGCCCGGGAGGGAGCGCCTGACACAAGCGAGGCCCTTCGCGCGGCCTTTGCCAAGAATCCCTACATGCGGCTCTTCGTCGCCAGCGGCTACTACGACCTGGCCACACCCTTCTTCGCGACGGAATACACACTGAACCACATGGGGCTGGATGCCGGCTTGCGTCCCAACATCACCACACGCGAGTACGAGGCCGGCCACATGATGTACATCCACAGCGGATGCCTGGGGCAGTTAAAACAGGATGTCTCCGAGTTCATGCGCCAGGCACTGCCGCCCGCGACGGAGTAGCCGCGAGGCGAACAGGCATGGCCTCCCCTTGTGATGATCCCTAAAACTCCGGAAGTAATGCACCACCATCCTGTCGCGGGCCTCGCTCACCGTCCTGCCCGCCGCTACCTGCGTTGAGAGGGAGGAGCCGATTTCGAGGGTATCCCCGCCTTGCGCTGCGGTATGGACTTGGACGCGGACACACCCCTGCGCGCGGGCCTGGGCGTAGGGCCCGCGTACTTCACAATCGCCACATGGAAGACCTTGCCCGTCGCGGCATCCACGCTCACCGAATCGTGCACCTCATTGCCCCAGGGGTCTACCCCGCCGAACGGAACATGCCACATGAGGCGTATGCGCACAAGTCCGCCAAAGAAGAGGCGCACCTTCTCCGCGTCCAGCGGCCACGGGTCCGAATGGGATCGAAAACGCTTCGCGTCCGCCACATAGACCAGACGCGCCGCCCGAATCGCTTCCTCCCTGCTCACGTTCCGCTCCCCCGATTCCAGCACCCAAGTAGGACGCTGCCAAACGTGCGTTACCACGCCGTCCTGCGGGTCCACGCTCACGGTCTGGATCCACATAGGCTCGATCGAGCGGTCGCCCGTGGGGTAGACTCCGAAAGTGCAGCCCAGACTTCCCGCCTGGTTGGCGTCGCCCTTGCCGGGCGTGTTGTCGCCATACGCCCTGATGCCAATCATCTCCGCGTCAGGCGGAAGGCCGATTGCGCGGCCCAGGCGCCACAGATGCGCCTTCGCCTCCGCCATGCTCTTGTAGAAGGTTGTGCCCGTCCGCCACAAACCCTTCACCTGCTCGTACTCCTTGGTGTAGTTCCTAAACCAGAGAATCCGGCCGTCGCGCGGATCAACATGGGCCGTGTACTTTCCGTAGCTGCCGGAGTACTGCTCGACGGACCATTCGCGATCTCTAGCCCCGCTTTTCCGAACTGCCGTGAGCCTAAGCTCGGCATCCACCCGCTTGGTGAACGGAGCCAGGCCCACCGCCCGCAAGAAGGCGTCCACCCTGCTCTTCGCCGCCTCCGCCGAGAGCTCACCCGGCCGCGGCTCCACGACATCCCCGTAACGCTGCGCCAACCCGGGGATGCACCAACCGAGCAGCGCCAAGACCGCCATGCAGAGAGACCCGTGGCTTCGCATCGCTGAATCCTCCATTCAGTCGTACCAGCCGTTGGCGGCCGGATCCGTGGTGCCCGTGTAGAGTTGCCAGAGCCGCGTGTGGTAGTCGCCCCAAACGCTCGCGAAGTCGCGCGGCTCGGTACCTTCAGGCATGCCCGTCCCGTTGTGATAATCCCTGAGATACTCGAAGTACTTGACCACCATCCTGTCGCGGGCCTCGCTCACCGTCCTGCCCGCCGCGAGACCCCCCCAGAAGGCCTCCGAGGCGGCTCGGGTTCCTCGCGAGTCAACGGTTATCCTCCAGCCCACGAGGCTCTGGTTGCGGACCCAGCCCCACCAGGACTTATACGGCCAGAGAAACGTTACGAAGTTGTTGTTCTGCCCGGCATTGCAGGCATCAATCCACACCAAGTTGCAGGCCGGAATGCCAGTGTTCATAGGCGGCGTGCCGGAACCCACCACCTCCTGCCGCCGCTCAAGAACCTGCGCAACAGGCGGCTCCACGTAATCGGCGCTCGGATACACAATGCCCGAGCCGTCGTCCAAGAAACTGGGCAGCGAACTACCGTGGGTATTCACGTAGAAGACGGTGCACGCACCGATATCCCCAAGTACTTGGTTGCGAGTCCAGCCCGGAGAGTTCACGGTGCGCGAGACATCGTGGTTCATCGCCGCGAGAAATTGGTTCGCGGCGGGCGTGCCGCTCTGCTCCGCATGCATCTCAAATTCGTAACGGCCGTAAATCGTCGCCTTGTTGTAGACCGTCGCGTATCGCGCCACACTCCACTCCAGGTTGTTGCTGTTGACTCCGTGCAGCCGCACGGTGAGGGGTGTGCCGTCCGGGAAGTGCGTGCTGGCAAAGGCGACCTGGAAGTAGACGTAGGGCGCCTGCGGCTGCCCTAGGGACCAGGAGTACTGGCGTAGCGGGTGCCCATTCACGCTTAGCGAGGCGGAGGTGATCCAGGCGCCGCTGCCCGCACCAACCGCCCCGTGCACCTTGGTGTAGGTTCCGCTCACATAGGCCGTGGGCCAACCGTCGGGGTAGAGACTAAGCCATCCGCCCATCGTCTGGGAGCATGCCTCATTGGGACGGACCGCAAGACAGAGGATCGTCAGTGCGACAACAAGCAGTCGGCCCCGCGCGCCGAGGAAGCGCGGGGGCGAACATTTTAACCCAAATCGGCTCTCCTCCTTTACAAGACAAGGTCAGTATGGTTGTATCACTGTTATTGCAATCCGGCAACAGCGGCCTTCAATTTTCGGCACTATTATGCGATGCTCCGAAACGCGCCAATTCCGTGAAGCCGCGTATGCGAGCGGGCCGCTTACGTTGACGAATGGGCCGGGGAGTGCTACCCTGTGCCGCGCGCCTCCGCGCGCAATCTACTGCAAGGATCCCTCCCGCCCATGTCCGATACGCCTCTGCGCTGGGGCATCCTCGGCCCCGGCGCCATCGCTAACCGCTTCGCGCAGGGCGTTCAGTTCCTGCCTGACCACACTCTGCATGCCGTCGCCTCGCGTGAGCGCGCCCGCGCCGAAGCCTTCGCCGCGAAATACGAGATTCCGCGCGTCCACGAGGGCTACGACGCCCTGGTGCACGACGCTGAGGTGGATGCTGTCTACATCTGCACGCCGCACCCGTTCCACGCCGAGCAGGCCCTGCTCGCGCTGCGCGCCGGCAAGCCGGTGCTCGTTGAGAAGCCCTTCACCGTCAACGCCGGCCAGGCCGAGGAGGTTCTCGCGGAGGCGCAGGCCCGCGGCCTCTTCGTGATGGAGGCCATGTGGACCCGTTTCTTCCCGCTGATGGCCCGCGTGCGGCAGCTCCTCGCGGAGGGAGCCATCGGCGAGCCGCGCATGGTTCTCGCCGATTTTGGCTTCCGCGGCGGCGACAATCCCGAAAGCCGGCTGCTCTCGCCCAGCCTGGCGGGCGGCGCGCTTCTGGATGTGGGAGTCTACTGCGTCTCCTTCGCGCACATGGTCCTCGGAAAGCCGGAGGCCATAACCGGTCTGGCGACCCTTGGAGCGACGGGGGTGGACGAGCAGTGCGGCTACGTGCTGCGCCACGGAGCCGGCGCGCTCAGCGTGCTTTCGGCCGCTGTCCGCACCAACACGCCCCACGCGGCCGCCATCCTGGGCACGGAAGGCAGCATCCAGATTCATCCCGCATGGTGGTGCCCTTCCCGCTTCACCCTGGCGCGCAGCGGCCGCGAACCCGAGCAGTTCGAGATGCCGATGGAAGGCTCTGGGTTCAACTACCAGATTGCAGAGGTAGGACGCTGCCTGCG
>CAZGLN010000318.1:0-4094 GCA_964526545.1 uncultured Chthonomonadales bacterium
GGAAGAGGAGCTGGTCAACAGCCCACCAAGCGAGACTTCCGCGCAGATCAGGCAGCGCGTCACCCAGGCGCGTGACCGTCAGCAGGAGCGCTTCGCAGGTCTTCCGCTCTACTGCAACGCGCAGATGGGCGCACGCGAGATAAAGGCCTACTGCAAGATGAGCGAGGATGTGCGCAAGATCATGCGGCAGGCCATCCAGCAGCTGGGTCTCAGCGCGCGTGCCTACGACCGCATCCTGAAGGTGGCGCGCACCATTGCCGACCTGGCGGGGGAGGCGGATATCCTCAGCAGCCACGTGCTCGAGGCCATTCAATACCGCAGTCTGGATAGGAAGATGTGGGTGTAGCCGATCTGGCTCCGCCGCTGTGCGCTTGGTCGTGCTTTGCTGACCAGCGGGTCCCGATTGCCCAACTGCTTTAGCTTTTTCCCAACCGGCACTTGCGTTAAGCACCGCATGTGGTAACATGATTTCGATATTTCGCGAAACGTTGTGAGATTGCACATGGACGAACAGACCCTAGATGCATATGCAGCCATGTTTCGTGCTCTTGGCGACCGAACACGTCTGCGGATATTCGCGTTTCTCTGCGAGTGCTGCTGCAGCGTGGCCCTGGAGGAGAGCGGCGACGTGCGGCGCGTGGAGGGGCCTACCGTGGGTGAGGTCTGCTGCCACATCACCGGCCTCGGCGCCATCAACTCCACCATAAGCCACCACATTAAGGAGCTGCGGCTAGCAGGGCTCATTACCGTGGAGCGAAGCGGCAAGAACATGGTGTGCGGCGTAAACCGAGAGGCAATTGCCGCACTAGCCCGCTTTCTGGAGCAGTCGGCCGGAGGCCTGGGTAGTTGTGCGGACGGCGAGCAGGGTCTCGTCTGAAAGGAGCAGTGTAATGGCTGAGGAGCCAATGGACCCCGCGGGAGTGCGCGAACTCGTGCGGTTGAAGTATGGGCAGGCGGCTCGGGCTGTGCTGGAGGGCGGCGGAGCGGCCTGCTGCGGCACGCGCCTTACCGGAAGCGTTGGCACTGCCTGCTGCGGAGGAGACTCCCGCGATGATCCTATCACCGGCAACCTCTACACGTCTGCCGAAGGAGACCAGGTGCCGGAGGCCGCCCTGAGTGCCTCGCTGGGATGCGGCAATCCAACGGCCCTCGCCGAGCTGCGCGCAGGAGAGATTGTGCTGGATCTGGGCAGCGGCGGCGGGATAGATGTGCTGCTCTCGGCAAGGCGGGTGGGTCCTTCCGGCTTTGCGTATGGTCTGGACATGACGGACGAGATGCTGGCGCTTGCGGAGAAGAACCGTGTGGAGGCCGGCGCGGAGAACGTCAAATTCCTGAAAGGGCACATCGAGCAGATACCCTTGCCGGACGATTCGGTTGACGTGATTCTCTCCAATTGCGTCATCAATCTCTCCGCGGACAAGGATGCGGTGCTGCGCGAGGCCTATCGGGTGCTGAAGCCGGGCGGCCGATTCGCGGTGTCGGATATCGTGATTGACGGCGCGCTTCCGGAGGCCATTCGCCGGGATATGGAAGCGTACATCGGCTGTGTTGCTGGCGCCCTCGAGAAGGAGGACTACCTCGCCAAGCTTGCGGCTGCCGGCTTCGTGCATGCCTCTATCACTCCCACCCGCCACTACACGCTGGCCGACCTGGGCGAGAGTGCGTGCAGTCTGGACAGCATTGCGGCGCTGAGTGCGGAGGAGCGGACGGGCCTCGATGGGCGGGTTTTCAGCGGGTTCATTCGGGCCATCAAGCCGGTGGAGAATCCCAGAGCCGTGTGTTCGGACGAAGCCGGTGAGGAGAAATCATGATGGACACCGATATGCGGACGGTGCTCTACGTCTGCGTTCATAACGCCGGGCGATCCCAGATGGCGGAGGCGCTAACAAATCACCTCGCGAACCGACGCGGCGTCAACGTGCGGGCCCTCTCGGCGGGCACGATCGCCGGTTCGAAGGTCCATCCCGTCGCCGTGGAGGTGATGCGGGAGATCGGCGTGTCAATGGAGGGGCACAGCCCGAAGCAGCTTACCCAGGAGATGGCGGACTCGGCGGACCGGGTGATCACCATGGGCTGCGGGGTGGACGCCGCGGCATGTCCGGCGCGCTTCCTTATTTCCGAGGATTGGGGCCTGGACGACCCGGCGGGCCAGCCCATCGAGACGGTGCGGCGCATACGCGACCAGATCCGCGAGCGCGTGGAAGCCCTGCTCGACCAGTTGATACAGGAGGAGACCATTGAGCGCTGACGACCTGGGGTGCCCGTCGAGCGGCGGACGACTCTCCTTTCTCGATCGCTACCTGACGCTGTGGATCTTCCTGGCGATGGCGTTCGGAGTGGGTCTTGGGTATCTCGCTCCGGCAGTCGTGGGTGGAATCACGAAACTCTCGGTGGGCACGACCTCCATTCCGATTGCCGTGGGTCTCATCCTCATGATGTATCCGCCGCTCGCCAAAGTGCGCTATGAGGAGCTGCCCCAGGTCTTCCGCAACGTGCGCGTGCTGTTGCTCACGCTTATCCAGAATTGGGTGATCGGCCCGCTGCTCATGTTTGGGCTGGCGCTGGCCCTGCTCGCCGACAAGCCGGAGTACGCAATCGGGCTCATCATGATTGGTCTGGCGCGTTGCATCGCGATGGTGATTGTGTGGAACGAGCTTGCGCAAGGAGACACGGAGTATGCCGCGGGCCTGGTCGCATTCAACTCCGTATTCCAGGTGCTCTTCTACAGCGTGTATGCATGGCTCTTCATCAAGGTGCTGCCGCCGCTGCTCGGTGTAAGCTTCGGCGATGTGGACCTCTCGCGAATCACCATCCGCGCCATTGCCGAGAGCGCCTTCATCTATCTCGGCATCCCCTTCATCGCCGGCATGCTCACGCGCTATCTGCTGCTTCGCGTGAAGAGCCGGGCCTGGTACGAGAAGCAGTTCATTCCCCGCATCAGTCCAATCACGCTTGTCGCGCTTCTCTTTACCATCGTGGTGATGTTCTCACTCAAGGGTGAGTACATTGTCCAGCTGCCGCTGGACGTGGTGCGGGTAGCCATACCGCTGCTCATCTACTTCGTCGCGATGTTTCTGGTCTCGTTTTGGCTGAGCCATCGCCTCGGCGCGGACTACCGGAAGTCCGCCACGCTCTCCTTCACTGCCGCCAGCAACAACTTTGAGCTGGCCATTGCCGTGGCGGTGGCGGTTTTCGGCATCCATTCCGGCGCAGCGTTCGCGGCGGTGATCGGGCCGCTTGTGGAGGTGCCCGTGCTGATCGGGCTAGTGAACGTCTCGCTGTGGCTGCAGCGTGTCTGGTTTGGCCGACAGGAGGCGGCCGGCGAGGCGGTCGCGGCCTAGTTTCTTAGATCGACTCAATCTTCTGTGCGACAGCACCAGCCACCCTGGCCACCTCCTCCTGGCTGTATTCGAAGTGATGGCCCTTGGTAATCCCGAGGTCCGTAACCACCACATGGCCTTCCAGCGGCACGCCTGCAGCCTCGAAACCTTTTCGCAAGCACTGGACCTCGCAGCCGTCTATGGCAACGCGGGCGTCAGCCTTCTGGGCTGTCTCGACGAAGGATGGCAGGCCGGCAACCACGCCCACGGCGCAGTACATGCGTCCCTGGCCGAGCCGGTCAAGCGCTTTGGCGGCATCATTGGCTATCTGGGCGACATTGGAGCCGCCGGAACAGGCGAACAGCAGCACGTTGGCCTTGCTGCCGCAACATTCGGACATATCCTTATCCTTTCTCTTCATTCACCGGCGCTGCGTTCTCGCGGGGTTGCGGTCAGGCCGCTGGCGGTCGTATGCCGCGGTCTGGAGGCGGATGTCTCCCGCTATCGAAGCAGTTCCTTGATTTCCTCCGCGGAGGGCACGCGTCCCGCGACTTTCACCGTGCCATCCACCACCAGGGCAGGCGTAGTCATCACTCCGAACCGGATGATCTGCTGGATGTCCTCCACCTTCTCAACATCCGCCGAGAGCCCGAGCGCCTGCACGGCGGCCTGGGTGTTGGCGAGCAGGGTCTTGCACTTTGCACACCCCGTGCCGAGTATCTGAACAGTCATGTTTCAACCTCGCTAGAAGATGGTGTTGAACAGAAAGCCAAC
>CAZGLN010000319.1:0-4056 GCA_964526545.1 uncultured Chthonomonadales bacterium
GCAAGGGCTACGGCGAGGAGCACTGCGCCTGCATCAAGGGCGATTGGGGGAACCGCGATTGGGAGGACGTGCAGGCAGTGGCCGACTGGGCGGCCGCCCGGCCCTACGTGGATGCCGAGCGCATGGCCATCATGGGAGGATCGTATGGAGGCTACATGACGGCCTGGGCCGTGGGTCACACCCGGAGGTTCCGCTGCGCCATCGCCGATCGTCTGGTGGCCAATATCCACAGCATGTCCGGCACATGCGACTTTCCCTGGCGGCATGGAAGCGCCTGGAAGGGCGACGCATGGAACGACCCGAGCGACCTCTGGCGCTGCTCGCCCCTGGCGCATGCGGGAAATATCGAGACTCCGCTCCTCCTCATCCATTCCGATGGCGATCTGCGCTGCCCGGTCAGCCAGGCGGAGGAGTTCTTTGCCGCGCTTCGGCTGCAGCGCAAAACGGTGGAGATGGTGCGCTTTCCGGCCGAATCGAGCCACGGCCTTTCGCGCAACGGTCCGCCGGATCTGCGGCTGGAGCGCTTGCGCGCGAATCTGGAGTGGCTGAATCGGTGGCTTAAGGAAGAGGAACCCGGGCCTGGCTAGGGCCTTCGGGTAATCTACAGCAGCCTGCGAAACCGTTCCCCGAAGAAGGGTTGCCGCAAACATGGCTGCGCCGAAGATACCGAAAGTTCAGCTCGCTACGCTGCCTACGCCGCTCCACCCGCTGCGAAACCTCTCGGCGGACCTCGGCATTGATCTCTGGATAAAGAGGGACGACCTCACCGGCTTCGCGCTCGGCGGCAACAAGGTGCGCAAAGCCGAATACCTCCTGGGCGATGCGCTTGCCCGCAATGCGCAAGTCCTCATCACCGCGGGCGCGGTGCAGTCCAACCATGCCCGCGTGATGGCCGCGGCGGCGGCGAGCGCAGGTCTGGAGTGTCACCTCTTCCTCTCCGGTACTGCGCCCAGGGAGATGCGGGGCAATATGGCCCTCAATCACCTCGCCGGCGCCGTGATCCACTACGTGAAGGCGCCCCAGATGCGCGCGGAGGCCATGCGCTCCCTGGCCCAGAGCATGGAACGCCAACGCAAGGCCGCCTACGTGGTGCCCATCGGCGGAAGCAACGAGATAGGCGCCAGGGGCTACGTGCGCTGCTACGAGGAGATTCTCAGCCAACTGCGCGAGAACAAGAAGCCGGTGCGAATCGTCTTCGCGAGCTCCAGTGGAGGTACTTATGCGGGCCTGCTGGCGGGCCGCGCCATTGTCGGCGGATCGCTGCGCCTGCTAGGCATCCGGGTGGATGACGACCCGAAGCCGGAGCAGCCCATCTGCGAGGTGGCCAATGCGCTGACGCGGGATCTGCAGGCACGCACCATCTTCGAGCCCGGGGATATCAACCTCGAAGAGGACTACATCGGCGAGGGCTACGGAAGACCCACCGCGGAAGGGACTGCCTGCATGGAGCTCCTCTGGCGTCGTGAAGGCATTCTGCTCGAACCGGTCTACACTGCGAAGGCGATGGCCGGCCTGGTGGACCTTGCCGGAAAGGGCGCCTTCCGCGGCGAGAGGGTCATCTTCCTCCACACCGGCGGAGCGCCGGCCTTCTTCGCATAGGGCGATGCGGAGTGCCCGCGCCGCGACACGGAGGCGCGCTCGCGCTGCCTACAACAACAGGAGCCAACCTATCATGACCTCATCCACAAGCGCGGTCGGCAACAGCCTGGAGACTATCCGCGAGCGAGACGCCTGCTTCGTCATGCAGACCTACGCTCGCCAGCCCGTGCTCTTCGTGCGCGGCGAGGGCGCGCGCCTGTGGGATGACCAGGGCAACGCCTACCTGGACTTCCTGGCTGGCATCTCCGTGTGCAGCGTGGGCCACTGCCATCCGCGCGTGGCGGCAGCCATCGCCCAGCAGGCGCGCACGCTCATGCACGTCTCGAATCTTTTCCACAACCCGCTGCAGGCACTTCTCGCGGAGCGGCTCTGCCGCCTTAGCGGCATGGAGAGGGCCTTCTTTGGGGAATCCGGTGCCGAGGCCAACGAATGCGCCATCAAGATTGCGCGCAAGTGGGCCAAGCAGCACCGCGGCGCCGATTGCCACGAGATCATCACCTTCAGCGGTTCGTTTCACGGCAGAACCCTGGCGACGGTAACAGCCACGGCCCAACCCAAGTATCAAGCGCCCTTCGCTCCCCTGCCGCCGGGCTTTCTCTACGCACCGCTGGGCGATCTGGAGGCCCTGCGGGCTGCCGTCACGGAGCGCACCTGCGCGGTGATGATCGAGCCGGTGCAGGGCGAGAGCGGCATCCACATCGTCGCTCCGGAGACCCTGCGCGCAATCCGCGCCCTCTGCGACGAGCGCGGCCTGCTCCTCATCTGCGACGAGGTGCAGTGCGGAATGGGGCGCACGGGCAGGTTCCTCGCGAGCCAGTGGGCGGAGGTGCGGCCCGACATCGTCACCCTCGCCAAGGCCATCGCCTCCGGTGTGCCGATGGGAGTGTGCCTGGCCCGCGGCGAGGCTGCGGTCACTCTGCAGCCTGGCGATCATGGCTCCACGTTCGGCGGGCAGCCGCTGGCTTGCGCGGCCGCGCTCGCCACGCTGGAGGTGCTGGAAGAGGAGGGGCTGATGGAGCGCGCGCGCGAGGTCGGCCGGTACCTGCTGGAGGCGCTCCACGCGCTGCGCGGGGAATTCCCCGAGGCCATCGGCGAGGCGCGGGGGATGGGCCTGATGGCGGCGCTCGACTTCACGCAGCCCGTTGCCCGCGGAGTGCTTCGGCGGCTCCTGCTGGAACACCGGATTGTGGTCAATGCGGTGAGCGACTTTACGCTCCGCTTCCTTCCGCCGCTGGTCATCTTGGAGGAGGACTGCGAGGCGCTGGTGAACGGGCTCCGTACGATTCTGAGGGAGCCTGCCGAATGATTTCGCGACTGCCTCTCTTGCTGGTGCTGCTCGGCTCCTCGCTCTGTCCGCGGGTGGCGGCCCAGCAGCCGGATAAGCTCCTCAGCCTGAAGGCCGAGGGGGTGGACTGCCGGGTGATCTCGGTGGACCTGAAGTCGCCCATGGTGCGGGTTACGGTGCTCACCGCCATGGGATTTCCTGGCACGGCCGAACCCTTCGGCACGCTGCTTGCGCGACACAAGCCCACCATCGCCGTCAACGGCGCCTATTTTTCCAAGGCGACCCTTCGGCCCATCGGCGATATCGTGGCGAATGGCGAGCTGCTGCACAAGGGGCTTAAGGGCACTGCGCTGGCCATCACTCGGGAGAACGAGGCGATCATTCGAAGGGTACAGCCCAACAGAGCCCAGGACTGGTCGGCCTATGACACCGTGCTGGCGTGCGGACCCGCGCTCGTGCTCAACGATGAGATAGACGTGCTGGTAACGGACGAGGGGTTCTCCGATCCGCACATCCTCGGCGCGCAGACGCGGATGGGGGTCGGCCTCACCGCGGATGGCCGCATGCTCATAGTCAACACTCTGCGCCCGGTCACTTTCGCGCAGTGGGCGCGGGTGATGAAGGCGCTCGGCTGCCGCGATGCAATGAACCTGGATGCCGGGGCCTCCCTGGCCATGAGCTACCGCGGCCGTACGCTGATACGCCCGGGCAGGAACCTCACCAATCTTCTGGCAGTGTATGTGGACTCCCGGCCGCGCGATGGCGCCGGTCCATCGGACCCAGCGGCAATGCCCGGGAGCAATGGCGAGTGAGCCCTGCGGATGCTGGAGACGCAGGTGCGGCACGCAGCGTGCTGCCGCCGTTGCGGTGTCTGGCGCTCCGTTCGATAACTGGGTTTCCGTGGAGGCGTTTCTACGCGATACCGGCCGGGCGACTTACGAGCACGCCTACACGCTGGACGCCGAGACCGTGAAGGGCGTATAACGCGGATAGGGAGCGCCTGGCGGCGTATCGGCAACGATTTTCGAAGATTCTTCACAGGGAGAAGGAATCGGCCGTCTGCATGCGGAACCGTGCTGCCGTGGTAGTCGGAAGAGGCCCGTCGTGAGGAATTGCTCGGCCGCTTGCCGCTAACCTCCGAAAAGGCCGAAAACGGGGGGAGGTTAGCGGCA
>CAZGLN010000320.1:0-4039 GCA_964526545.1 uncultured Chthonomonadales bacterium
CAAGGCGGACCTGCGCGCCGATCGGATGACGGCAGGCACTCTCTCCCTTCCGGTGGCAGGGGTGGCCTTGGAGCCGAACGGCTTCGTTGGCATGCGCCTTACACCGAAACCCGACGCGTCCGGGCCCTACTCCATCGCGGTGCAGCTTGCTACCGCTCCTGCCGACCACGGCCGTGAACAGACGTGGGGTCTCGTGGTTGGCGGCGCCGAAATCGCGCGCATAACCGACCAGGACCCCGGAGCGGGAGCCACCCGAACGTACTTCGTAGAGGCTCCACGCGAATGGCGCGGCGGCGCCGTGGAAGTGCACTCCCACACCCGCTCGGGGTGCTTCGTTACGGTGAGTTCCGTGCGTCTCTACTCCCGATTGGCGCCAGCCGCGGAGGACCGGGCCAAGATGGGGTTCGCGCTGCTGACTCACAAGGGCTTCGGCTACCACATGGATGGCGAGACCCAGCGCGAGCTTGCGCGCATGCTCCCTCGCAGCCGTTACCTTCTGCCGCAGACCGCGGTCCTCTACAACTTTTCACGGCGCACGGCCGCGGAAAACGCCGCCGAGATTGATAGGCTTGCGCGTCTCGGGGAGGAGACCGGCATCCCTCTTAGGATAGCCTTCCAGTTCCATTGGGCAGGCATCCCTTCGGGCGTACCGGACGGGGCGGGAGGCACGTTTACGGATCTGCCTTACCAGCAGATTACCTTCGACCCGGACGACCAGGTGGACGATCCCGGACTGGCCGAGCTCCTGGGCAGCGTCTACGACAAACGCTACGGCCTGAGCGTTCCCAATGTCTGGAGCAATACTCCCTGGCTCACCTTCAACCATCCGAGGCTGAACGAGTTTCGGCGCCAGCGGCTCACGCAGGCCCTGGAAGCCTGGCGCGCCGCCCGCGAAAGGCTGGCTATCGCGGGTAAGGGGGCACTCCTGCCCCCGCAACTCTCGACGGGAGAGGAGACCGTCTACTGGGCGAAGGGAGTGGAGGACAAGGCCTACACGGAGAAGAACGGCGGCAAGCCGCGCAGCCAGTTGATGGCCGACTTCAACCCCTTCACCGTCGCCGCGGCGTTTGAGGACGGCATCCCGCTCGACCCTCGAAACGGCCTGGACAACAACGAGCGGTGGTGGCTGCACCAGAACCTGGCCCGCTGGCAGCAGACCATCGTCAACTGGATGCTAGCCGCTCTCCCTCCCGAGCCCGTGCTGCCAGGTCCCAAGTTTTCGGCAGACCTCACCCGCCGCAACATCTTCACCGAACCGTACGCAATGCCTTTCTTCCCTATGAAGGATGTGAACCCTCGCCGTCCTGGTCTGGAACTCGGATATGTTCGTGAGGGGCGCAGCGGCGGCGAGTACTGGTCGGGCGCAACCATGCTCCCATGGCTCCTCAAGCAGCGGGAACGAGGCCGTACGGCTTTGCCAAACCTCGAGTGCACCGGCGCGGGACCTCCCCAGCTCCAGGCATGCGTCCTCGCCGCGTATGCCTGCGGCGCCCGGTTTGTTACGCTCTACAACTGGCACCACACGCCGGAGATGTCACGGCACCTGCAGGAGATCGCCGCGCGCCTGGAGCGTCCAGCACGAACAGGCATCGCCCTGCATGAACAGATTGTCGAGGGAACGCGCAGGCGATTCGCCGGCCAGACTGTCGCGCCGCCAGAGGCCTTCGGTGTCAACGAGCTTCGGGTTCCGCTTGGTCCAGGCGCCCCTGCCCCGCTAAGAGCGCGCCTGCGCGGTCCACTGGCGGGCGGCGGATTCGCGGTGGATGTGGCTGTCGTTCAGGTGCCGGAGGTTGTAGAGGAAGAAGGAGCGCGCTACGGTCTCCTCAGCCTTCCCATCCTCGTGCACCAGGTACCGGGCCAGACCTACGCCCTGACAGTTGACGAACTCCCCGGGCCCACCCCCACGCTTGCCGCCAGAGCCGACCCGATGGCGCCCAACAGCGCGTTCCTCGCTGCTCAGTTAATCACCGATGTTCTCAAGGAACGCGGACGCAGCCTCGCGATACAGGACTTACAGGACGCCAGAGATCTGCTGGAGGCGATGGAGCTGAGGAGCGCAAAGGCTGATATCGGCAGACCGGCACTCCAGGCACTGGCACGGGCGCGGGTCCTGTTGGAGCGTATGCAGCCGCGCGAAGCCTATGGGGCGGCCATAGAAGCCGAGCAGCTGGCGCTTCCGGCGGCGTTTCGACTTCCAGCCGGAGCCTCCTCGCTCCAGCCGTTTGCCGTGCGTGTCGAGCTTCCTAAGGGCGGAGCGACGGTAACCGTGAAGGAGTACTCGGAGAGTTCCGCGCTGGTTTCGATTCTGGGTCCCGTTCGTCAGCTCGTGCGCGTAACCTTCGGAGGATCCACGGTTACGGGGGATGCGCGTGCCGGAATTCCGCTGGAACTGGGCCTGGTGGCGCGCACGCGCCGCCCCTCCACCCGCGCATCTCAGCCTGCCCCCGTTACCAATCAGGCCCCGCGGGGGGAGGCGGCTCCGGCAGCCAGCACGCCCTGAGCAGTCCGCCCGCACCGCCTGTCGAGAAGGTGTGCAAGAACCCACCGCCCGCCATGCGACGAGGCAAGGCACGGCAGGCTAGAGATGCGGAGCCTAGAACAGAAGCGTTGGCGGCAGGCCGTCCGGGAAGAGACCGGCAAACGTAGGATCAGGATAGACGGTCTTGTTGGGGTCGGGCCATCCCTCGGCATCCAGAACCAGCGTCGGCGCGAGAGCTTTCATATCCGCGGGAGGCCGCTCGAACCACGCCGCCAGGTTTATCTTCACGCGCACATCCGCTTGCCCAGGCGGTTCCGGCGGATAGATGTCACCACCCGGCCATGGCGCAAACACGCTCGAAACGCCGGCGAGGGGCCGAGTAAACGCGCCATTCACAATCTCGAGAGGCATTGGATGGTAGATGGGCACATCCACCTCGAACGGACCTTCCGCTGCCTGGCGCAGCAACGGCAATGCCTTGTCCCGCATCGCCGTAAGCGCATCGCTAACCGGCGGCCGATTCGGCAGCAGGAAGTCGGTGCTGGACTCGCGCTTCAGCACGCCGGCTATGCCCTTCTCGGCCGCCTCCACCGTTGCCCGCAACGAAGATTGCGCGAGCACGAGATAGGTTCTGTCGCGCAGTGTCAGGAAGGGATCGGGCGGAAGATACTCGGAGGGAGTGAGGCGGCCATCCCGATCCTTGTCCAAATTCTTGAAGGGACTGTCAATGCCGCCACCTACGTCGGGATCACCATTCGTCACGCTAACAACCGGCGGCAAGGGCGGGAAGAAGTCGCCAGGGTCGCGATGGTAGGCCAGGGAGAGCGAAACGCGTGCCATCAGGCTGTGAACATACGCGCCGAAGAGTTGTACTTCCGGCAGGCCCACCTTCACGCTCTTGGCGCCGCCAGCCAGCCGCAGCTCCGCTTCAAATTCCGG
This sequence comes from uncultured Chthonomonadales bacterium, assembly GCA_964526545.1. Taxonomy (GTDB): domain Bacteria; phylum Armatimonadota; class Chthonomonadetes; order Chthonomonadales; family CAJBBX01; genus CAZGLN01. The sequence goes on from CAZGLN010000320.1 coordinate 3,419, forward strand.
ATCCGCCTCCACCTTGGCCAGGTGTTCCAGAGCCTCCTTTAGCCGCTCCAGCATCACCATCCGGCGAGACGGCTCGTCCGCGGGATAACCGTAGAAAGGAACCATGCCCAGCGGCAAGTCGGCGAGAGGGGCGAGCTGGTGCAGCAGAAGGAATGGGTTGGCGATGGCCTCATCCAACTGCCAGAAGCGGGCAAGCGTGTAGTGCGGCGGAATGGCGGGCGGAGACCCAGGGTAGTCCGGCGGTGTCGGCGGCCGATCACCCACGACGGCCGGCCTGCCAGGTGCCGAAGGTGCTCGTGCTGCCTCACCCCTGCCTGGTGGTGCGGGAGGGCCGCCGGCGGACGCGTCCCCGGGATTGCCAGGCACCGAGCCGCCCGCCAGGAATCCGTCCACATCCCACCCCACCCTGGCGGTGAGGCAAATCGCCATAAAGAAGTGGGCTAGCGGGCTGTCGGGCTTCTCTTGAACGGCCTGGCGGAAGAGGCGGATGAGCGCGTCCAGCCGGTCCGGTGAGGGCGCATCCTCTCCGGAGACAACGCGGTCGAGCGCGGAGCGGCCGGAAGCCAGCGAATCGGAGGCGGACTTGCCGCCTCCTCCACAGCCCGCCACGAAGAGCACGAT
>CAZGLN010000321.1:0-1394 GCA_964526545.1 uncultured Chthonomonadales bacterium
GAACTCCTGGCCCCCCGCCTGGATCTTCAGCTCCATCGTCATCGAGAGCGAGTTGTCCTCAACCGAAAGGTCGCCTACGGCATGGCCCTCGACCAGCTTGTACCTGGTCTGGGCACCCGCAGCCGTCAGCGGCAGGAGGGCCGCCGCGACAGGCAACCACCATCGGCACGTTCCAGCCATCCGCATGAGCACTCTCCTATTTGCGGGCCGTCAGCCGCAGCGACTTGAGATTCATTACGGCGCCCCGCGGCATGCTGAGCGCGCGCACCTCGATGGTGGAGCGGCCGGCCGGCAGCGTGAGGGTCCCCAGACCGACCGCGCTGAAAGTACCCCACGAACCCGTTGCCGCTACCTCGCCTTCCACCTTCTCGCCCTGGCCGGGCCGAGCCCCTACCTGCACCGCGAAGCGGCTTCCTGCATTCTCCGCGGGGCTCGCATAGGTGATCTCCACATTGTAGGTACCCGCGGCGGGCAACTGCACGGGCCAGGAGACGTAGTCCGCTGCGTTGGTCCAGAAACCGATGTTGTCGCGCTCCGGCCCCTGCTCGTATTGCGCGGTACTGCCATGGATTTCGGCATCCGCAGCCCTCAGATGGAGCGTCCCTTCCGCATCGGGGCGATGCACTGCGGATTGGTCGTCTACTACCGGCTTGCCGGCCAGGGTCAGCTCAACCACGGTGGCGGCTGGGTCCAGCAGCCGCGGCCGCGCGATGTGCCACCTCGCCGGGTCCTCGGCTGAACGGTACACAGGCAGAATCTCCTGGCCCAGGAAGGCCACCGCCCGCCGGATGGGCGTCTTCAGTCCCTCCACCACAAGCCCCGAATCCGGCCACTTGAATACGTGGAGATAGAGACGGTTGCCGTTAACCGTGCACCTGCCCTCGAAGGCCAGCCGTCTGAAGGGGCTCTTCTCGGTGGCGTAGATGCTGGTGCCGTTAATGCGCATCCAGCGGCCCATGCCCTCCAGCCTCTCGTGAACCGCATCCGGGAAGGTGCCCAGTTCCGTTGGGCCCACGTTCAACAGGAAGTTACCGCCCTTGTGCGCGATGTCGCAGAGTTTCCGGATGAGGTCCGTGGTGGACTTCCAGTTCGTGTTGTCTCGCGTGTAGCCCCACGTGTCGTTGATGGTCATGCAGGTTTCCCAGAGCCTGCCGCCCGGCAGAGCGCTTGCCGGGATGGTCTGTTCCGGCGTGCTGTGGTCCTCGGGCAGATGGTTGCGGTCGTTGATGACAATCCAGGGCTGAAGCGAACGGATGAGGGCGTTGACCTCGGCCGAGCGCAGAGTCTGGCCGTTGTGTTCCCAACCTCCATCAAACCAGAGCACACCGATCCTGCCGTACCGTGTGAGCAGCTCGCGGAGCTGCCCCTTCATGTAATCAATATAACGGTTCATG
>CAZGLN010000321.1:1468-3338 GCA_964526545.1 uncultured Chthonomonadales bacterium
GATGGAGTAGTAGAAGCCCAGCACGATGCCCTGCTTCCGGCACTCATCCGCTAGCTCCCGCAACGGGTCGCGCTTGAACGGCGTGGCGTCCACGATGTCCCAGTTGGTCAACCTGCTGTCGAACATGGCGAATCCATCGTGGTGCTTGCTGGTAATGACGATGTACTTCATGCCGGCGTCCTTCGCCGTGCGCACCCACTTGGCGGCATCGAACTTGACCGGGTTGAACCGGGGAGCGAACTTCTCGTAATCGGCCACCTGCACGCGCGAGCCGTGCAGATACCACTCGGCGCCGCCGCTCGCCGTGGCGGGCACGGCGTAGACGCCCCAGTGGATGAACATTCCGAACTTGGCGTCGCGCCACCAGCGCGTGCGTGCCGCCTGCTGGGCAGGCGTCTCGGAACGCAGGGGCTGGGCAAAACAGGGGGCCGCGACGGCGACGAGCAGGAGCGGATACCAGCGCATCCTCTTGAACCTCCGGTGCTTCTCTCGCGCTGGTAGTTCGGTTTACGGCACGCGTTACCCTCCCGCGTTCACTCCGGCACATTTCCACCTCAACCTGCAAAGATTCTGTGCAAAGAGCGGTGCGGAGTGTGGAAAGAGCAGTCGTGCCGGATAGGAAGCCGGCAAGGAGCTCGCCTGCAGCAGACTGCGGTAATGTCCCGGCGCATGCGCGAGCACTTCAAGGAGGAGCTCTTTCATGAGCCTGCGGATTAACACGAACGTTACCGCTATTAACGCGCTTGGCAACCTGGAGCGCACGAGCGGCAACGTGGCAACTTCGATTGAGAGACTGTCGTCTGGTCTCCGCATCAATAGGGCCTCGGATGACCCGGCGGGGCTGATTATCTCCGAGGGCCTGCGCTCGCAGATTGATGGCATGAACCAGGCCATCGCCAACGCGCAGGATGCCAACAACCTGATCAAGACGGCGGAGGGCGGACTTGCCGAGATCAACTCGCTCCTCCGCTCCATCCGCACACTGGCCGTGCATGCAGCCAATGCGGGCGTGAACGACTCCACAGCTGTGCAAGCGGATCAGACCCAGATCGCCTCGGCATTAGCCAGCATTGACCGAATCGCCACGCAGACACAGTTCGGCACCAAAAAGCTGCTGGACGGAACTTCGGGCGTCAGCGCCACCGTGATAGATACCGCGAACGTCAAGGGTGCTTTCATCGGTGGTGTGTTCAACAACCAGGCCACGCTGAGCGGCCCCGTAACCGTGAGCGTTACCACCGTTGCGACGCGAGCGGAGGCATTTCAGGCTGCCGGAGCAACCTACGCCAGCCAGTCCTCGCTCATCTCCACGGTCAATGGCGGCACCTCGGGCTCCGGCGGCACAGTGGTGATTAACGGCCACTCCATCACGGTCTCCGGCTCCGACACGGTGCAGACGCTCATCAACAAGGTGAACGCGCTGACCAGCGTAACCGGTGTCTCGGCATTCTTCAGCTCCGCTGATGGCTCGGGCGCCATCGCGCTGCGGCAGGAGAACTATGGCGCGAACTTCCGCATCGTATCCAACGAGAGCAGCGACCTCATCCTGGGTTCCGCGAATCCGGCGAACGTTGCTGGCGTGAACGCGGTAGCTTCCGTCACGGCGCTAGTGAATGTCAACAATGTAACCACAGCCTCGACGGCGACCTTCACCGGTGGCCAGGGGGCCGGCGAGAGCGGCCTGAAGCTCACCGATAGTTACGGCAACAGCATCCTCCTCACGGAGGCTGGCAACAGCAGCGGTGCACGCAACGTAGCCACGATCACTGCCGCATCGCTGCAGTTCCAGGTGGGCGGCAACTCCGGTCAGCAGGTTTCTACCAACCTGGGCAACGTGCAGACCACACGGCTGGGCACCACGGCGGTCTCC
>CAZGLN010000321.1:3374-4036 GCA_964526545.1 uncultured Chthonomonadales bacterium
TGATGTAACTACCGTCTCGGGCGCGAGCGACGCCATCCGGGTGGTGGATCAGGCTATCCAGCAGATTTCCACTCTGCGCGCACAGCTCGGCGCCTTCCAGAAGAACACCCTCGCCAGCACCATCCGTTACCTGGGTGTGGGCGTGGAGAACCTCTCGGCCTCCGAGTCGCAGATTCGCGATACGCAGGTGGCGCAAGAGGTTACGAGCCTGACGAAGAACCAGATCCTGCAGCAGGCGGGCGCCTCCGTGCTCGCGCAGGCCAACGCCGCGCCGCAGCTCGTTCTGGGTCTGCTCCGGTAGCACGAAGGGGCTGCCCTCCAGGCGGCCCATGGCGGCAGTCGCGCGGGCAGTGCAACGTGGGTTACCGCGCGGTTTACATAGGCGGCCGGTCGTCGTGAACCTGCGACGGCCGGCCGTTCGCCTCCTCTGGCCGTTTTCGACTCCCCATCCGCCCAGCAACGGGCCTAACGAATAACCCGTGGCCGCCTGCACTTCCTGACGATTCCGAGGGCGGCCATGGGGTCCTCCGCAATCCGTGCCGCGCCGCGGCGCAACCGGCAGTCCCTGTGATTCGTCCAGCATGTGTCACATACAGATGCACGCGAGATGAGGATGGTCGAGGACCTGATAGCCAGGCTGGAGAGCGTGTACGGCGTGCCGG
>CAZGLN010000322.1:0-4005 GCA_964526545.1 uncultured Chthonomonadales bacterium
TCGTGGTGGACCGGCTGACGCCGATGCCGGGCATCGCCCGCATCCACACCAGCCTGGTCCTGTCCGAGGTCAAGGCCACCACCGCCCTGCCGTTGTCGTAGGGGCGGACGGCGGTCCGCCCGCAAGGAGACCCGCATGTCACTCAACACCCCCAAAACCATGGGCCAGCAGTTTGGCCGGCGTTCCTGGGCCGAGCCGGGGAAGATCAAGATGGTCGAGCCGCTGCGCGTCACCGACCGCGCGACGCGCGAGCGCGCCCTGGCGGAGGCCGGCTACAACACCTTCCTGCTCCGCTCGGAGGACGTCTACATCGACCTGTTGACCGACTCCGGCACCAGCGCCATGAGCGACCGACAATGGGCGGGCATGCTGCTGGGCGACGAGGCCTACGCCGGCAGCCGCAACTTCTACAACCTGGAGAACGCCATTCAGACTTATTACGGCTACAAGTACATCGTCCCCACCCACCAGGGGCGCGGCGCCGAGCACCTGATCAGCCAGGCCGTCATCAAGAAGGGCCAGTTCGTGCCCGGCAACATGTACTTCACCACCACGCGCCTGCACCAGGAGCTGGCCGGCGGCACCTTTGTGGACGTCATCATCCCCGAGGCACACGACCCTGCCAGCCTCCATCCCTTCAAGGGCAATGTGGATCTGGAGAAGTTGGAGGCTGTCATCCAGGCAGCCGGTCCCGAGCGCGTGCCCTACCTTAGCCTGGCCGCCACGGTGAACATGGCCGGCGGACAGCCGGTCTCCATGGAGAATATGCGCGCCGTCCGCGCCCTCTGCAGCCGTTACGGCGTTCGGATTATCCTGGATGCTACCCGGGCGGTGGAGAATGCCTATTTCATCCAGCAGCGCGAGCCCGGCTATCGCGAGAAGCCCGTTGCCGCCATTCTGCGCGAGTTCTGCGATCTGACCGACGGCTGCACGATGAGCGGCAAGAAGGATGCGCTGGTCAATATCGGCGGATGGCTTGCCCTCAACGAGCAGGAGCTCTACGAGGAGGCGAGCAACCTGGTGGTGATCTACGAGGGGCTGCACACCTACGGCGGCCTGGCCGGGCGCGACATGGAGGCGATGGCCATCGGCATCGCGGAATCCGTTCAGGACGACCACATCCGCGCGCGGGTGGGGCAGGTGGAGTATCTCGGCGAGAAGCTGACGGCCTGGGGCGTGCCCATCGTGCGGCCCGTGGGAGGGCACGCCGTCTATCTCGATGCCCGCGCCTTCTACCCGCACATCCCGCAGGATCAGTTCCCCGCCCAGATGCTTGCGGCCCAGCTCTACCTCGACTCCGGAGTGCGCGCCATGGAGCGCGGCATCGTCTCCGCCGGGCGCGACCCCAAGACGGGCGACCACTACTACCCCAGGCTCGAACTGGTGCGCCTCACCATCCCGCGGCGCGTCTACACGCAGGCGCACATGGATGTAACCGCCGAGTCGGTCGCCGCTGTCTGGGATGATCGGGCCAATGTGCGCGGCTTGCGGATGGTCTATGAGCCGCTCTATCTGCGCTTCTTCCAGGCGCGCTTCGAGCCGCTGTAGCCCTTCTTCCTGGTGCCGCGCGTTAGGGGCAGCCCGGCAACGGCTCTATTGGACAGGATTGACAAGATTTACAGGATGGACAGAAACGGCTCTTTGGAGGATGCGGGTGCGGTTGGAAGATGACCTGGACCCTGCCGCTCAAATCCTGTCAATCCTGTAAATCTTGTCCAGATCCTGCAGTAAGAGACTCGCTGCCTCTTGTACACTCTACTCACAGGTGTGATCGAGGCGGCCGTTCCTGCGCGGCATCCCCACGAGACCCTGGAAGGTCCATCGCCTACGCCCATGTTTCGACTCCTACTTGCAATGGCCACGGGCAGGTGGCTGAAGAAGATGGCCGAACGCCTGGAGGAGGCCGCTTCGTCTCCGGAGGCGCAGCCGAACGCGCCGGCGTCGGAGCGCGTGTTTCCGCGCGTCCAGCGCGCGGCCATGGGCAGCCTCTTCGAGATCTACCTGGTGGGCAATGACCGAGACGCGCTGATGGGCGCCGCCGAGGAGGCACTGGACGAGATCACGCGGCTCGACAGGCAGCTAAGCCACTACCGCAGCGAGAGCGATATCGCCCGCATCAACAGCCAGGCCGCCACCGAGTGGGTGCGGGTGGATCCGGATCTCTACCGGCTGCTGCGCCGCTGCGCCCGGATATCGGAGGCGACCGAGGGCGCCTTCGACATCACAACGCAGCCGTTGGTGCGCGCCTGGGGCTTCCATGATGGACAACCGCGCGTGCCGGACGATGCCGAGGTGAGCGCGCTCCTCGCGAAAACAGGCGCGCGGCACTTGCTCTTCGATGACACCCTCAGCTCGGTCGCGTTCGCGCGCCCGGGGGTCGAGATTGCGCTGGGGGCGATAGGCAAGGGACACGCCCTAGACGAGGCCGCAAAGGTGCTAAGGTTCCACGGCGTTCGTAACGCAGTTCTCCACGGCGGGCAGAGCACCATCCTTGGGATCGGCGAGGGACCGGACGGCGAAGGATGGCTTTTCCCCCTGCACGATCCTACCGATCCCGAGCGGACGCTTGAGCAGGTATGCCTGCGCGATCAGGCGCTCTCCACCTCCAGCGGGAGCGAGCAGTTCTTCGAGTCGGAGGGCGAACGCTACTGCCACATCCTCGATCCGCGCACCGGGCGCGCACTTCAGGGCAGCATCAAGGCTTACGTCGTTGCTCCTTCCGCCGCGGAATCGGATGCCTGGGCAACCGCCTGCTGCGTGCTTGGCGCGGAAGCCGCCGCCAAACTCCTGGCCGCGAAGCCGCACATTCGGGCGCTGATTGTGGAAGAACCGAGACAGGACGGCGACCGGCAAATCACCCGGGTCAACCTGTAGCGGCAGCGGTGCCGCAAGTGAGGGCACGGTTCGGCCGTCCGCCTGGCCAACAACCAATCGCGACAGGAGGCGGTGGAATGGCAGCCAGCGCCCGCAAGAGCGTAAAGCCGGTCGAGGAGAGCCGAAAGCCGAAGAGAGAGCAGCCCGCGCTGCGCATCGTCACCGCGGCGGATGCCGAAAGCGCGGTTGCGCCGGTGAGGCGGCGCATGAAGCGCTCCTTCTACGAGGCCGAGCTCGCCCGCCTGCAGTTTGAGCTGGTGAAGCTGCAGTACTGGATACAGGAGAAGGGCCACCGACTGGTGCTCCTCTTCGAGGGGCGTGACGCGGCCGGGAAGGGGGGAATCATCCAGCGCATCATCCAGCCCCTCAACCCGCGCGGGGTGCGGTTGGTTGCGCTTGGCAAGCCCTCCGACGTTGAGCGCACGCAATGGTACTTCCAGCGCTACGCCCGGCACCTGCCGGGCGCGGGCGAGATAGTGGTCTTTGACCGCAGCTGGTACAACCGCGCCGGCGTGGAGCGCGTGATGGGTTTCTGCACCGACGATGAGTACTGGGAGTTTCTCCATTCGTGCCCTGAGTTCGAGCGGATGCTGGCGCGCTCCGGCATGTTCGTGCGCAAGTACTACCTCTCGGTGAGCGATGCCGAGCAGGAGAAGCGTTTCCAGGAGCGCGCGAAGGACCCGCGCCGCCGCTGGAAGCTGAGTCCGATGGACCTGGAGACCCGCATGCGCTGGGTGGAGTTCTCCAAGGCAAAGGACACCATACTGGAGCACACCGACATCCCCGAGTGCCGCTGGTACCAGATCGAATCGGATGATAAGCGCCGAGCCCGCCTCAACTGCATACGGCATCTGCTCGACTCCATCCCGTACGAGGACGTGGTGCCCAAGCGCGTGAAGCTGCCTCCGCGCCCGCCGGCGGACGCCCACTATGTGCGGCCGCCGCGGCACCGCCATCTCTGGGTTGACAACTACTACCGCTGACGCGCCGCCGCACCCTCCTCCGCGGCCGCATGGCGCAAGGCTTGACCCAGCGGTACGGTATTGCGGCTGCGCCGGCCTGAATTCGCTGCCCCGCGCATGTCTGGCAGCGCAGCGCAGTCCCGCAGCAACTGCGTCCAACCGTTCAGGC
>CAZGLN010000323.1:0-4004 GCA_964526545.1 uncultured Chthonomonadales bacterium
GATATCCTGGTTAGCTGCCGTCATCTGGGGGACCGTCTGCCTTCGCGCGGGCGCGGGTCGGCGAACCACCGCGGTTGTTGCAGCGGGCGGCGCGGCTGCGGGCTGTGGCGTTGGCCCCGGAGTGCCGGCCGCCGCAATGATGCGCACGGTGTCGCGTGAGCCTACTCCCAGTACTCCGCCCTTTTTCAGTTTGCGCGTTTCGATGATGACGGCTTCTGGTCCAAGATCCGCGCGGACCTGTTCCAGGCACGCCCGCAGCGTCTCACCCTCATATTGCCTCACGTTCATGCCGCTATCCCTACCTGGTTAAGCATGGTATTGCGCACAACTCCCACTTGCACGAGGTCAACCCCCTGCACTATCTCGTTGTAAGAGAGCACGGGCAGGGTGGGATGGAAGTGACCCAGAAGCCGCTGAAGGGGGAGGCGTATCTGGGTGGAGCAGAGCAGGACGGGGGAGTAGCCCTGCTGGGTACAGCGTTCGGCCTCCGAACCGATGGCATCCACCAGCGTGCGCCCGATGGAAGGCTCCAGAGCGAGGATGCTGCCGACCGGCGACGGCTGCACATGGTCTCGAAGCTGCTGGTCGAGCGAACCCTCGAGCAGGATGACATGGAGCGTGTTGCCTTCGCCGGTATGCTGCTTGCAAATCTGGCGTGCCAGCGCCGAGCGCGTGTACTCCACTAGCTGATCCAGGTCCTTGGTGCGCGGGGCCCAATCGGCCAGGGCCTCTAAAATGGTGCCTAGATCGCGCACCGAGACTCGCTCGCGCAGCAGTGCCTGCAGCACCTTCTGCACCTCCCCGAGTGTCATGTGCTGCGGTATCAGCTCGTCCACCACGGCTTTGTTCTGCGCCTCGATGCCCTCGATTAGGCTCTGCAGCTCCTGTCGGGTGAGCAGCTCGGCCGCGTGCTTGCGGATAATCTCGGTGAGGTGGGTGATGATGACCGAGCTGGGCTGCGCGACAATATAGCCCCTGATCTCCGCTGTTTCGCGCTCGGACCGGGCAATCCAGACGGCGGAGCCTCCGAAGGCCGGTTCCGTGGTGGCGATGCCATCCATGCGCTGGGACACGGACCCGGAATCGATGGCGAGCAGCATGTTGGGCTGCACCTCCCAGCGCGCCACCACCTGGTCACGGAGTTTGATGACATATTCGTTCGGCGGCAGAGAGAGGTTGTCGCGCAGGCGCACCGTCGGCAGCACGATACCGAGTTCGAGGGCGATGGACTTGCGGGCCTGTCCTACGCGGTCGGCAAGGTCGCCTCCGTGATCCGGGAGGGCGAGCGCCAGCAGATTGCTGCCCAGCTCGATCCGCAGCACATCCACGGCGAGAAGCCGGGTCGGGTCTTCTTGAGGCCGGGCGGCCGACTTGCTCTCGCGCTCGCGCACCACGGCCTGCTGCTTCGCCTGGTCTCTCTCGCCCCGCAGGAGGAGGAAGCCGCCGGCTGCCGCGAGCGATCCGATGAGCAGCAGCGGGATCTTGGGAAACCCGGCGATGGGCACAAGGGCGAAGAGAAGTGCGCCGGCCAGCAGCAGCGGACGCGGATTCGCCAGGAGCTGGGCCGCGAACTCCTGCCCCATGTGCGACTTGCCGGCGGCGCGGGTAACCATGAGGCCGGTGGCAGTGGAGATGATGAGCGCGGGAACCTGGCTGACCAGGCCCTCGCCAACCGTGAGCAGCGTGTAGGTGCGCAGAATGGTGAGCGCATCCGCCTGGCCGTTCAGCATGCCGATGACGAAGCCGCCTACGATGTTGATGAGGATGATCAGCACCGCGGCGATCGCATCGCCCCGTACGAACTTTGAGGCGCCGTCCATGCTGCCGTAGAAGTCGGCCTCGCGTTCTATCTTCTGGCGCCGCTCGCGCGCTTCAGTCTCGTTGATGAGGCCGGCCTGCAGGTCCGCGTCAATGGACATCTGTTTGCCTGGCAGGGCGTCCAGGGTGAAACGTGCCGCGACCTCGGCCACCCGGCCGGCGCCGTTTGTTATCACCACGAACTGCACCACGACCAGAATGGCAAACGCGATGACGCCGACTACGAAGTTGCCTCCGACGACCACGTTGCCGAAGGCGTCTATCACGCTGCCAGCGTGGCCGGTGGCCAGAATGAGCTTCGTCGCACTGATATTGAGCGCGAGGCGGAACAGCGTGGAGACCAGAAGCACCGAGGGGAAGACGCTGAACTCCAGCGGTTCGGTGGTGGTGAGCGCCACGAGCAGGATCACGACCGCGCCGGTGAGGTTCGCGACAATGAGCAGGTCGAGGATGGGCTCCGGCAGGGGAACGATCAGCAGCGCAACGATGGTGAGAATGGCCACCGCCATCCCTACATCGCTGAAGCGATTCATGCGGAGCGGACCCGGAACTGCGCTGGCTGAGGCCATGGGCGGACGAGACTGCCTCCAGTTGGGCTTGGTATACGTTCTGGTGCGGGCTTACCTGGAGTATCGGCGCGAAGTCGAGGATTCCTCAGGTGAAACCTGAGAGAAGGCTCTAGGTTCTGCGGGTGTTGAGGAACGGCCGCTCGAAAGCGAGGTAGAAGACGTAGGCGAGTCCGATGAGCGCGGGGCCGCCGGCTCCCAACAGAACCACGAACTGCGCCACATCGGAGAGGCTGGAGCGCATGAGGAACGTCTGCCATATCCACTGGAGCAGCGGCGCGTGACAGAGGTAGAGGCTGTAGGAGAAGCCTCCAATAAACACCAGCGGCTTCCAGGTGAAAATCACGCCAAGCAGGCCCGGATTTTGACGGCAGCAGGCGACCATGAGGCACATGCCGGTGAGCCCAGCGGGCAGATCCAGGTAAGGAAAGCGCGCGACGGACTTCTCCCAACCCCAGGAGAGACTGAGTGCGGCCGTGATCGCCGCGAAGAGGATCGCGAGTCCGGTCCATGGCACGCGCTCACGAAGCCGCTCCCAGGGCTCGCCCACGCCGCGGCCGATGGTTGCGCCGAGCATCCCGAGACCGAAGAGACCCAGGAAGTGCACGTAGCCGCGGGCAATTCGCGTGCCCTCCAGACCAAGCTGCAGGCCGTAGCCCACAAGCAGCGTGAGCGCGACGGCGACGAAGATGCCGTGCGAGCGGGTGAGGCGCACCAGAAGCGGAAAGAAGAGGTAGATCTGGCACTCCAGCGCGATAGACCAGAAGACGTAGCTGATGCGGGAGGTGGCGTAGAAGTTCTGCACCAGTATCACGTGAGCCACCACGTCGCGCAGGGTGTAGCCGATGGGATAGTCCCAGAGCGTTCGGGTGGGCTCGCCTATGACCGTGGCGATCATCAGGAGGCAGAGCAGGAGCGACGCGTAGTAGGGCGGCACAATGCGCCGCGCCCTGCGTTTGAGAAAGTGCCACGCTCCCTTGGGTAGTACTCCATCGTTGCGCAGCACCGGCAGCATGAGGCAGAAACCGGAGATGACGATGAAGACGCTGACAGCCAGATGCCCAATGACGAGGAACTGCGTGAGCACGTGCAGTTGCGGCGGGGGAAACTTCTGGAAGGAGGGCGTCCAGACCTGCGCGTAGATGTGGTTGCCGAGCACCGTGAGAGCGGCGACGGCGCGCATGCCGTCGAGAAACGGCAGGTGCTGCGCATTCCTTGGAGTCTCAGCGGGCTGGCAGGATGTCATGCGCTGACGTTCGGTTTGGTGGGCTGCGGCCGATTACGGTGGCCTATACGAGCGAAAGCCCCCGGGGAGACTATACCAAGTTCCGGGGGCTCGCCTGAAGAACAAACGGTGCGTACGAGCTACTTGATCTCGACGGTGGCTCCCTCGGCCTCCAGCTTGGCCTTGATGGTCTCGGCCTCTTCCTTGTTCACCCCCGTCTTCACGGGCTGCGGCGCGCCGTCCACAAGGTCCTTCGCTTCCTTCAGACCGAGCGTGGTCAGCTCGCGAACGACCTTGATGACCTGAATCTTCTTGTCGCCGGCGGCGGTAAGGATGACGTCGAAGGAGGTCTTCTCCTCGGCCGGAGCGGCCGCGGCGGCGCCCGGCATGGCCAT
>CAZGLN010000324.1:0-156 GCA_964526545.1 uncultured Chthonomonadales bacterium
CAGCCGCGGTTTCGCGCTCCGCCCGGCAGCAACTGAAGCACCAGGTTGTAGCCGCGAGCCGATGTGCCCCATGTCAGATTGCTCCTGGCGGGGCGTACTCGGCACAGCTTTCGCGCAGATTGAGTCCGCTGCTCCCCAGCGTGCCGCGACGCACCT
>CAZGLN010000324.1:246-3959 GCA_964526545.1 uncultured Chthonomonadales bacterium
CCAGCCCGTGCATGTCGCCGCGAATCGGAGCGGCGGGCGCGAACCGTGCAGAAACGCCAGACGTCATACGAGCGTGACTATTTCCACAGCGCATTCGCTTGTTGGCACGGATACTGCATTAGAGCAAGCAGGAGACAGGATGTCGAGGCGGATTCCGGCGCGCCGCTGCGTATAGCTGGTTGTGCCGCTTCGCCCAAATAAGCAAGGAACGCTTGCCGAACAGAAACAGGGAATGAGGTCTGAAACGCGAATAACCGTGCGCAACCGCACCGCGAGGCTCGGCGAACAGCTCATCGCGGACGGCCTGATTAACGAACAGCAGCTTCGCCAGGCGCTCGAGCACCAGCGCCAAACGGGAGCCTTCCTGGGCGAAACACTCGTTTCGCTGGGACTGCTGAGCCCCGCGAATCTCGGCCCCTACCTCGAGGCCGCCACCGGCTTCCCCTTCGTGCAGCTTGCCGAACAGTCCGTAGACCTGGAAGCCGCGCGCGCCGTGCCGGAACACATAGCGCGCCGCAGAAACCTGCTGCTCTTCGCGGAACAAGGCGAGGAGTGCTGGGTTGCCATGGCGGACCCGCTCGATCTCGCGGCCGTGGACGAGATACGTGCCCGCCTCAACCGCCGCATTGTGCCCTTCCTCGCCCTCCGCAGCGACCTGCAGGACGCAATCAACCGCACCTACGACGTGCGCCAGAAGGCGCTCTCCGTGCTGGACGAGATGGGCAGCGCGGGTCCCGTGGATCTCGAGCTGAGCGTGGACGAGCTGGTAGGTCTGGCGGAAGATGCGCCCATCGTGCGGCTGGTAAACAGCATCATCCATGGCGCCATCACCGCCGGGTCAAGCGACATCCACATCGAGCCGCAGGAGCATAACGTCCGCGTACGCTACCGCACGGATGGCCTGCTGTACGATCAGATGACCATCCCGCGGCATCACCATGCCGCCGTGGTCTCCCGCATCAAGATTATCGCACGCCTGAACATCGCGGAGCGTCGGCGGCCGCAGGACGGGCGGTTCAGTTTCCGTGACAACAGCGGCAATGAGTACGATCTGCGCGTCTCGGTCATTCCGGTGCAGTTCGGCGAGAGCGTGGTCATCCGTGCTGCGCCTGCTGGAGAAGTCCGGCTCGCTCGCTTCGCTGGAGAAGTTGGGCTTCTACCCAGAGCAGCGCCAGATCTTCGAGAGCTTCATCCGGCGCCCGCACGGCATCGTCCTCGTAACAGGCCCCACGGGTTCGGGGAAATCCACCACGCTCTACGGAGCCCTGACGCGCATCAACGATTCCACTCTCAACATCACAACCATCGAGGACCCGGTGGAGTACCACCTGCCCGGCATCAACCAGGTCCAGGTAAACCCAAAGATCGGCTGCACCTTCGCGAGCGGGCTGCGCTCGCTGGTCCGGCAGGATCCGGACGTGATTATGGTCGGTGAGATACGCGACGCGGAGACGGCGGAGATCGCCGTGCAGGCCGCCCTCACCGGACATCTGGTGCTAAGCACCCTCCATACAAACGATGCGCCCAGCGCCCTCGTGCGCCTGCTCAATATGGGGATAGAGCCGTATCTGCTCTCCACGACTATCATCGGCACCGTGGCCCAACGCCTGGTGCGCACCATCTGCGCCCACTGCAAGGAGACGCGGCCCGCCAGCCTGGCGACCATCGAGGCGCTCGGCATACCCATGCGCGACAGCCAGCCGCCGATACTTGCCGTGGGTCGCGGCTGCCCGCGCTGCGGCGGGCGCGGCATGAAGGGACGCACCGCGGTCTTCGAAGTCATGCCCATGACCGACGCGCTCAGAGATCTCGTGCTCAAGCGATCCGGCGGGCCCATCCTGCGGGGACAGGCAATCGCGGAGGGCATGACCACCATGCATGAGTCCGCGGTCCGCAAGGTTCTCGATGGCATCACCACGCCCGATGAGGTGGCGCGCGTGCTCTACGCCGAGGAGGAGCCCCTTAACCGCCCTGTAACTGCCTGAACGCAAGCCGACCATGCCCACCTTCAGCTACACTGCCCGCGACCGTGAGGGCAACATCAGTACCGGCAGCGCGGCGGCCCGCGATCTGGAAGAGCTGCGCTCATCGCTTCGCGCGCGTGACCTCTTCCTCACGAAGGTGCAGCAGGTAGCCGACCAGTCGCTGGCACAGGCGCCTTCCGTGCAGCGCGTAGCCGGCCGCCGCCGTGTAGGTCTCGGCGACATGGTGGTGATGAGCCGGCAGTTGGCCACGCTGGTGCGCGCCGGCATTCCCATCGTGGACGCAGTGCACAACACCGCCGCGCAGACCGAGAGCGAGCCTCTCGCTCGCGCCCTGCAGGAGGTGCGGCTGGATGTGCTCTCCGGCTTCACCCTCTCCGAGGCCATGGCGAAGCATCCCCGCGTGTTCAGCGAGCTCTACGTTACGCTGGTGCGCGCGGGAGAGGCCGGAGGAGTGCTGGAGGACACGCTGGAGACGGCCGCCATCCAGTTTGACCGCGAGGCGGAGCTCCGCGAGAAGGTCAAGGCCGCCGCCGTCTATCCCGCCATCGTGGTGATTGTCGCGGTACTCGTCGTCATCTTCATGCTCACTTTTATCGTGCCTGTGTTCGCCCAGGTGTATCAGCAGTTCCGTGCCGAGCTGCCCCCCATCACCCGCCTGCTGGTGGAGATGAGCAAGTTTCTCCAGCGGTTCTGGTGGGTAGGTCTCCTCGTCATAGCCGTAGCCACCTACGCTCTGCGCCGGTACGCGGTCTCGCCCGCGGGCAGGCTTCGGTATGACCAGTTCAAGCTGAAGATGCCGCTCTTCGGGAAGCTCAACCGGAAGATCGCCATCGCGCGCTTCACGCGGACTCTCTCCGCCGTCATGAAGGCAGGCGTGCCCATCCTCCAGGCGCTCACAATCTCCGCCTCCACCTCCGGCAACCAGGTGATCATGCTCGCCGTGGAGCGCGTGGCGCAGTTTGTCAAGGAGGGTGCCTCGCTTGCGGTAACGCTTGCCCAGACGGGCGAGTTTCCACCCATGGTCAGCCGCATGGTGGCCGCCGGCGAGCAGTCCGGAAACCTGGACGAGATGCTGGAACAGGTAACGCGGTTTTACGACAGGGACATCGAGTACACCGTCTCGCGCCTGACGCGCCTGTTGGAGCCGTTGATGACGGTGATCGTCGGCGGAATTGTGCTCTTTGTCCTTCTTGCGCTCTACATGCCCATCTTCAACCTGAGCCGCGTTCTTAGGAAATAGGAGAGACAAGGAACCCGCGCATGTGCGATATCGTCTGCGAAGAGGCAGTCATTAGTGCCGGGAATGCGGGAAGTTGGCACGAACTATGCACATGGCGGCTTATGAAGGGGAGTCTATCGCGCGGTACCCGCAGTGAGGCGAGTGCCGCATGACCGTGTCCGCTGCGGTAACCGTGGTGGACACAGCAGGGAGCTAGGCTGTCCAAGGACGTATGGACGCTCGCAAACGCGGGCCTGGAGCCGGTCGCGAGAGGCGGCAGATTACCATTGCCGAAGCGCCGGCGCCTGGCGGTATCAAGGGCGACGGTGCGCCGCGTGCCGGGGCAGCCACATACTGGGATCCCAGGAGAGGAGATTCACGGATGTTTACTGGAAGAGCCCGGAAGGCACGCGGCTTCACGCTCATCGAGCTGCTCGTCGTCGTGCTTATTCTGGCCATTTTGATGGCAGTGGCCCTGCCCGCCTACCTCGGCGCAGTGGCGGACTCGG
>CAZGLN010000325.1:0-3932 GCA_964526545.1 uncultured Chthonomonadales bacterium
CGTCGGATAGATTCTTATATGAGGCAACAAGCCTTTGCGCCTATCGCAGGTAGGCCACACGGTCATCGGTTCGCAGCGCGCGGTCACGCAGGAGGTCGTAGACAGTGGCCCGGAGCCAGCGCTGCTCGTCTATCATGAACTCCACGCGAAGGCGCGCCGCGCTGCCCTGGCCGGGCGGGGAGAGCTTCCACGAATCGCCTTCGTTAATGACCACAACACACTCTTCTTCCTCGTTGCCTTCCGGCATCCAGTAGTCGTGGCTGTTGCTGCGTCTGCGCCAATTGAGCGACAGGCGGCCCGCATAGCCGACCTCGCAGATGGGAAGGCTGAAGAACGACTGCCGAGGGGCTACCGCGTAGTAGCGCGTCTGAAAGCCCTTGGGGGTGGGATAGGGCGTTCCGCGCCGAATGAGCTGCTCGTATTCCGGCCGCTGCGCTTCCTCATTGTAAACTCGGATGGCGGAGTCATGGTGGATGACCTGGTCCACGAAATAGCCCGCTCCGAAGACCGCCGCTCCCTTCACCACGGCTTCAAAGGGCTCCCAGTAGTGCACGCGGTTGGCCCCGAAGTTTCGCTCGATAAGTTCGCGAATGCCAGGCAGCAGGGTGGATCCCCCCACCAGGAGCACGGCATCCACGTCCGAAATGGAGAGCCGATGGCGCGCATCGTCCAGCACGGCATCCACGAGTGTCTCAACCTGGCGATGGAGCTGGCGCTGTTCAAGGCATTCCAAAAAGTCTTTGCGCGTAACACAGAGCGGATCCATCCCGGGCAGCTTGAAGTAGGCGTCGTCCGTAGCGAGCACCTTGCTGGAGAGCTCTTTCTTCACCTGCTCGGCCTGGGAGCGGATCACGGGCCGCATCTTCTCCTGATGTGCTCGCATCTTGGCGCACGCCATGTCCGTAACCCATTCGTCCACGGTCTCGCCCCCGAGCTGGAGGCCGCGCGCCGCGATGACCTCCGCGCGGCGATGTCCCAGGGGCCTGCGCGTTTCCGAGGCGGACTGCGACAGATTGGTTCTAACGAGGGCGATGTCCAGCGTTCCCCCGCCGAAGTCAATCACGAGGAGGTTACGGTCGTCGCTCAGGTCCACGCCATAGCCCAGGGCCGCCGCGACGGGCTCATCGAGCATGCGCACCCGCTGGACGCCCAGTTTGCGGGCGATGGTGTCCAATTCCATCCGGTAGGGCTCGAAGCTGTCTACCGGCACCGTCATGGTGAGGTCGTTCACCAGGCCCTCGCGCCTGGCCCACGCCACAAACCGTCGCACGACGTTCCACTTCGGGATGGCGTGGCGGGTAAGACTGCGTTCACGCTCGGCCGCTGCGTTGAGAAGCTCCCTGAGGAAGACCGTGGCGCATTGGCGCGCGGTGATAGGCTGGTGGCCGTACTCCGCCACCGCCTGCTGGCTGTTGCGTGCCAGAGGACGCTTGAAGCTTCTGGCGAGAGGAGTAAGGCGTCCCGCGAAGGTCGCTCGCATCGCCTCCTCGGCGGCAAACGCCTGCTTGCCGATGTAGCCCCGGTGGATGTCCTCGAAGTAGACGACGGTGGGCACAAGGGGCGTCTGCCAGTTCGGCTCGATGTCGGCGATGTCTTCGAGGGCAACGGTCTCCGCGTGGGTACCCATCCATCGGGCTATCAGGGAGTTCGTCGTGCCGAGGTCAACGGCCCAATGGACAGTCTGCATGGCGCGTACTGGCGGCAGGGCTCCGTGTTCAGGGATGGCTGCGCATGCGTCGTCTGCAACAGAGCGTGTACAGGAGTCTATCTACCACATTATACGTCCTGTTGCGCTCATCCAGGTTTCACAATCACGTCGGTTCCGCGGCCCGCGCCGAGTTGCTGCAGGGCATTGCCCTCGCGCAAGCCGACTTCCAGCCGGCCGCTGGAGCCCAAATAGGCGACGAGCTCTCCCACCGACACATCCGCATAGGTGCGGCCCATGAAGGCCGTGGCAACACCGCCAATTACCACCACCGAGGACCGCATGTCCCGCTCGGCAAGGTCCGCGGCCCTGATGCTGGTTATCAGGTTGCCGAAGCGATCGGCTGTCAGCACTTCTCCATGGACTTCGTCACCCACCTTGCGGGCTTCGGGTACCGAGAGCCGCTTAAGCGTGCCGATTGTACTGCCCACCATGTCGAGTCCGGCGCCGTTGGCGAGGTGTGCCGCCACGGGCGCGAAAATGTCGCGGCCGTGAAAGGTGGGCGCGACCTGGACACGATGATAGGCTGGCCGGTCCAGCGCTACCGTCTGCCGGACCTCGGTCATACGGAGCACCAGCTCAAGCAGCCCGTTGTCCGGCCCGACGAAGACGCCCAAATCAGTGAGCACGGCTACGGCCAACCTGCGGGAGCCCACCCCAGGATCCACGATGGCAACATGGATGGTGCCGGCGGGAAAGGCAGGCACGGCGGCCTCCAGGGCAAGGGCACCTTCCAAGACATCCTGCGGAGGAACGTCGTGGGTAATGTCTATCACCCGCGCATGCGGGGCGATGCTGAGAATGACGCCCTTCATCTGCGCGGGGTAGGTGCTGCCCGCGCCGAAATCCGTAGTGAGCGTGACAATGGGCCCTATAGCCATGGCGGAATCGAGCCGGAGGTGTTGCCAGCCATAATAGTACAACGCGCTCTCAGGATGTGTGATGCAGTGAAGACTGGAATCATCGCCAAATACCGTGACTTCCTGCCCGCGGCGGAGGACGCCGCTATCGTCTCACTGTGCGAGGGGGATACTCCCCTGGTGCATGCGCCGCGGCTGGCGAACGCCATCTCGCCGAACATAGATCTCTACCTGAAGCTCGAGGGCCTCAACCCGACCGGCTCCTTCAAGGATCGCGGCATGACTCTGGCGGTTACCATGGCGCGGGCGGATGGTCGGGATACCGTGATGTGCGCCTCTACGGGCAACACATCCGCCTCGGCTGCGGCTTATGCCGCGCGGGCGGGAATGCGATGCTTTGTGCTCATCCCTAGCGGGAAGATTGCGCTCGGCAAGCTGGCACAGGCCCTCATGCACGGCGCCCGCGTACTGGCTATCCAGGGCAACTTCGATGAGGCGCTCTGTCTGGTACGCGAGATCACGGCGGACTATCCCATCACCATGGTGAACTCCCTCAACCCCTTTCGCCTGGAGGGGCAGAAGACCGCCGCGTTTGAAGTCGTGGACGCGCTCGGCCGCGCCCCGGACTACCACGCCCTGCCAGTGGGTAATGCGGGAAACATCACTGCGTACTGGATGGGTTACAAGGAGTACCGGGCATGCGGACGCGCGGATGGCAAGCCCGCGATGCTAGGCTTCCAGGCGGCGGGGGCCGCACCCATCGTGCGGGGCGAGCCCGTGCCGCAGCCTGAGACGGTGGCTACCGCCATTCGGATAGGAAATCCGGCGAGCTGGAAATCCGCTGTTGCCGCCCGCGACGAATCCGGCGGCCGCATCGAGATGGTGACGGATGCGGAGATTCTCGAGGCCTATCGCCTGACGGCGTCGCTCGAGGGAGTCTTCGCCGAACCCGCGAGCGTCGCGCCCATCGCCGGGCTAAGAAAGCTGGCTGCGACCGGCTTCTTTGCTCGCCGAGCGGTCGTGGTGGCGACGCTCACGGGACACGGCCTGAAGGATCCGCAGACTGCCGTCTCGGAGGCGGCAGTCTCCGCGGTAACTGTCCCAGCAGATCGCGGGGCAGTGCTCAAGGCGCTTGGCTACTGACCGTCCGTATCGGACCTACTTGGGCGGCAGCAGCACAAAGATGTCTCGCCGCATAGACGCCTTGCGATAGACCCAGCGGATTCCCGCGCTGTTGATGTTCACCGGTTTGGGCTCCACACCCGCCACGCGCGACTCCATGCTTCCGGGCAGGCGCAATCGGATCTCCACGCGATTCGGTTTGCCCTGCCATCCACCCAGATCCTTCGAGATGAACTGGACCAGAG
>CAZGLN010000326.1:0-3914 GCA_964526545.1 uncultured Chthonomonadales bacterium
CGGTCGGACTGGAAGTGCACGATCTAGAACGGCGCCGTGCGGATCGGCCTGCGCCATTCCGGTGAAGAGGGTGTGTTCCGTGCGCCAGGCGGGCACCGCCCGGAGCAGGACAACCGTGTTGAGTAGGAGGTAGGCTGCGATGGCGAATGCCGCGGCCCAGCGCAGAGCGGCATGGCCGCGCGCCGCGCGGTACAGCGCGAGGGCAGCTATGGCGAGGAGGACGGCCGCCGCCACCCCGGGAAGAGTGGCGCGGTAGGGCGCGGCGAGCAGAAACGGAAGCGGCGCGAAATTCGCCACGGGAAGCAGCGTGAGTACCGCCCAGAGCAGGAACCAGGCGGCTGCGCGGTTACTGCGCCACAGGTAGCCGAGCAGCCCCAGAGCCGCAGCAAGCGTGAGATAGCCCGCCGCCGACGCGATCGCGCCCAACCGCATGGCGTCCTGCATACTGAAGGCGAGCAGCCCGGTATTGCTGGGCAGGAGAAGGAGCAGCACGTAGTGCCACACGCTTGCGCCGGCGAGGCGCAGCTGCTCGGCCCAACCCAGACGCGGAGCAAACAGGCCCGGCACTCCGAGCCGCAGGCTCAATATGAAGTAGATCAGCGGGACTGCCAGGAAAGGCACCGATAAGAGGAGCACCCTTCGCCAGGCGGCGGGCCGCTCCCCGGCCAGCCATCGCAGCGCCAGAGGAACCAGAACCACGAGCGGAGCCGCCTGCTCCTTAGTAAAGACCGCGAGGGCGAAGCACGCGCAGGCCGCCGCCCGAATCAGGCCCGCCTTATGCGATGCCTCCGCACCGGCGCGCAGCAGCAGCAGTACAAACCCCAGCACAAAGAGCACCACCAGCGCATCGGTGCGCCCGCCGATCCAGGCCACCGAAGGCACCCGTACGGGCTGCACCGCGTAGAGGGCGCCGGCAAGCAGCGCCAGTGTACGATCCCGGGTCGCAAGCCTAACCGTCTCGATTAGCAGCGCGACGGAGAGGCTGGCGAGCGCCAGTCCCACGAAGTGGTAGCCCACCGGATTCCAGCCCCACAGCCAGCGCTCAAGATACACCCAGGCCGAGACGAGGGGGCGGTAGTAGTGCCACATAAAAGGCTCGGTGAAGCAGCTCCAGAACGAGCGCCCGCCGCCGATGGCCTCCCCGCTGATGAGGATGTAATCGTCCCACACGAGTTGGCCGTGCAGGCAGGCAGCGTGCACCGCGGCGGCGCAGGCGCAGATGACCGCCGCAAGGTAGAGATAGGCAAGGTCAGGGCGAAGACGCATGGGGTGGCAGCGACTGTCCGCGGGACGCGCTAGGGAGCCTTCTTCGGATGGAAAGCGTTTGACCCTCTCTCCGAGGGTCTGTTATACTCTGCACGCCAGCAACGGCTGGATTCGCATGGAGCGCGAAGTGAATATCGAGGATCAAGCGGCCCTGCTTCGCCGCGGCGTATTGAGCATTATTCCCGAAGAGGGCCTCGAGCGTAAACTGGCCCGCTCGGCCGAAACAGGCAAACCCCTGCGTGTGAAGCTGGGGCTGGATCCGACCGCACCGGACATACACCTTGGCTTCGCCGTGGTGCTTCGCAAGCTGCGCCAGTTTCAGGACCTGGGCCACCAGGTGGTTATCATCATTGGCGACTACACGGCGCTTATCGGCGATCCTTCCGGACGCTCCGCCACCCGTCCGATGCTTTCGCAGGAGCAGATCAAGGCGAACGCCGCCACCTACGTAGAGCAGCTTTCGGTGATATTGGATCCGGCGCGAACCGAGGTGCGCTTCAATAGTGAGTGGCTTGCGCCGCTTGATTTCGCGGCGGTCATTCGGTTGGCCTCGCGGATGACCGTGGCCCAGGTGCTGGAACGCGACGACTTCAGTGAACGCTACAAGCAGGGCCAGCCCATCTCGCTGCACGAGCTCCTCTATCCGCTTGCCCAGGCTTACGATTCCGTCTGCATCGAGGCGGATGTGGAGATGGGCGGGCAGGATCAGATGTTCAACATCCTGGCCGGCCGGGATCTGCAGCGCGAGCTGGGACAGGATCCTCAGATCGGTTTCTTCATGCCGCTTCTGGTGGGCCTGGACGGCTCTAAGAAGATGTCCAAGTCCCTGGGCAACTACGTGGGAGTTCGCGAGAGCCCCGATGTGATGTTCGGCAAGCTCATGTCCATCCGCGACGACATGATGCGGAGCTACTTCGAGCTCTGCACTGACCTTTCCGCCGAGGAGATACAGTCCATTCTGGACGCCGCGTTCGCTGAGGGAGGCAATCCGAAGGACGCGAAACGGAGGCTGGCGCGGGAGATTGTCTCCATCTACCATGGTCTCCAGGCGGCAGAGGCCGCGGACGCGGAGTTCGAACGGGTGCACGCCCGCCGGGAGACGCCGAGCGAGATACCCACGCATCGCGTGGAACCGGCGGACTTCGCCGAGGGCAAGGCATGGATATGTCGGGTGCTAGTTTCAGCGGGCCTTGCCAAGAGCACCAGCGAGGCCCGGCGGCTGGTGGAGCAGGGGGGTGTATCGCTCGATGGAGTGCGCGTAAGCGACTATCGCGCGCAGTTCTCGCCCGAAGAGCTGACGGGCCGTCTGCTGCAGGTGGGTTCGCGCCACTTCCGCAGACTGCACGTACCGTAACGTTGCTTTATTTGCCCGATCGAAGGCTCCTGGTGGAGCCCCGATAGAGGGGCGGCCAAAATGAGCAGACGGAATGCGACCCTGGCAATCGTCGGGCTCGTTGGGGCCAGCATCCTGCTGGTGGTGGCCTGGTCGCTTGCGCAGGCGCGCCAGCGTCCCACGCGGACCTCTCCCGGCTCGGTGCAGCTCGCGCCGGGGCTTCCCGGGTCCGGTATCTCGTTCGGCCCGACGTTTGGCCTTGGCCTCGAGCCCCGCCTCTTTGTAACCCTGTGTGAGCGCACGGGCCCGTTCCTCGTCTCCGTGCGGCAGATATGGACCGCGGACCGTCGCGCCGGGCTTCTGCTGCCCCATCGCGGCGCGGAGGAGGCGCTTGGACCCTGCACGGTGGTATTGCAGGTGCTGCAGCCAGGCGGGCCGGAGCCGCCGACCTATCGCGTGGATACCCGCAACCTGCGGGTGTATGACTCGCTTGGCCGGCTTCTGGAATGCAAACCCGTGGTGCGCGATGGCCGCGAGATGACTCCAATAGGCGGGGGCGCCTTCTGCGCGATAGACATCGCCCCGCCCGCCGGCGCATCCCTTTCGCGCATCGAGGGGGCCGTACTCGATGCCGGTGCGGACGGCAAGGAGCGTTCCTACCCCTTTGTATTGAGCGAGGTTCCGCTGCCGAATACGCACCGGGTATTCGGCGATATCGCGGTGCACTACCTTCCGACGGAACAGGCCGCCCGGTACCCCGAGGATCTCGTGGTGCTTGGCTCCGAGGCGACGCGCAAACTGCTTCCCGCGCTCACAAAACATCCGGAATCCGGGCTTCTGCCCAGGCAGCGGATACTGCTGGCGCTGGAGAAGCCCGGGCGGATCAGGCAGGTATTGGCCGGGGTGCCGGACTTGCGCCTGAGAGCGGATCGTTCCGATTTCGGGGCGATTGTTACCGAGGCCGAGGTGCAGGGCCGCACCTGGCGCGGAACCCTCTGGTCTGGCGACCCTCACGCGCTCATCGCGCCTGGCTTGACGGGCGGCAGGCGCGCCGTCTTCCTGGTGAGATTGCGCCGGATATACGAGGAGCCGCTGCTCACACTCACCACGCCCTCCGCGTTTCCGGCCCAGGCACGGGAGGCCGGAGGCTCCATCACCTCTTACATCCTCGCGAACGGGCAGCGTGTAACGCGCGCCATGTTCAATGTGCGGGTGTTCCGCGTGAATGGGCCTCTGCTCGATGGTCCCAAGACCATGCGGGTATCGCTTGACGATGACGGGGTGATGACTCTCCCTAATCTGCGGCCCGGCAGGT
>CAZGLN010000327.1:0-3913 GCA_964526545.1 uncultured Chthonomonadales bacterium
TTCTTACGTGAGGCAATGAACTGCCGTCGGATAGATTCTTATATGAGGCAACAAGACCTGGCTCATGCCCGAGGCAGGCGCCGCGTTTCCGGAACCGTGCGCGGCATTCCGGGCGCATGACTCTTGACTCGCGCGGCCCTGCCGGGCTATCATTTAGCGACAATCAAGCCAGTGTTGCGGCGCCATCGTCTAGCGGTTAGGACAGGGGGTTCTCAGCTCTCAAACCGGGGTTCGATTCCCCGTGGCGCTACCCGGAGGGCGCGGCTAAGGTCGCGCCCCTTAACTTTTTTCGGGGCCGCCCTCAGGGCGAATACGCTTAGACGAACTAGAGCCGGGAGCAGGCTGCTCCCGGCTCTCCTCCTTGCTCCTGAAATGCAACCGGAGCCCAATAGGTGGTGACCAGCCGCCGGAGGCACGGTGGCCGCCTCCTGCCCGCGATGCATGCACCGCAAGCTCTCAATAGCCGCGCGACGGAGGCGCTCCGCGGCTTCACCGAAGAACGGCAAGGGACGCCGTTCATGACCCGAAGGCTAAAACGGCTTCAGCCCTCGCCGTCCCTCCGTTGACTAGAATCCATGCTAGCCACCACCTCCTTTCTTAGTCTAAATGTATTATTGCAGGATGGCGGCGGCACGTCAAGGCACCTGCGAGCGAGCATAGCCCGTAAGCGGGCGAGCCCGCCGGCTACAGAGGCACGTGAGGATCCGGGATCCACTGCGGCAGCCACATGCGAACAAGACATCCCCCGCGCCTGCCGGTTGCTACCTCCAGGTCGCCGCCCATGCGGCGCAGGGCGTTCGCCGCGACGGTGAAGCGCGACTCGCGGCAGTCCTTCAGCATGGGCGCTGCATCCTCGCCGGCACCAAGGCGTTCCACTTCGAGCGTTACGCAGACATCGTCATGTGAGGGATAGACGCGCAGCAGCAGCTCGGTACCGGGCAGCACCATTCTCTGAATGACCAGGCAGAGCGAACCCAAGAGGGCGGACCGATCCGCCGCCACCACCAGGGGCTTCCAGGTGATAACCTCCAGGCGCAGGTCCGATCCCCTCAGCGCGGCCATGTCTTTGCGCTCGCGGAATATCTGATCCAGCAGCCAATCCACGGCCACATCCTCGATGTGGTACCGACGGCCGTTTCCCGTATGGCCGTGGCATGCGGATCGGGTGCCGTTAAGAGGACCCGTCGTGCGGGTGGTCGTTCTGCTCGAAATCATCGCAGGCTTCGTCTGTCCTGGCTTATAACGTATCCCAAACGGCCGCGCGAAATATGGCGATGCCGGGCGCC
The DNA here is from genome assembly GCA_964526545.1 of uncultured Chthonomonadales bacterium. Lineage (GTDB taxonomy): Bacteria > Armatimonadota > Chthonomonadetes > Chthonomonadales > CAJBBX01 > CAZGLN01. The sequence goes on from CAZGLN010000327.1 coordinate 1,287, forward strand.
GCCATTGCCGCCGCTCGGGCTTCAACCGTTTCTTCCACCCATGCACCCTCTGCACGGCCCGCAACAACACCAGGAACATCCGGCACGGTTGCGGCTCCGGTCGCGAGGCGCCTCATGCGCCATAATGTGCTGGGAATAATCCTCGGGAGGCGCCCTTGGAATCAACGCGGCGCGTCGTCAGCATCAGCCTGGGCACATCCAAACGTGACAAGTCCGCGCACGCGGAGTTCCTCGGCATCCCCTTCCACATCGAACGGCGCGGCACGGACGGCAGCCGCGCGACGTTTCGTGAGCTAGTCGCCTCGCTGGATGGGCAGGTGGACTGCTTTGGTATCGGCGGAACCGACGCCTATCTGTATGCCGGCGACCGCCGCTACCCGTTTCGGCAGACCCTCCGCCTGATGGAGCCAGCCCGAATCACGCCGTGGGTGGACGGCAGCGGTCTAAAAAACACCCTCGAGCGGGAAACCATCGCCTGGCTTCAGGAGCAAGGCGTGGTGGATTTCAGCCGATCTCGCGTGCTGCTGATGTCCGCGGTAGACCGCTTCGGCATGGCCGAGGCTATAGCCCATGTATGCCCCCACGTCGTCTATGGAGACTTGCTATTCGGCCTTGGTGTTCCCATCCCCATCCGGCGATGGGGCATGGTGAAGCGGCTCGCGCGGCTCGCGCTGCCCATCATCACCCGGCTGCCGGTCGAATGGATCTACCCCACTGGTCAGAAGCAGGAACAGAACACACCGCGGTACGAGCGCTATTTCGAATCCGCCGACGTGATCGCCGGCGATTGGCACCTGATACGCCGCTTCATGCCGCATAATCTCAGGGGAAAGACCATCATCACGCAGTCTAGCCGAGAATCGGAGATCCAGCTTCTGCGTGAGCGGGGAGCGCGAAGACTGATTACCACCACCCCGCAGATTGGCGGCGACGCGTTTGCCACGAATGTCATGGAGGCGGTCCTCGTAGTGCTTCTGGGAAGACACCCAGCGGACCTCTCGCCAAACGACTACATGCGAAAGCTCGCCGAACTCAACTGGTCGCCGAATGTGCAGGACCTAAATCCCTGACTTATGCATCGCTTCGCCTTCATCATCCACCCCCTCGATGCGCGCCGCGACGTCGCCCGCAAGTATCCCATCGCGCGCTATCTGCCGGAACGCGTGGTCGAGCGGCTCCTCCTGACTCGCAAACCGATGCCTGTGGCTACGGTAACGGGAGTGCGCTCGGCGCTCGGCCCACGCACGGAGGGGCTCTTCATCGGCTGCCCGCTCACCCCGCGCATGTTTCTCTCGCTTCCGCTGGCACGTGTGTACAACACACTCGAGCAGTGCGGCCGAATAGCGGAGGAGTATGGGGCCGAGATACTGGGCCTCGGCGCCTTTACATCCGTTGTGGGCGATGGCGGCATCACGCTGGCCGGCCGCCTGCGCATTGCCGTAACCACCGGTAACTCCTACACCGTGGCTACCGCATTGGAGGGCGCGAAGAGTGCCGCCGAGCGGATGGGCATCGAGCCCTCCCAGGCCACGGTGGCCGTGGTGGGTGCGACTGGTTCGATAGGCGCAACTTGCGCGGAGATACTTGCGCAGACCGCGCGAAAAGTGGTCCTCATCGGGCGAGACACGGAGCGGCTGGAACGGCTCGCCGCCTCTCTCAAAGGAGCCGCACAGGCCGATCTTGAGGCAACCACGGATGTTGCCGCGGGGCTGCGCAATGCGGATGTAGTGATCGCCGTGAGCAGCGCCGCCAAGGCCATTGTGATGCCGGAGCACCTGAAGTCCGGCGCCGTGGTGTGCGATGTGGCGCGCCCACGCGATGTCTCCACGGCCGTGGCGCGCACCCGCAAGGACGTCCTGGTGATCGAGGGCGGAGTGGTGAAAGTGCCTGGCGAGATGATCTGCACCCGCGTGGACCGCAAGGCGCCCTTCAGCTTCGGCTTTCCGCCAGGCACGGCCTACGCCTGCATGAGCGAGACGATGGCGCTGGCGCTTGATGGAAGGCTCGAGTCGTTCACGCTCGGCAAGGAAGTGAGCACCTCGCAGGTAACGGAGATCAGCGAAATCTGCCGACGCCACGGCTTCCGGTTGGCCGGCTACCGCTCCTTCGAGAAGGCGGTAACCGATGAGGAGATTGCCGCGATCCGCCTGAACGCCGAGGCCGCCAGGGCCGCGGCCGTCTCCGCCTAGGGCTTGAACGTCGTCAGGCCCGTCAGCAGTCCGGGCAGGACCCCAAAGAGCAGTGTGGCCGCGCCGGCGATAAGCAGGGTCGCTCGCGCCCCTCCGCGCGCCACCGGAGGCTCCGGCGCCCCCTCCTGGCTCTCCTCGAAGCACATCATCCAGACCACGCGAAGGTAGGGATAGGCCGCAATGACGCTGGTAAGCGCCAGCACAATGGCCAGACCAATCTGCCCTGCCTGGATGCCCGCGTAGAAGATCTGCAGCTTGCCCATGAAGCCCATCGTCGGCGGCACGCCGCCCAGCGAGAGCATGAAGAAGAGCATGGCGTACGCCGCGAGCGGGTCGTGCCTTACCAGCCCGCGCAGGTCGTAGATGGTCTGGTAGTCTCGCCCGCGCCCGCTCAGGTAGATTAGCACTCCGAACGCGCCGAGAGTCATGAAGGTGTAG
>CAZGLN010000328.1:0-3904 GCA_964526545.1 uncultured Chthonomonadales bacterium
CGGATTCCTCTCTGCCGATGGTTGTTGATCTGCTCGGATCTCCTCCCTAGAACGTTGCGAGAGGGACCGTTACGCGTTGTTCGCTCGCGCTAGCCTCTTCCGCTAAGCCGTAACCTCGCCTGCTGAATAGAGCCCGGGCGCTTTGGAGTGGCGGCGGGATCTTCGGCCTTCTGCTTCCTTGGATGCCCGCACTATAGCGGCTCCGCTTCCATGCTCCGTCCGGCGCAGTCCACCGGCAGGGCAGCCTGAGGCACGCTGACCGCGGTGTGGAGATCAGCCTGATGCCGCGGAGCGCCGGGCAGCAGTCAGTTCCGCGTTATCTGGATGGTCCAGGCGATGAGGTCCACCGAGGGGTCGCGGTCGGCCGGGTACGTATCGCGTTCCGGCTCGTAGTAGGGATCGCCCGGGGTGGTAACACTGCGGTACACACGGCCCACCTGGGCGGTATCAATGGTGATGAACCGGTTAAAGTCGCCGGAGCCGGGCCGCTGGTCTCCAAAGGCATCCACGAGTTTGGCTGGATCCACGGCCTGAGGGTTGTTGGGCGTGGTGGTGGTGGCGACTACGTTTACCTGCAGGTAGCGCGGCTGCGCGCCGTTGTTGGGATCGGCTTCGCCAGGGTTCGGCTTTAGGCGGTCAAGCGAAATATCGAACCTGAGCTGCGGCGATCCATTTGGCGTCACGACATAGTCCGGTTCACCGCGCGTCTGGAAGATGTTCAGGTTGGGATCACCCTCGATGCCGCCCGGAAGGTGATAGACGGCGTAACCCGAGGGGGTGAGCTGGCGCTGCACGCGGCTATACTGAACGAAATCGGTGAACGCCGCAGTCACGGTGTTGTTGCCCGTGGCGAATCCGTTGAGGTAGGGTGGGTTGACCACGGGAATGGGCCCGTTCTGGCCGGAGGGGTCCGCGCCGTTGCGGATGAGAAAGAAGTACTGGTAGTTATCGTTCACCGGGCCATTGAAGAGCAGCGTTACCACCAATCGCACGCCGCCTCCCGTCTGGACTGGCGCCCGCGCGCAATGAAGCTGGAGCAGAAGCCCGACCGCCGCGAGACCGAGACAGGCCGCACGGGCAGGCCGTCCCGGTTTGCGAGCGAAACGACAGGATTTCATGCAGCCATCTCCCCTGGGCGGCAGTATAGCGCAACGGATTGTGGGCGGGCAAGGAGCGCGCAGGCTGGCATTGGTCGCGCTCTCCGTTCTCCTGGCGACCGCAGCGTTCCCGCCTCTCGACCTCGGCTTTCTGGCTTGGGTGGCGCTGGTGCCGCTTCTCATGGCACTGGATGGATGCCGGAGCGCGGTGCGGGCCTTTGGCTGGGGGTATCTCTTCGGGATTGCGCACTGGGGCTGGACGGTTAGCTGGCTTGGGACTACGGTTGTACGCTGGTCCGACAGTTGGGCGGGATGGCTGGTGTGGCTTCTGCTCGCCGCCATACAGGCAGGGTGGTTCGGATTGGCAGGTGCGCTGATATGGGCCGTGCAGCGCAGGACCGCGGGCCTTACGCAGGTTGTGGGTATCGCGTCCTGCTGGGTACTTGTGGAGTGGCTGCGCGGGCAGGGCGCACTGAGCATGCCGTGGTCGCTACTCGGCTATACGCAGTACCGCAACCTCGCGGTGGTGCAGATCGCGGACCTGGGCGGAGTGTATGCAGTAACGTTCGTGCTGCTCTGGTGCAACGCGGGTCTTGCTGCTTGCTGGCGACTTGCGTTCGACGAAGACAGCGTGAGATTCGGGCAGCGACACACCAAACGCGCCCTGGCCCGCGCGATGGCGGCGGCGGTCGTGCCGATTCTCGTTGCTGTTCTCTATGGGGGGGTGAGAATAGCGCTTCAGACCGAAGGACCCACGGTCTCTCTCGCCCTCATGCAGCCCAACTCCCCGAGCAGCCGCACTGAAGCCCGAAGCCTCCGGGAGGATCTTTCGAAGTACCGCGAGCTCGGGAGCAGTCTGGCGGCGAATGCGCTGGATCTGGTGGTGTGGCCGGAGAGCGCCCTGCAGGACAACGCTTTGCTGGATCCAGAGATACGGCGGGAGGCCGCATCACTGGTCCCGGGCGTCCGGACGCACCATCTGTTCGGCTCCGGCTACTGGCATAGTGAGCAAGAGGGATACAACTCGGCGTATCTGGTAGATCCGGACGGCGGGCTGGCCGGCCGCTACGATAAGCAGTGGCTGGTGCCGTATGGCGAGTGGGTTCCCGGGAGGTCCTGGCTGCCCTTTACCGAGCATTTCCATGTGTTTGAGTACGATATGCGGGCGGCGCCGCCCGGAGATCCGCTCCGAGTGGGCGCGATGCGCATGGGAGTGCTTATCTGCTTCGAATCGATAGCGCCGGGCATCACACGGGAGCATGTTCGGCGCGGTGCAAACGTGTTGGTCTGCATCACGAACGATTCGTGGGCCGGGCCCTCCAAGGTGATGCGTCAGCACTTTGCGATGGGGGTCCTGCGCGCCGTTGAGACCCGCAGAAGCCTGGCGGTATCGGCCATGACCGGGGTAACCGGTGTGGTGCGGCCGACGGGACGGTTTCGCGCCGCGCCGGAGAATGTGCCTGCCGCCTTCCTGGCCACTCCCTCGCTGGAGACATCACGCACGCTCTACGTGCTGTTGGGCGATTGGCTGCCCGCGGGCTCACTCCTCCTCACGGTCATTCTCCTCTTGCCGAAAAGGAGAGGCCGAGGCGCTTGATCGGCACGCGCCTCGGCCGGAGATGCGGTCCAGAGCGAAGTCTCAGTAAGGAAGCTCCGCTCTGGACGCGCGGCGCAGGTCCTCCTGAAGTATGCGGCGGATCTCCTGGGGGGAGGGGATGGGCGGCTTCGCGGAGCGCCCGATGAGGGGATCCACCAGGGAGTTGGCCACGTTGATCAGGTGCCGGGCATACGGGGGATTGTGGATGCCCAGGCTCCGATCGCGCAGGACGAAATAGTAGTTGTGGCGCGCCTGGCGTATCTCGTTAGGTATCTGTGCCTGGAGGTTCGCCGGCGGATTCTGTGTCGCGGGAATCAGCGCCTGGTAGTCCCAGAAGGCCGGATTCCTGAAGGTATTCTGCGCCCACGTTGCCAGCTTGGAGCGCAACGAGAAGAGCAGCAGCTCGATGGCGCCGCGAGTGGCGAAACGAATCTCGGCATCCTGAACCGAGTGGCAGCCGGTTCCTCCTCCTCCCACGGCGATGGTGCAGCTCTGGGCCAGGTTATTCACCATGCTGTGGTTGCCGCCCGGCATGTGGCACTTGGTGCACTGTCCTGGCGCGTTGGCCGCGTGGGGGTGGCTGCCCACGGGATTCGGCGGACCGGCGATGCCGTCTACGCCTCCGAAGCCCATGTACATGTTGTACTGATTGCTATCGTGGAAGTTGGGCCTGCTGGTGCCGGTGAGGTTGGCGGGGTTGCCGCCGCGGCCGTTGTGGCAGGAAGCACAGATATGGTCGAACGTTGTATGGGTGCGGTTGGATGCGCCGGGCGCCACGTCCGTGATGTCGTTGTTCACGGTCTTCCGGCGCAGCTGCCGCTCGGCGCCATCGCCCGCCGGCTTGCCGGTGAGCTTGTGCGGCTCGTGGCAGTTGACGCAGGAGGCGGTCTGGTGTGTCGTGGTGGAGAACTTGGTCAGTTCGGAGCTCGGCAGCAGAGTAGTGTTCTGGATGAAGTCGTGCACCTCGGTCGCCGTGGCTCCGCGCGCCATCTTCGAATCGATGTACTGCAGCCGGAATGGCGAGCTATGGCACCGTGCGCAGGTACGCGCATAGGTATCTGGAGAAGTGCCGATCTCCTCCACCACCGCCTCCACTATCTCCGCGTGGGCGGATGTGTCGAAGGCGCCGGACTTGGGGCCGTGGCACTGCGCGCAGACCGTCGAGCGGGCGATGTTGGTGAAGCTGAGGATGTTCTCCTTGGTCGGATTC
>CAZGLN010000329.1:0-3904 GCA_964526545.1 uncultured Chthonomonadales bacterium
GCAGAGGCCGTTGCCTGCGACTGGCTGGCGTCAGTACACTTCGAAGGAGGGCCGCTTCCGTGTGGAGATGCCGGCCGCTCCTACTACGGATCGCGCGACGATGCGTACCCCGTACGGTGAACTGCCGCTTCATACCGCGAACGTGGCCGGACACACCACGGGCTACGTTGTGTTCTATTCCGACTATCCGGAGCGCGTGGTACGCCGGTTCACCGCGGAGCAGATACTGCGGGGAGCGCGGGATGCCGCGGTGCGTCGGCTAGGCGGCAGGTTGCTCAAGGAGAGCTCCACACGGGTTTCTGGACAGCCCGCGCGACGTCTGGAGATCGAGATTTCCGGCGGAGGCGCCATCGCGAGAACAACTCTGATTCTCGCCGGCCGCCGCCTCTACCAGGTAACCGTGGCCGCGCCTCCCGAGCAGGTGCATTCCGCCGAGGCGGAGAGATTCATTAACTCGTTCAGGATACTTCCATGAGCCGCCTTCGACTGGAATACGATACGCGCGCGTTTGACTACCCGGAGTTGGAGATACCGCCGCTCTACAACGTGCGGTTCAGGGTGGAAGCGCCCGTGCTGACCGCGATTGAAGAGCGCGTGCTGGAGGCGATGCGAAGGTTGGAGGCAGATCCACGATTCTCACGGGGCGCCTCCGTGGCGGTTGGCGTCGGCAGCCGGGGTATAGCCAACCTGCAGCGCATCGTCCGGCAGGTCGTAGCGCGCCTCCAGGAGCTCGGCACGCGGCCGTTCATCGTTCCTGCCATGGGTAGCCATGGCGGCGCGACGGCGGAGGGCCAGGCAGCCATTTTGGCGGGCTACGGCATCACGGAGGAGGCAGTTGGCGCGCCGGTGCGTGCCACGATGGAGGTGGTCCAGGCGGGCACCCTTGAGGATGGATATCCAGTCTACTTCGACCAGTTCGCCGCGAAGGCGGATGCCGTAATGGTCGTCAACCGCATCAAGCACCACACGGACTTCCATGGCCGTATCGAGAGCGGTCTGGCCAAGATGTGCGCCATTGGTCTGGGGAAGCAGAAGGGTGCCGCGGCGATACACCGGTTCGGGGCTGAGGGGCTGCGCAACATCATGCCCAGGGTCGCGCAACGACTATTGAGCACTATGCCCATCGTGGGCGGTCTGGCCGTCATCGAGAATCCGTACGGCGAGACGGCGGAGATCCACGGACTCACGTCGGACGAGATCGGCGGAGAGCGCGAGATGGAGCTTCTGGATCATGCGCGGCGCCTTGCTCCACGCCTCGCCTTCGAGCAGGTAGATGTGCTTGTGGTGGACCTGATGGGCAAGGATATCAGCGGCAGCGGGCTCGATACGCACGTGATTGGGCGCGTACGCATGCCCTCCATCCGCGAGGCGGAATGGCCTGGCCCGGAGGTGAGGCTCCTGTGCGTACTCGATGTCACGGAGGCATCGCATGGCAACGCCGCCGGGCTTGGCCTTGCCGATATCACCACTCGCCGCCTGGTGGAGCGGATGGACATGGAGGCGACGCTCATGAACCACCGAACTAGCGGAGAGGGCGGCGCCCTGCGCGGCAAGCTGCCGCTCATACTCGAGACACCCGAGGCAGCCGTGCGCGCTGCGATGGGTATGTGCGGCAAGGGCCGAGCCAGCGAAATAAGACTGGTGCGCATTCGCGATACGGAGCACGTGGAACTCCTGCAGGTGTCGGAGCCGCTTCTGAAAGAGGCGAGGGCGCGGGAGGATCTCGAGATTCTGGGCGCGCCGCAGGTGCCAGATTTCAACGTGCCTCTGCCGGTGCTCCGATGAGCGCGCGTTTGCGTGTGCGCCGAGCCGCGGCCGAGGACTTCGAGACGCTCTTTGAGCTCATTACAGCGCTTGCCGTATATGAGAAGTTGGAGCCGCCCGATGAGGAGGCGAGGCTCCGTCTGCTGCGAGACGGCTTCGGCGAAGTGCCCCGATACGAGGCGTGGTTGGTGGAAGTAGACGGAGAGGTGGCAGGCTATGCCATCGCCTTCGAAACATATTCCACCTTTCTGGCGCGCCCGACTCTCTACATCGAGGACATCTTCGTGCGGCCGGAATTCCGGGGGCTTGGCGCGGGCTACGCTCTCTTCAGGCATCTTGCGGTTCAGGCGGATGAGCGCGGATGCGGCCGTATGGAGTGGGTATGTCTGGACTGGAATCGGCCGGCGCAGGCGTTCTATGAACGCGTGGGAGCGCGCCACCTTACGGAGTGGCTTACTTACCGGTTGAGTAGGGAGCAGCTGCGTGAGGTGCCTGAGGCCATCGTCAGGCCGGAACTCGAGGCCGGCTAGCGGCAAGTGCAGTCCGCGGCCTTCGCGGTGAAGCCTCCTCTTGCCGCAAGGAGACAGACAATGAGAGCAAGATTCGTGCTGCTGGCGGGCGTCGTTCTTTCTGCCCTCGTGCTTAGTGGCTGCTTCGGCGTGGATCACTCCCCGGATGGCAAGCAGTTGGTGGCGGTTGATGCCGATCAACTGGTGACCACGAACCTTGAGAGTGGTGAACGGACGCCAGTCCCGAATAGTCAGCGCTGCGGTATGCCCTCGTGGTCACCGGATGGGCAGTTCATCGCGTTTCTGCAGACCGACGAGCCGAATGAACTGCGGGTTTTTGATACGCGCAGCGGCCGCACGCGTACACTGGCCAAGGGCATAGCAGGCCCTATCGCGTGGCGTGAGGACGGCAGGCGGATTGCGGCGGTTCAGCAGATGGAGGATGGAACCAAACAGCTCCTGCTGCTCAATGTAACCGAAGGCGGAGTAACGCTTCGGGTCCGTCTGAACCTGGCGCAGATTTCGCCGCTCATGGTGTGGCTCCCGGGCACGGACAATGTGGCCTTCCTTGCGGCCCAGAAGGCAGGAACCGGCTCGGGAGATGTATACGCCGTGGAGTATGGCGAGGTGAACCGGCTCTCGAGCACGGGCGACGTCATCGGAATGAGCCTTGACAACAGGGGGACGCGGCTCACTTGGGTTCGCAAGAGCAAGAATGCCCGGTACATACTCTTCTCCATCTACGCGTTCGATCTCGCCAAGCGCACGGTGGCGCGGCTGCCCTTCCCGGATCGGGTGTCAACCATCAATCCTAATCCACGCAGCGGGCCCATCTCTGTGGATATCGCCTTCCGGTCACCCGATGGCAAGTGGATAGCGTTTGTCGCTCGGGAGGAAGCCGCCAAGGGCGGTGAAAAGCCGACTACGTGCTACGTTGTGTCCGCGGACGGCCGCAACTCGTATGTGGCACTGCGGCGGTCAGGCGACGCTCTGGTGTGGGCTGTATGGTCGCGCGATAGCGCAAGGCTGACTGTACAGGCGATAGATAGCGCGGGGCGGGCCATCGTAACAATGAGTGCGAATGGTACCGGAAGGCGGGTTCTGCAGAACGTGAAGGCCGGCTAGGCATGCGAGTGCGTCCACCGCGGCTCTCGGCCGGCATGACTGTCGGCGTAGTTGCGCCGTCCAGCGCCGTGCGCGACACCCGCTTCGAACAGGGGCTTCGCGCCATCGAGGCACGCGGTTATCGGGTGGAACTGGGTGAACATGTGTTCGACCGTCACGGCTACCTGGCCGGTACCGATGCCTTGCGCGCGGCAGACTTGACGCGCATGCTGACGCGCCGGGATGTGGACGCGGTATTCTGCGCGCGCGGTGGCTACGGCGCGCTCCGTATGGTGGATCTCCTCGACTGGCAGGCCGTTCGGGCCGTGCCGCCAAAGCTCTTCGTAGGATACAGCGATATAACCACTCTGCACATCGCCATCGCGCACTACACCAACTCCATCGCAATCCACGGTCCGATGGTGACTTCCCTCGGCGGTGAGCTCGATGAGCGGTCCACGCAGTGCTTTTGGCGGTGCGTGGAGCAGGCGGAGCCGCTGGGCCTGTATGACGTCGGCGGTGCCAAC
>CAZGLN010000330.1:0-3903 GCA_964526545.1 uncultured Chthonomonadales bacterium
GCACGGGCAACGCCGGGCGCACCTTCGAGCGCATCGGCGACCTCCCCCATCTCGAAGGAGTAGGGGTGGATTTTACGGACGAGCTGCGAAGGACAATCCTCGTGGGCGTTCACGAAAAGAAGAACGCGGTCATGCGCTCGGTCAGCGCGGGCACCACCTGGCAGAACATAGGCGGCGGCCTTCCAGCCAGCGCCAACTACTCGCACTACGTCTTTGTTTTCGACGCAATGACCTATGTGGTAAGTACTTCCGGCTTCGCCGCCAATGCGCAGGAGATGTATCGGACAACAGACGGCGGGAAGACCTGGAGGCGCGTCGCATCGGTGGGTGCGCATGAGCCGGGACTGATGCTCTCCGACGGCACCTGCTACGTGCGCACGTTCTACAATTCGGGAGTGGCGCGCGGCGATCTGAGAGGCCAGGTGTGGCGCACGCTGGATAGCAGGCTTCGCGTTACGCCCGTCGAACTTCCGGGCAAGGCGTTGCTCAGCGCCGGTGATCGTCAACTTTACATATCGCGCGACCGAGGGGACACCTGGAAGCCCTTCGGGCCGCAGGCGCCCATTGCGATACGCTCCGTGGCCTACAACGACGTGCGCAAGGCCGTATACGCCATGAACGCGGACGATGGCGTGGTGCCCGGAAAAATCTACCGACTTAACATAGCCTGAGCGCGCAACGAAGGAAGAACACCTCGGAACCGAAAGGGGAGCATAAACCGCCAGCCGACCCGGGTGAACAGCTCATTGGATAGGCGGCATTCGCACACAAACAGGGTACTACCATGAAGACAAATCACACCTGCAGGGGATGCCTCTCCCGCAGGCAGTGCCTTCAGTACATCGGCACCGCCGCGGCGAGCGTCGGAGCCCTGACGCCTGTACTTGGTCAGGCTAAGCAAGTTGAGACAGCGCCGGGCAACGGAACCGTTGACCCGGCGTCTTTACGTCCAAGACCACGCGTCCGCATGCACTCCGCCTTTCTGGAGATGCCGCGCCCATATTGGCTGGGCTGGCCCGGAACAACGTACGATCTCGACAAACACCAGGCCCGCTACTCCCAGCAATACGCCGAATCCTGCAAGCGTCTGGGCGTGGATGGAAGCATCGAGCCCGCGCCCATCTCGGCGGATGCGGGAGTGCGCGGTTTCGTTGAGAAGGCGCGGCGGGAAAGGCCGGATGCCGTACTCCTCATCCTCCAACACATGAACTGCTGGGGATGGGCCGACCTGGTGGCGCGCGAGGCCGGCGTGCCGGTGATCATCTTCTCGCCGATTGGCACCTCGTTTACCGGTCATGTGCTGGAGATCTCACGGCGACCCGGCGTGCATGTGGTCTCCACGCTGGAATGGCCTGCCGTCGAGACGGCCATGCGGATGGTTCGCGCAAAGCGGATGTTCGAAGAGTCGCGGATCCTCTGGATTCATGGCAATCAGCGCGCCGAAACGGTCTTGGACCGGCTCGGCACGAAGGTGCGCCAGATTCCGCGCGACACCTTCAACAAGCACTTCCAGACCGTCGCAGCCACTACCGAAGTGCGCGACCTCGCTACCGACCTCCGCAAGGGCGCAAAGAAAATCGTCGAGCCCAACTGGAACGACACGGTTAACGCCATGCGGGCATACGTAACCGCCAAGGAGCTCCTGCGGGAGGAGCGCAGCCATGCCCTCTCAATGGACTGTCTGGGCATGGTGGGCGACAAGCTCGTGCCAACTCCCCCATGCGCGGCATGGACCCTGCTGCAGGACCAGGGAATAACGGCCGGATGCGAGGCAGACCTCTTCGGCGCCACTTCGCTCATGATGACCAGCTACCTGCTCGACCGCCCGGGCTACATGAATGACCCCGTCGCCGAGACCAGCCGCAACCTGCTCATCGTGGCGCACTGCACCAGCGGTACACGGATCGCGGGTTTCGATAAGCCGCGTGCGCCCTACGTCCTCCGCGACCACTCGGAATCCGCGCTGGGCGTTGCCATGCAGGTGATTTGGCCGGTCGGCGCGCCGGTAACGCTCGTACGCATGAACAGCCCTCACGAGATGATTGTGGACACCGGCAAGGTTGTGTACAACGTGGATACGCCTCCGGCTGGCGGGTGCCGCACCAGCGTGGCCCTCCAGATGGACCGCGTGGACGACTGCCGAGATGTGGCCGGTTTCCATCAGGTGGTTACGCTTGGCGATCACAGGCGAACCCTTGAAGCATTCGGCCAGATGTACGGCATACGGGTGGTGCACTCACCTGAGCATTCGGCGTAGGGGGGAGAGGCAATGCGCATGAGCGTTGTGTTTCTAGGTCTCACACTAGCAGTTGCGTGCCTGGCGCAGAGCGGAGTCGAGCTCCGCTCGCCAGGTCTCCCCTCAGGCAGGGTGGAAGCGGATGGGACGATAGCGGAGGACTGGGGTGCCTTCCGCCTCCGCTTGGCCGGCGAAGGGCTCGCCGCGCGGAATGTCGCGGTTTCTCTGGTCCGGGTCGCCGGAGTGGTGCCAGGCGCGCAGATTGAGACGGACTATGGCGGTGCGCGGCTGCTTGTAACGGCGTTTCGCGCCCCAGCGTTTCCCTCGGGCATGGACGTGGTACGCGCCAAAGTGCAGAATCCGGGAGCCGGTCCGCTCTCCGTGCGATTGCTGCTGGACATGCCGGAGGGCGCGATTGTGCGCGAGCACTCGGCGCTGGTGGGCGGCCGGGTGGTGGTCTCCTACACGGATCCCGTCCAGACGGCGCAGCCGATGCGCGCCTGGGGTCATTGTGACGAGGCCACCAGCATGCCTGGCTGGGGCAGCCCGGCGGTCCCATGTGACCCGGCATTCCGGAACATCCGCGCCGGCCTGGGCGGCGTGCCCATACGTTACCTGCTGCCCGTGGAGCCGGGTGCGGAGGTAGTGGTCGCGCTGGGCCTCATGGAGAGCCACTGGACCAGCGCGGGACAGCGCGTGCAGACGTGCGTGGTGGAGGGCGCCAAGGCTGTAACCGTAGATCCCATTGCGCGATGGGGCCGCCATCAGCCAGGGGTGCTGCTGTTCAGGGGGCGGGATGTAGACGGCAACGGAAAGCTGGACATCACAGTGATGCCTGCCGCCCGATCGCAGGATCAGAATCCCATCCTGAACGCAATCTGGCTGTTTCCGGCCGAAGTGGACCCAAAGCCGGAGTTGATCGTGTCCGGCAGTCTGAACGGAGCCGCCCTGAAGTTCGTGGATGTGGGCGGACCCTCTGACCAATCCGTATACGGCGCCGCGAAGCTGGAGTGGAGCCGCACAATCGCGCCCAATGGGGAGGCGGAGTTTACCTTCCTCGTTGCGTGCAACGGTGCGACACTTGGCCCGGCCGGCACAAGCGCCTGGACGGCCGAGAGCCTTACGAAGGCCGCACGGGACGTCTGGCGCGACTGGAAGCCTTGATATGCCTACATAGGCCAGGCCTGAGCCCGCGCTCCGCCGCGCGGGCTCAGGCCGCCCTCGTTCAGGGCTCCTTCTTGATCACCTGCAACGGAACCAGGAACTCTCCGCCTGGCTTGATGACGCCGTCCAGGACGCCGATAGCCAACCTGGCGCCGTACTTGCCCATCAGGTCCGGCCGCTGCTCGATGGTGGCAACCATCTCGCCGCTCTCAAGGTAAGGTTTGACGTCCGCGATGTTGTCGTAGCCCACCACCGCGATTTTGCCCTTCTTGCCGGCTTCCTGGATGGCCTTGATGGCCCCGAGAGCCATCTTATCGTTGGCGCAGAAGAGACCCTGGATATCCGGATTCGCGGCCAGCATGGACTGGAACTTCGCATAGGCCCTCGCCGTCTCCCACTCCGCGGTATCGCGCGCTATGATCTCGAGCTTGCCCGCAACGGCCTGTTCGAAACCGCGCTTTCGGGCCTCGGCGTTGTCCGCGCCGCGTATTCCCTCCAGGAGT
>CAZGLN010000331.1:0-1582 GCA_964526545.1 uncultured Chthonomonadales bacterium
CCCCGATATGTTGCGCCGTGGCTCTGGGCACAGTCCTCCACCACGCGAATCCGAGCGCCTTCCGCAATACGGCGGACCGCACCCATATCCACGCACTGACCAAACAAATGCACTGGCAAAATACACTTCGTACGGGGCGTAATCACCTCGTCAAGTTGAGACGTGTTCATCAACAGCGTTTCATCACTTACATCAACAAACCTCGCCGTCGCACCGGCGGCCTGAATCGCCGCAACTGTGGGAACAGCGGTGTTTGCTACGGTAACCACCTCATCTCCTGGTCCGATGTCCAACGCCTTGAGCGCCAAAAACAGCCCATCGGTTGCATTGCCCACACCCACACCGTACGCGCATTCGCAGTAGCGGGCGAACTCCTGCTCCAGTGCCTCGACCTGCGGCCCGAGGATGAGTCTTCCGGAACGAAATACCTGTTCAACGCACCCAAGAATGTCTTCCCGCTCCTCTTCGTACTCCTGAAGGTAGTCCCACACCCGGATGGACATCTGACTTTTAGGGCCTCTCAGAGGGAACACGGCAAATCTTGGACACTAAAGCTGCTCGCCACAGTCATTACGACATATCCAAGGCTACGCACCACCGTGCAGATCCGTAGACGCGCTGCCAACGGACTCCCGCATGCGATTGAGCAGAACGGCATCTCTCCACAACTGATCTGCGAAGGCACTGTGATGTTGGGAAGATACTGCGCGCGCAAAGCTGCGAACAAATACAACAAGAGCATCGGCTGGCTGATAGGTCACAAGGCTATGCTGATTTTTGACCTGACTGCTCAGCGGCTTCTCCCAGTCGTTAGGGGGCGTGTAGACACGATCAATATCTACCCTGACATGGTCGCCAAGCAGAGTGATTCGATTGGTGTACTCCGCGTGCAGGCTGAAGAATCCCGTCAGCGTTCGTCCGCCGGAGAACCGGAATAAAAGCGAAAATGAGAGCTCCACTCCCTCAACCTGAGCATCCTGAACGCGGCAGATCACTTCCTCCGGGTCTTCGCCAAACGCCCAGCGCGCCGTGCTGACAGCATACGGTCCACGATCCAGCAACGCCCCACCACCGAGCTCGGCGCTGTACTGAAAACTTCCTGGCGGAAGCGGTGGTGAAGTGAAGACTGCCGAAACATGAGAAATCGAGTCCTTACAGTCCCTGAAGACCCGCAGCGCCGCGGCGGCCTGGGGATGATAGTTCCATATGGTCGCCTCCGCGAGACAAAGCTTACGATCTCTAGCCAGAGCCAGCGCTTGTTGGGCCTCTAACAATGTTACAAAGGCGGGCTTGTCGACGATTACATGCTTGCCCGCTAGCAACGAACGCCGTGCCCACTCAAAGTGCATGGCATTTGGAAGTGAGATATACACTGCATCGCAATCAATCTCGGAGAGTGCGCGGTCGTATCCTTGTATGCATTTGCCTAGCTTTGATCCAATTTCCGGACATGCGATCTCCCTGCGACTAGAGATGCTGACTCGCGTAACAGCCGTACATGCCACTAGTGCAGGAATCACGCGACGAGTGGCAAACGAACCATGTCCAAGCAGAAGGATCCTCACATGTACAAACTCATCAT
>CAZGLN010000331.1:1682-3886 GCA_964526545.1 uncultured Chthonomonadales bacterium
ATGGTCATCAACGTGTAGTTATGTGGAAGCGTCAGGTTCACGTCTTCCCCAATCTCAACAATCAAATAGCGGTTTTCGTCATGGTAAAACCGCCCACCCTCCTCCGAATGGATCGCATCGAACCAGATTGTGTAGCGATCTGCCTGCTCAACAATGCTGTAAAATGGCGGCAGCAGATCCGGACGGCCCGTGTCATAGTTGTTCACATTGCACTGGACTGTAGGCGCGAGTTCCACTCCATCAAAGTTGCCCGGCTCAACGCGCCCCTGAACCAGAAAATGAAGAAGTCCGCGTCTCTTCTGACATACGAAGGCGAGTACTCCACCAGGCACGGATTCGATGAGCGGCTGCTGCCAGGAGGCGACCTCGCGGCTGGTAGCCGTCACGTCCACCCCGATCACCTTGAAGTAGCGCCCTGTGCGATGGCGGACGGATTCCTCGTCAACAATCCATCCGTCGAGCTTATTCAGGGGCACACGGCGCACGTTCAGGTCAAAGTCCGTCTTGAGATGCGTTATCCAGCTTATGAGCTCATCGAAGTCATGCTCGGCATGGCTGTCGTCCGCCACGGCGGAGTAGAGCGAGTGCTCCCTAAAGCCTGCATCCACCGGCTGCTGGACGTGGTTGGCTCCGGATGGACCCGACGAGGCATATCGAATGCAGGAGAGCACCGTACGCGAGTCCATGTTGACGATGTTGTTGACCGTCAGCAGTCCGTTGATCTGCCCGAGAGTCATCCAGCAGAAGTCCTGGTGCGGCTCCACCGGCTCGCCCTCGGGGACCTCAACGATGATATTCCTGTTACGCTTCCGCAAGAACCTGGCGCCCTGCTCGGACTGCAGCTGGTCCACCAGCACGCGGGCGCGGCTTCGGTCGAGGAAGTAATCCAGGTATCGCGGTCGCGCCCCTCCGTGCACCTGCGTGTAGTTGCTTCGGGTGGCCTGCACCGTTGGCGAAAGCTGGAGAAGGTTGATGTTGCCGGGCTCCATCTTGGCCTGGATGAGAAAGTGGTAGACCCCGTGGATGCGCTGCACCAGGAAGCCCAGGATGCCGATCTCTGGCTGATTGATGATGGGCTGCATCCAGCGGCCGGTGGGGCCGAAGTTGGTGGATACCTCCAGACCTTCCACGCGGAAGAACTTGCCGCTCTGGTGGGCAAGATCGCCGGTCTCGGGATCTATGTGCCACCCCTGCAGCCCCGCCAAGGGAACCTTCGTAACCGAGAAGTGGTGGGCGTTGCGGCGATCCTGCAGCCACTCCAGAATCGCCTTCTGGCTGTGGGTGCCCTCCGTAGCAAGGGCGGACTCGAGGAAAGCGCGCTCCTTTTCACCCGGAGCCAGACGTTGCCAGGACATAGGTGCCTAAGGTCGGCTGCTCAGCGCAGCGACGTACAGATCGGTAAAGTATGGACGGCGCCCTACAGCATACCCGCTTCAGGCGCCGCCAGGTTCCGGTCGGTCCGGCGCGCCACGCTCGGCGAGATATTCCGCCCACGTTCTGATGGACATCGAGGCATCGTAGTGCGTGCTGGCGAAGACCACGAGCACACATCCAGGGGAGAAATCGTACAGCCTGGTCCATACCATGCGCGGCAGATAGAGAGCCCTCTCCGGCGCATCAAGCAGATAGGTCTTCTCCACGTAACCGTCGGACACGTCTATGCGCATGGAGCCATGCACGGCCACCGCCGCCTGGTCTGTATCGCGGTGAGCATGCCCACCGCGTGGAACCCCGGGGGTAACCCTGTGCACGTAGAAGACCCGGCGAATCTCGAAGGGGAGATGGATACCCGCCTCCACCGCCGTAAGGTGACCTCGTGGATCCTTGACATCCGTAAGAGAGAGCCAGCGAACCTGATCAAGCATGGTGCGTTTCAGTACCTGGGATCAGAACTGCCTACAAGGTTCGCCTCCGAGACTGCCAGGACCTGCTCGACGCCCCACAGGCGGCGTTCAAAAACCCCCGTCAGCCTGGTTGTAACACCGCTGGAATCGATATCGCATGACTCTGGAATATCGGATCAACAAGGCTGTTCCGGTACCATGGCAACTCCTACCTCACGGGTAGCTCGAGAGAGTCGCAATTTAACGCAAATACCTTTGTCTCAGCAAGCCGGCATGTGGTGCTGCGTGCCATCTGAAGCATGACCGCCCTCACCGGCCCCGGAGGACCGGTGCAACGGCCTTTCTCGAGGGTATTCCGCG
>CAZGLN010000332.1:0-3876 GCA_964526545.1 uncultured Chthonomonadales bacterium
CCGTATCAGGCGTGTTGGATGCAGTGCGCCAGAAGGCCTGAAGCGCGGGCCTCGGGCTCAGGTCGGCGCGAACAAGCCCTGCCCGCGCGCCGGAGAGCGCCAGCCCCGAAGGCTGCGGAACATCGTTCAGGCCCTGATAGCAGGCCAGGCCAATGGAGGCCTTTGTCTTCATCAGGGCCAGCGCCTCGCGCACAAGGCGTGCCTGGTGCGCCTCGCTCACGCCGCCGGCCGCACCGCCAGGACCTGCCACATGCCAGCCCCACTCAGTTATCCATATGCGCTTGTTTGCATCTCCCGATCGGGTCATGACGGCCTGGACCGCGTCGAGCCACTCCGCGCTGAGAGGCTCCTCCTTTCCTCGATAGGCCAGGCCGACCGCGGTGAAGTGCGGGCCGGCGCCATTCGCGTAGAGTGCCTCCAGAAAGTCCGGCCTGCGATTGACGAGCCCGCCCACGCAGATGGCCGCTGCTGGTTCCGCCTTGCGCACGTTGATGGCAAAGGTGCGCAGCATCTCCGCGTAGGCTCGCGGATCGCCGCCGAGCTGGATGCTTGCCGGCCGGCCGTTCTCATCTAGAGCGACCACCGGCATGCCGTCTCCGTCCGGTTCGCGCCAAAACTCCCAGAGAACAATGCGGCCTTTGTAGCGTTGCTGCAGAGCCAGCGCGAAGCGGCCGAGGTCCCTGAGTGTGGTGGGCGAGGGAGCGCGCCACCGCAGCAGCGGCTCCACTCCCTGTTTGCGGAACAGCTCGGCGATCGCGGGCGGTTGATCCATGGCCCAGTCCGGCGTGGTGCCAACTTGACCGACAATCTGGAGCCCCTGTTTCTGCAGGAAGTCCACGATGCCATCGAGCGCCCGCCAGTCGTATGTGCCTCGCGTGCGCTCGATTTCGGCCCAGGCCACGGGAACGCGTGTTACCGTGGCGCCTGCGTCTCGAAGCAGCTTGGCGAGCCTGCGCGCGTTTGCCAACCCTCCACGGTCCCAGCCCTGCAGCGATCCGGAATTTGTCCAGTAGACGTTCACGCCGAACAGCAAGGGATTGGTCTGCCTGGCGAGGAGCCCTGCGCCCGCACTGGCGGTACCTGGCATCCCGGGGAGCCCAACTGCCGCGGGCACTTGCCCCGGCAGGTGCGGCGGCGTCTCGGCCTGAGAAGCGCTGCGCGGCGGGATTCCGCCCACGCCCGGAATGAGTGGGCCAGCCCCACTGGCAGTTCCGGGGCGCGCCGGCTGACGCGGCTCCTCTCTCCGCTGACTCTTCGCTGCGGGAGCGCCAGGCTGTTGACGCGGCGGCTGTTGGGCGTTTGCGCCAAGAGCCACACTGAGGAGAGCAGCAAGCGCGATGAGGCGCGCCAGGTGCATCATGGGAAGACCTCCCGACGGGCGGGTTTCTTTTCCACATTATAACGCCCAGGCGGCGCTGCGATAGTTGGCGACCGGACGAAGGCGCCATTCCGGCGTATCAACCTCCTACGCTGCCGCGGAAAGCGAGGCGGATCGTCTTGCGTCGAAGCGGACCTGATGAGCGGCTAACGCGCTTGAAGCGGGACGGCGGAGTTGGGAGGGAGAAGGGAAACGACTGCTGGGGTGGTTTCGGACTTCTGGTCTACGGAATGCTGCCGGATCTCTATGCCAGGGGATTAATCGTTAGGATTGCTATACAATCGTCTGGAGGGAGCGCTTGGATGCGCAATTAGAAGCGGCTCTTGAACTCGACGTTCGCCTGCACGCTGTTCTTGGCGCGGGCAGCGTCAATCGTGTAGACCGTGGAGATGCCGAAGGAGTGATTGGCATCAATGTTGCGGTCGAACGCGAAGGAGATGTTGTGCGCGTTGGTGTTCTGGCCGTTCAGGTTGCTGATGTCCACCGAGTAGCCGACCTGAACAGCGCTGAAGCGATCGGTCTGGCCCTTGAGGATGGCGGCGAAGTTGTTCACGCGGGTGCGCTGCGCCAGGTTCAGGTTGTTGGAGTAGTTGAGCGTGAAGTTCATCTGCTTGTTGATCAGTCGGTTCAGCCCGAACGTGGTGCCCTTGATCGGCTGCATGTTGCCCGCGCCATCCTCAGGCAGCGAGACGTAGGAGAAGTTCAATTTCGTCGCCTGATCCATGCGGAACGAGGCGTTGTAGCGCCGCACCAGCTGCACGGAGCCGTTGTTGACGTTGCGCGCCTTGTAGGTCAGGTCGAAGTGCAGGGGCAGCTTCTCGTTGCGGTCGCTGACGAAAGAGAAGCTGCGCGCGAAGGCGCTCTGGCGCTTCTCGTTCAGGTTCCCGCCGTACTCGAGCGCGACCTGGTTCTGTCCCACCATTCCGGTGATCTTCGCGGCAACCTGCTCCTTCTGGAGCGAGCCCTTGTCCTGGATGCCCGAGTAGGTAACCGCAAGGTTGGTCTGCTTCATCCCCAGGAGATCAAACGGCTTGGCGGTGGCCAGCGTGAAGTCCGCCACGCGGCGGTAGTTGGCGTTGCGAGTGGCAGCCTCGGTGTAGGCGCCCGTGAAGTTGAACATGTTCCCAATCGGCGCGGTAATGCCGAGGGACCGCACGGTCGAATCCGTGTTGTTGTTGGTGCTGGTCAGCGAGTAGAGACCGTTGACGGTAACGGTCTTGGAGGCCTGCCAGTTCCACTGAACCAAGTTGGTCTCGCTGGACGGGTCGGCGCCGCGATCAATCGCAAGGCGGTTGAAGCGGAGGCCAAGGTTCTTGGCGGCGCGATAGTTCAGGTCGAGATGGGTCAGGTTCTCAAACTTGCCGTTGCCGAAATCAATGCGCCGAGCCTCGGCCAGAAGGTTGGCGGGCTTGGCTCTGTCGGTCTCGTACTTCAGGTAGTCCGTGGTTACGCTCGGGTTCTTCGTGCCGCCGGCGACCGTGGTCACCACATCGCGGAATGCCGAGATCTTGACGCCGTTGCGGGCCTGCTGGTCGAAGGAGATCCTCTGATGGTCCACCCCGTTCATCACGCGCCCGTCTGCCGCGGCCGAGTTGCCCTCGGTGAGGTAGTTGATGACGGTGGACTTGTTGGGCGTCCAGACGAGATTGTGCCGGAAGATGTCGCGGCTCAGACGATCAGCGGCGTTGTTGGCGGAGTAGGTGTAGGTGCTCAGATTGAGCCCCTTGATGGCGGTGAGGTTGGCGGTGAAATCCATCCTCTTGAAGCCGCGCTCGGACTCAATGGCATTGCGGTCGGCATCGTTGAGCCCCGCCAGATCGCGGGCCCGGGAGAAGCCCTTGTCGGTGCTGGCGAGGTTCAGGCGGGCGGTGAGGCCCTGCGTGTTGTAGGCGAAGGACTGCCGGGTCATTCCGGCGGAGGCATCGGAGAGGCCAAGTTGGCTGAACTGGAAGGCAGAGGTCTTGCTGAGCGCCAGCCCCAGGTTCAGGGAAGTGCGGCGGATGCCGCGCTCGTTGCCAAGCTGGCCGCGCTCAAAGTCGCTCAATCGCGCGATCCGGGAGAAGCCGTCGGAGATGCGCTGATCGAGGTAGCTGAACGTAAGCCCCTGCGTGGTCAGGCCAAAGGAGTTGCGGGTAACGCCCTCGCCGCCATCCTTCAGGCTTGAGACGGCATACGAAACGGACGCGCCCTTGCCCAGGTTGGACGTGAAGCCCAGAACGTCGCGCTTCAGGCCTGCCTCGAGCCCGATCTGCTCCTTATCCTTTGCGGTAACTTCGGCAGCCGCAGCCTGGGGGTTGTACTGCCGGCGGATGTCGAGCGCAAGCGCCGTCTTATCAGCGTCCGTCAGGCTGGTCAAGCGGCCGAACCGCTCGCTGCTCTGCCGGGAGCTCATGAACAAGTTCAAGTTCTTAAGGCCAAGCTTGAACTCATCACGCTCCACGCTGCCGGTTCGGTCACCGATCTGCGACCGGCTGAACCCAAGCGCGGTGCCCGCGCCG
>CAZGLN010000333.1:0-3097 GCA_964526545.1 uncultured Chthonomonadales bacterium
TGCCGCTAACCTCCCCCCGTTTTCGGCCTTTTCGGAGGTTAGCGGCAAGCGGCCGGGCAATTCCTCGCTCCAGGCGACTTCCCGCAACCAGCACGTTGGCGTTCACCAAGCCGGCCGGCGATTCCTTCTTCCAGGGAAGAATCTTCGAAAATCCTTGCCGATGCGCTACCAGGCGCTCCCTATCCGCGTTATACGCCTTTCACGGTCTCGGCGTCCAGCGTGTAGGCGTGCTCATAAGTCGCCCGGCCGGTGTCGCGTTGAAACACCTCCACGGGCACCCAGTTGTCGAAGAGGGCGCCAATCGCTACGGCCGGCGCATAGGGGCCGCCGTAGTAAAGCAGAACGCGCCGCACGTGCCCTACCTCCATCATGTGTCGCAGCTCATCGCGCACGGATCGGATGGCATCCAGATACTCCGGGCCGCGAATCATGCCTTCACGGTAGTAATCCACTGCGAGGTCCACCCCGGGGTAGTGCTGCTGCAGGTAGCGCCGCACGTCCGGCGCGATGGAGGTGCCGATGCCGATGGCCACTGCGGCGGTTCCATCCGCCGCAATGGCCGCCCGTGCCTTCATGGCGCGGGCGTATTTGGACCGAAGCCGCCAATAGAGGTAAGCGCTGACCGAGAACGCAGCAAGCCCCAGGACATCTGCGGAGAGACCTACTATCTCAACGGCATTCATGCGGTGAGCTCCCTAGCCGCCTGCATGCCTTCCAGACGGCGCACGTATGTTTGTGCCGGTGCAGCAACAGGTTGGTGAAGCGGCGGAGTGTCACCAACGCCATTTGGTGCGGCTAGGGCGCGGAAGGCAGCACGGCGCCGATAGCGGGCATCCTCAGGGATTGTCGTTGATATGGTGGCCGCCGCACCTGCGCAGCGTCAGCTGGGCTCCCTGCAGGGTGCACGTGATGCGCAGGGATTGCGTCGCGCGGAAGTGGTCCACGCCCGGCACGCCCTTGAGGGGGGTGTAATGCAGGCTGCCGTCACGCCGCAGCAGGTCCGGGCCGCCGTTGGCCAGCAGCACCGAGGCCCGCGCCACCGCATCCTGCACCGAAGCGCGCACCTCCCTCTCATTCAGGCCGCGGTAGTCCCGTTCGAAGCGCGCCTCGTAAGTGATGTTGGGCAACGGCAGCAGGTCGCCGGAGAGAATATCGAGGCGGTGCTGAAGCCAGGCGGCCCGGCCCCACGTGCTGAGCGCCACGAGCCGGTGTCCCTCTATCTCCACCTCCTCCAGATAGGCTTCCGGAATGCCGGCAGTCGTCTCCGGAGCAGTGTCCTGCGCGCCGTGATAGAGGCGTACCACCACTGCCGCATGCTTCCGCAGGCTCTCATGATCCCACTGCACGGGCAGGCGCGGTATGCGGATGAGCTCGCTTCCGCTCTCGAAGATGTAGACAATCTCATCCGCATAGAACATGCCCAGAACCTGCATATAAGCCTGCATGGCCTTGAAGCCGCCAACGAGGTTAAAGATCACGCGGCGCCGCTGGGCCTGGAGGGCTGGCAGGGTGGTATCGCACCAGTGCAGCAGGTTGATGACGCCGGCACGGAAGCTCTCGGTATCCGCCGTGGTGAGGCCATTGATGGGGTGTGCGGAGGCATCTACGCCCTGCGCCCGGATCCACTCCGCGGCAATGCCGGAGCAGAGCCGGCCCTGGAGCGTATCGGTGGCGATGAGAAAGTGCGTATCCGCGTTGCTCAGGCCCAGCCGCACCACGCCGTTCAGCTCGGCGCTCTGCTTCTGCGCGGCCTCCGGCGAGGCGGCCTCCATCCCCGCGCGCACCTCCTCCGCCCTGGCGATCAGCGCGGCACGGTCCGGAATGCTCAGCTTCGGCTCGGGAGTGTTCGCCGTGCGGGTGAGGAGGCCCCGCACCTCCGGCGGGGCCCCATTCGTAAGCATGCTGGTGCCGACTGTCGAGACAATCACACGCGAGAGGACATTCACTGTTCAGTTACCTTCAGTATTCTGTAATTGCGCCCGCCAATCAGCCTCACACTGACTGTTACATTGGGCAGTTCCCTCCGCTTCTTCAGCGTTTGTATCTGCGCCTCTGTAAGGCCCAATGCGTCCATCTTGGCAGTGGCGGTGCCGTCACCTGTTGAGCACTTTACTGACTGCGAGCCGGCATCATAGGTCAACTTCACATTACGCCACGTGGCTTCGGACGAGGCAGGCTCCCTGGCCGCCGTCGCCTGTGCGCCGGAAGGCGCTGGGCCCGCGGCTTTCCGAGGCTTGAACCAGCCGTAGCCGGCGTTAATCTTGCCTCCTACGCCGTGCCTGGTCATGGCATGCTCCAGCAGCTTCTCCACGAAGTCCGCCCATTCCGGCGCGGGCGGCCGCAGGGCGAAGAGGAAGCGGCTGCCCGGCTTCACCACCACGAAGGGCACGGGATTCGGATCGTCAAAATCCGTGGGCCACGCACCCTTCTTCTGGTAGTAGCCGGGATGGTGCACTGTGACCACGTCGCGGTGGAAGGGCCTATCGCCAGCGGCCGAACCCGGCACATACCAGGCGTCGTGGAAGATGCAGAGGCCCGCCCACTCCTGGCTGCCGATGAGGGCGAGGAACTGCTCGCTCTCCCTATCCAGCACCTGCTCGGTAGTCGCGGCACACGCCCTTGATGGCGCTGCCGGGGATGACCGGCATGCCGTAGGTGTGGAGCGTGGTGAGGCCGACCTCCAGCGGGCTGGAGATGCCCAGGCCGAGCGCGAGAGGCCCGCCCAACTCCAGCTCCAACCGCACGGCACCCGACAGGGCCGCCCGGTAGCGCGCGAATGCCGCCTTGTACACCTCGCTCGGCTGGCTGGCTGCCACGCGATTGAGCAGATCCTTGGCTTTCTCGTGGTTGTCGCCGTTGTGCGTGAGGTAGCGGCTGAGCGCCAGGCCGGGATGGGCGAAGGCGCGGGCGGCGGCAATCTCGAGCAACGGCTTCCTGCAGGCTTGGTTCCCCATGGCGCTAATCCCTCCTGGCGTCCTGGCCGGTCTTCACCTTGAGGATGGAGACGGCGAAGCGCTTGAAGAAGAGCCAGGCCGCCACCGCGTTGCGCGTGGCCAGCATGTACTGCGTGGTGTCCAGGTCCTGGATGTGTCTCGCC
>CAZGLN010000333.1:3138-3876 GCA_964526545.1 uncultured Chthonomonadales bacterium
GGGCGTGCGCCTTGTTGCCCTCGGCCTTGTCCAGCGAGAAGGCCACGGCCTGGCAGAGCCCGCAGGTGCGCACCATCACGGGGAACTCGTGGCAGAGGCCGCCGTAGGTCTTCTGCACGTCCGCGCCCTCGCTCTTCACCCTGGTAACCAGCTCCTGCGCGAGCTTCATCAACTGCTGTGAGCGTGTCATGGCATTCTCCTCACTTGACAATGACGCGGCAGAGCCCGCGGCCCACGCTTGCGTTGCCGCCCACCTGGATAGGTCTCTCCGCGATCTGCTGGAGCACCTGGGCGGGCTCGCTGCCGTTGGTGCAGAGGACGGCGCCCACGAAGAGCGTCTCGGCGGGCACGGCCTCTTCGTACCAGAGGTTGCCGCCGCTGCCCGAGGTGGTGCCGGTCTCTTCGTCCAGCGCGATGCGCGCGGCAATCTCGGTGCCGTTTTCGGAGAGGAAGCTGAAGAGCTCATCCGAGACAATGGCGAATCGCTCGGTGAAGTGCCGCTGTGCGGTTGGATCCTCAAAGACCTGCGCGGCGAGTCCCTCCGCGATGGCCTTGGTTGCGCCGGCATCCTCCTCGGCCGTGAGATCCAGATCCTCCAGGTAGACCTTCTTGCCGTTGACCAGTTTGCTGCCCGGGCTCACCCTGCAGGCATCCTGAATGCCCACCGCGGGCGCGGCGCCCTTGAACGGCAGCGTAACCCCGATGGCCCCCATATCCGTGATGAAGCGGGTGAGCACC
>CAZGLN010000334.1:0-3833 GCA_964526545.1 uncultured Chthonomonadales bacterium
CAATGGAGACAGGCGGAACGGCGAGCCTGGCCAGGGTCTCACGCACCATTTGCGCTCCCGCCTCGAACTCCGCGTGTATCACGGCATCGGCGCCGGCGCGCACCATGGCGGCCATATCGCCCCCGCTATGCACCCTGGCAATAATCGGCAGGTCGGGGGCCATCTTCCTGAGAAGGCGTACCACGGCTTCGGCGCTGGCTTGCTCCGGCAGCGAGACAATCGCCAGCCGCGCCGAGGCGGGCCGCGCGATCCGCAGGACATCCTCGGACGTCGCATCGCCGTAGATGACCGGCACGCCCCGCTCGCGGCGCCTCCCCACTGCAACCGCATCGAAATCTATGACGACCTGCGGTACCGATTGCGCAAGCAAGGCGTCGCTCACATAGCGGCCGATGCGGCCGCTGCCCGCAATGATGCAGTGGTCCTTGGCGGATGGACTGGAGGGCAGCCAGGCGGTCTCCGAGGTCTCATGCCGACCGCAGACCATGCGCGAAAGCCAGGGTATGTGGAGCATGCCGCGGAAGGCCAAGGGCGCCGAGCGCAGTAGAAAAGGTGCGGCCATCAGCGTGACCATCGCGGAGGCATTCGCTACGCCGATCATCTCGGAGGAGATGAGTTCGTTGGCGCGGCCCAGAGTCAGCAGCACGAAGGAGAACTCCCCGATATTCGCCAGGCCGAAACCGACGGAGAATGCCGTGCGGCCGCGCCAGCCAAGCAGCCTGATGAGTGCAATGAGCAAGCCAGCCTTCACCGCGATAATCGCTGCCACCACCGCGGAGACGGCCGCCCAGTGGCGTACGACCTGCTGCGGATCGAGCAGCATGCCGACGGAGACGAAGAATACGGAGGCGAACACATCGCGCAAGGGCCGAATCTGCGAGAGGGACTCGTGGGCATACTCCGATTCGGAGACTACGATGCCTGCGATGAATGCGCCAAGTGCCATTCCGAGCCCAAGCGTTTCGGCCGCCCCGCCCGCAAGAAGGCAGAGGCAGACCAGCGCCAGCAGGAAGAGCTCCCGGGAACCCACGGACGCCACACGCGCCAAGATGGGCGGCACCAGGCGCGCCGCCACAATCACCATGGCCGCCAGGAAGAAGGTGGCCTTCACAAGCGTCCAGACAAGCGTGGTGGCCGCGCCTCCGCTGGGCTGCAGCCCCGCCGCCACGGGCAGCAGCAGCACCATCGGGATGACCGCGAGATCCTGCACCAGCGAGAGGCCCATCATCAACGTGCCGTGCGCCGTGCCGAGCTCACCACGCTCCTCGAGTACGCGCATCACGACAGCCGTCGAGGAGAGCGCCATTATGCACCCGAGATAGAGCCCTTCGTAGCCGTTCCAACCAATGAGATGGGCCACTGGTATGCCGAAGAGCACCATCCCGAGAATCTGGATGCTTCCTGCCACCAGCGCGGTACGTCGGACGTGGCTGAGCTCCTTCAGGGAAAACTGAACGCCCACGGCGAACATCAGCAGCGCTACACCAATCTCCGCCAGCGAGAAGACCGTCTGCTCGTTCGCGATGAAGCCGGGTGTGTAGGGGCCGATGACGATGCCCGCCATCATATATCCGACCAGCACAGGCAGCCTTAGCGCCCGCGCGGCGAAGCCGCCCACGAGCGCCGCGACCAGCGTGATAGCAAGGCCGCTCATGAGTGCGAAGCTGGAGCCGTGGCCCATGGTCACGCCGCCGAGGGGAGAGCCCGGAGGTTGTGCGGGTCGGTAGATTGCAATCGCATCGGCCCAGCCTCCGAGAGAGAATTCGGGCGTACCCGCAGGCCGCCCTCGCGGAAGAAAGGTGGAGACCCGGCGATATCTCTGTATACGCTGCTTGCAGATTCGCTTCGCGCCGCGGGTTCCCCTGCCCGGAGCGCATGATTGGCGAGGCCAGGAAGCACCGCCTTCCGAATGAGCCTCCGCGAGGAGGTCCAGGCAGGTTGTACGACGAATGGCTCCGAAATCTCACCGCGACCGAGGGAGGACCCTCATAATGAACGCACTCTTATCCTACTGCTTCCTGGCCGTAATCGCGGCTTCAGGGGGGTCGGCGGAGGGCCAGAGCACCGCGCTCGCTGCTTCCTATCCCAGGGACCAGGGCATCGGCCGCGACAAGGCGGTGCTGTTCCACGACGATTTCGAAGTGGGTCCCATTGGGGCAGCGTGGGATGAGGTGAGCCGCCGATTGGGCAGCCTCGGCACGGACCGATCGGAACCCGTGGAGGCGGAAACCCGCCCCGGCATTGCCAGGGGGCGGCGCTCCGCCCGGATACAGCTTCGACAGAATGGCTACGAGGACGTAACCTTCGTGAAGTGGCTGCGGCCCGGCCGCGACGAGCTCTACATGCGGTACTACGTGCGCTACGGCAGCGACTACGGCTACCACGGTCACGGCGGAGGCGGCTTCATGGCCGATGCGGGCCAGGGCGGCTTCAAGGGAGCAGGCAAGGCGCCCGATGGAGACAAGTTCTTCTGGGCAACCCTGGAGCCGATCGGTCCCCGCGGTTGGGACCCACCCGGGGCGCTCATCTTCTACGCCTATTGGTGGAAGATGAAGCCTGACGCGCGCGGCAACTACTGGGGCAATTGGTTCCAGCCAACCCCGGACCGCGTGCCCAGACGCGAAACCTGGGTCTGCGTAGAGTGGCGAGTGAAAGCTAACACGGCCGGCAAGGACGATGGCGAGCTGGACTGCTGGATTGACGGCCAGAAATGCGGTGCGTTCCACGGCATCAATTGGCGTTCCACCGAATCGCTCAAAGTGAACAAGGTCTCCCTCTCGCTCTGGCTCGAAGCCACCGCCTACGCCCGCGCGGGCGGGGGAACTACCCGTACCGTCTGGTACGACGATGTGGTGGTTGCTACACGCTACATCGGCCCGAAGGTGGATTGAGATAGCCTGTGGAACAGTCCTTGCAGCAGGCCTGGTGGAGAGTGCGGCTTCCGTTGCGCCGCGCCGGGAATTCATGGGCGAGCTACATACGACATCCGGGAGATCTGCATGGCCGGCCAGGCAGATGGCATCGAAGTGCGACCGATTCGCAGATCCGAAGTGCCGCAGGCCGCTTCCGTGCTTGGCAGCGGCATGCGCGATAATCCGCTGCATATCGCGGCTCTGGGCATTGATGCGGATGCGCGGGTGAGGCGTCTGACCGGCGTATTTCGCGCATTTCTCGCACTGGAGGAGGCGAGCAAGGGGCGCGTTTTGGGAGCCTATAGGGAGGGAAATCTGGTCGGTGTGTGCGGAATGATGGCACCGGGCCGCTGCCAGTTGGCTGTTCCGGAGAAGATCGCGCTGCTTCCAGGTTTGGTGCGGCACTGCGGCCTGGCGGGAACCGGCAAGCTGCTGGCACAGTTCGGCGCGTGGTCCAGGCACGACCCTGCCGTTCCGCACTGGCATCTTGGTCCGGTGGGTGTGTTGCCTGAGCTGCAGGGACAGGGCATAGGGTCCCAGCTGCTGCGCGCGTTCTGCCGTATTGTGGAGGAGGGCGGCCAATCGGCCTGGCTGGAGACCGACAAAGAGATCAACGTGGCGTTTTACCGAAGACACGGCTTCGAGGTGGTTGCCGAAGACACGGTGAATGGCGTGCCGAACTGGTTCATGGAGCGCAAGGCCGGAGCCTAGGCAGTGGCACGCAAGCGCGATGCCTGACTGCAGAGTGCGGCTGACCGGGTGAGGAGTGTCTAGCCCGCGGCGGACCTATGGCTTGAGGCGCCGTCGCGAAGCGATGGCCCTCAGATTGGAGCGTTCCGGCACCACCTACCCATGCCAGCAAGGGACCGGCGCGCTCCCGAGGAGTGCCTTACGGTAGGGCAGAGGGCTCGGGCGAGGGGA
>CAZGLN010000335.1:0-3816 GCA_964526545.1 uncultured Chthonomonadales bacterium
CGCGGGCGTGGAGGTCTACTTGACCTCCGCGGACGGGAGGAACCCGCGTACGCGCTACTGCACCACCGACCAATCCGGCCGCTTCGCCTTCCCGAAGGTGCTGGTGGGCGAGTATCGCGTGTCGGCCGCGTCGCAGGCCTACCGCGTGGAAGGGATCGTGGTAACCGTGGTCGAGCGCGCCACATCGCCGGTGCTGCTCACCCTCGGGCGCAGCCAACCCAACCTGCAGGTGGCACAGCATCGCAGGTCTTTCGGCACCACGGAGAGCGTCTCGCTCTTCGTGCATGGCTACGTGGACGGGGCAAAACCCCGCGGACAGGACGCGCTCCGGTTCACCCTCTACCACACGCGCCTCTCCAGTGTTCTCCGTGATGCGAGCAACCTGGACAGGCTGTCGCGGGTAACGAACGCCTACGGCGAACCCGCTGAGCTCCCCTCGGAACTGCTCGTGGCGCCGGATGGCCAGCGCGCCCAAGTCGCGAGGCAGGTCACTCTGCCCATCACGCAGGCCGATCGTGAGGGGTTCTTCCGCGAGGAGGTGCGCCTTGGCAGTCTCAATCCTGGCCTCTACCTGGCCCAGATAGAGCACGGAAGCGATAGAGTGCCCGATGCTTTCGTGGTGTCGAACACCGCGCTGGTCGTGAAGCGCGCCAATCGCCAGGTGGTGGCCTACACGGTGGATCTCAACAGCGGCGCGCCGCTCGCGGAGACGCGCATCGAGGTGCTTCGTCAAGGGTCCATCGTGGCGCGGGCCGTCACTGATGCTCAGGGACTCGCGCGGGCAATGCTCCCAACCATGCCAGGGCAGCGGGTGGGTGACGAACCCGAGGAACCGACCTGGACACAGAGCCGGGCCGTAGTAATAGCCCGTCGCGGCGCCGACGAGGCGGTGGCTGGCAGATACTACGATGAGGAAGAGGGCGCCTCCGGCTTTGCCGTCCACATCTATACGGATAGGCCCATCTACCGGCCCGGCCACACAATCCACTTCAAGGCGATTGTGCGGCAAAGCGGCCAGCAGGGCTACATTGTGCCGAGCGGCCTCCCCGTCTCCCTGGAGGTGAGAGACCCGAACGGCGAGCCTGTCCACCGCGCCGCGCTGACCACCAATCGTTATGGCAGTGTGTTTGGCTCCTTCGTGCTCAGCGCGGAGGCCCCCACAGGCGTCTACTCCGTTCTAATGAAGGCAGGCCGGAGCCGGCATACGCACGACCTCGTAGTTGCCTCCTACAAGAAGCCCGAGTTTCAGGTGGAAGTCCGTCCCGTGGAGAAGCGCGTTACCAGAGGAACGCGCGGCGCGGCGGAGGTGCGCGCGGAGTACTACTTCGGCGCTCCCGTTGCGGGGGCGAAGGTCCGCTACTACATCTACGCCAATCCGGATTGGTCGGCGGAATTCCCGGACGAGTACGGCTGGGAATCCCAGGATGAGGAATCGCTAAGCGCGGAGCGATACGGCGGGATCTACGGTTCCTTCGTGGCGGAAGGCACCGCCGTGCTGGACGAGAATGGCCGTGCGACCATTCCCTTCGATACCAGAGGAGCCGCGTCTGCGCCGAGCGTCCAGGCAGAGACCTATACCATCTCGGCCACCGTTCAGGATTCCTCGGGGCGCGAGTCCTCGGCGGAGGCGAGCGTGCAGGTTACCGCGTCTGACCTCCGGGTTACGGTCGCACCGGAGGGCTACCTTGCCGAGCCAGGCAAGCCATTCAGTCTGGTAGTGAAGGTCGGTGACTACGAGGGCCGCCCAGCCCCCAACCGTCCAGTGGAATTGACCATTGCGCTGGAGCGCCGAAACCGCGACCGGCGAGACTACTCCGCGCCGACATTCACCTACGTTCCCGTCGGGGCTCTAAGCGGCACCACCGACGCGAACGGAGCCGTGCTGCTCACTTTCACTCCGCGGGATGCGGGCAGCCTGCGGCTGGAGGCCGCGGCGCGCGACGACCGGAACAGGCCCTCTATCGGCCGCGCCTTTATCTACAGCGCACGGGACGGCGTATCGGATCTGAATACCGAGTATGCGGACCTCTCCGTGCACCTGGATAAGCGCCGGTACAGGCCGGGCGATACCGCCCGCGTCCTGATTAACGCGCAGCGCACGGGCCAATCGCTGCTGCTCACCGTGGAGGGCAAGCGCGTCTTTGAAACCAGCGTTGTGCCGCTGCGCGCCAGAAGTACCGTGGTGCGGATACCGGTCAGGGAGGAGTTCGGCCCGAACGCCTATGTCTCGGCCTGCTATGTGCGCGACCGCAAGTTCGCGCGATCCGAGGCGCAGCTGCTGGTCGCACTGCCGGAGAAGGAGCTGACCGTAACTGTCGCACCGGACCACGTTTCGGAGAGCGGCAAACTGCCGCGCTACAAACCAGGGGACCCCGTTACCCTGCGCATTCGCACCGCCGACGCGCAAGGGCGCGGCGTTCCAGCCGAGGTCTCGCTGGGAGTGGTGGACGAGGCGATCTACGCGCTGCGCGAGGAGAATCCGAACGCTCTGCGTCGCGCCTTCTATCCGCGCCGCTACAACCAGGTGTCAACCGACTACTCCTTCGAGCTCGTGATGCTGGGCGACGCCGACAAGGCAGAGCCTAAAATCGTAGCCCGCAAGAAGTTCGAGGACACGGCGTACTGGAATCCCGCACTTGTAACGGATTCCTCCGGCAGCGCGTCAGTGACCTTCCGGCTTCCCGACAATCTCACCACCTGGCGAGCAACAGCTCAGGCGGTTACCCTCCAGACGGCGCTCGGCAGGCAGGCCTCCAAGCTGCTTGTCACCAAAGACCTCTTTGTGCGACTCGAGCGGCCGCGGCTGCTCACCCAGTTGGACCAATCGCGGCTCAGGGTCATCGTGCACAACGAGACGGATAGCCCCAGGCTCACGCAGGTGCGCCTGCGGGCCGTCGGTCTCAATATAATGGGCGCAGACACCCAGCGAGTAACAGTGCAGCCGCGAGGCACGGCCACCGTAGATTGGCAAGTGGAGGCCCGCGACATCGGCGATGCCAGAGTTACGGCGACGGCCTGGACCTTCGAGGGCACTGCTGCCAATCGGCCGCTGACGGACGGAGTGGAGGTGACTCTTCCGGTTCAGCCGCATGGCAGGGAGGTGCTGCAGACGTTCGCGGGCGAAATCGCCCCCGGGGCCACCGAGACCGAGACATGCCGCCTGGATGCGGCCGCCGTGCCCTCGGCCACCCGCCTGGTCGTCCGCATCACGCCTTCGCTGCGAGGCGCCATAGCGCAGGCCGCCGAGTACTTGCGAACCTATCCCTACGCCTGCACCGAGCAGACGATGAGCCGCCTGATGCCGGCGATATGGGCGCGCCATATGGGCAATGGCGCGCCGGACAAGGATGCCTCCACGCTGCTTCGCGACGGTCTCACGCGCCTCTACCGGCTTCAGCATGGCTCCGGGGGTTGGGGATGGTGGGAGTACGACGCGGACGACCCGTGGATGACCGCCTACGTGCTGATTGGGATGGCGGCGGCACGGCAGGCGGGCCATTCCGTTTCAGACGAGGCCATCCATCGCGCGCGCAAGGCCCTTGCGGATCTGCTCGGCCGCACCACGCCGGAGAATCGCGGCTTTCTGCGCTACGCGCTCGCGGTCTCAGGCGGTGCGGTTGCGCGCGAGGTCTCGCCGCCGGAGCGCGAGCCCGCCGAGTCGCTGGCCTACCACGCGCTTGCGGCCCTGCATTCCGGCCAGGAAGCGCGGCCTCTGCTGGAGGCCCTGAGGCGGCGCGTGGTAATGGAGGGATCAACGGCATACTGGAAACCGACAACGAACCGATGGGGCTGGAGCGAGTGGAGCAGGGTCATGAC
>CAZGLN010000336.1:0-3806 GCA_964526545.1 uncultured Chthonomonadales bacterium
GTACAGATTGGTTTTGAACTCACGCAAGGAGCAAGCGTTAGCGCCACGGTTCGAGGTGGAAGCGGCAGCCTAGTTCGCAGGATTGCGCAGGGAAGGGCCGCCGGCCAGGGCAGCACCGCCCTCGTGTGGGACTCTCGCGACGAGAACGGCATTGCAGTGCCTGCCGGCACATATCTCCTGGAGGTTACGGCCGTCTCGGAGAGCGGCGAAGTTGCCCGCGTGGTGCAGCCCGTGATTCTTGTTAGATAGGAACATCCAAGTGAGACACACGTTTCGAAGCGGTCCGAGCCGGATTCTCGCGGCAGCTCTCGGCTGCGCGACGGCCGTTGCCCTCCTCTCGGGCTGTGGGGGCGGGGGAGGCGGCGGCGGCGCGGCAGTGGTTATTGGACGCATCCTTCTGGTAACCACCAACCAGCCGCCGAATCCCGCCGCGCAGGTTACCATCGGCGGCTCCACTGTAACAACTGCCGCGGACGGAACGTTTCGTATCGAGAATGCCTCGCCGTCCAGCCGCCAGATAAGGGTAACCGCGGCCGGCATGACCGCTCTCTTGCAGGCGCTGCCCACTCTCGCAACGAACGCTGTCAACGACCTCGGCGATATCTTTCTGACCAACGGCGCCTATGACGCCTCTGTAAAGGGAAGAGTGGTTCGCGCGGACGATTTGCAGCCCGTGGGCGGCGCCGTGGTGTGGATCAACGGCCAGCGGGCTGTCACCCCCAGCTCCGGAACTCTTCCGGATGGGAGCTCCGCCGTCGGAACTTTCGAGATTACCGGTCTCCCCTCCGGTCTAGGCAGCCCCGATGTGCCCTCTGGAATGGTGCGCGCCACGGGGCTTCAGGACAAGCCGCTCTTCTTCGATCCACCTCTCGGCTCGGGTATGAACAACCTTGGCGACGTGCTAATCTCGCCTCTGGTCGGACCTATTCCGGGTGGACCCACGAATATCCGGGGGGTCATCACTCTGCAGGGCAGGACCGACGCATCCGGAGCTACGGCGACACTCAGCCGCCGATCGGATGGTCAGGTTCTGGGCACCGTGGTGGTCGGCGCGGATGGTGCGTACGGCTTCTGGGTTGTGGCCGGCGAGTACCGCCTGCTGCTCTCCGCCGCGGGGTTCCAGCCAAGGTCGTTCGATATAGACCTGGTGTGGATTGACCGGCCGATAGTTACC
Organism: uncultured Chthonomonadales bacterium; assembly: GCA_964526545.1. Taxonomy (GTDB): domain Bacteria; phylum Armatimonadota; class Chthonomonadetes; order Chthonomonadales; family CAJBBX01; genus CAZGLN01. The sequence continues at coordinate 1,175 of CAZGLN010000336.1, forward strand.
AACGCCACGCTCGTGCCGTAGCAGCGTAAGGGAGCCGCGCCATTAGGTGCGGCTCTGCCTTGGCGTTCGCCGGGCTACGTGGTACGCACGATCGCATCCGTCATGCGCGCCACGCGCGTCATTTCCAGCACATCATGCACGCGGACTATCGCCGCGCCGTTTGCTATGGCGAGCGCCACCACGGCGGCCGTGCCTTCCAGCCTCTGGTGAACGGGCAGTCCACCCAGTACAGCGCCGATTGTGCTCTTGCGGGAGGGGCCGAGCAGCACAGGGCAGCCGAGGCTCGCTATCTCGCTCAGTCTGCGCACCAGTTCCAGGTTCTGGTCCACCGTCTTGGCGAATCCAAAACCAGGGTCCACCACGATGCGCTCGCGCGGGATCCCCGCGGCCTCTGCCGCACGCACGCGGTCGCTCAGCCAGGAACGCACCTCGGTCACAACGTCCTCGTAATCGGTGAGCGCTTGCATTGTGGCCGGCGTTCCTCGCATATGCATTAGGCAGATTGCAGCGCCATTGGCGGCCACAATCTCCGCCATGCGGGGGTCGCGAGTCATCGCGCTCACGTCGTTAACCATGGCGGCACCGGCGGCAAGCGCGGCGGCAGCCACGCGGCTCTTGGTAGTATCCACGGAGATCGCGGCATTGGTGCGCTCGCTGAGGCGCTCTATCACCGGCAGAATACGGGCCAGCTCCGTCTCGGCGTCCACCGGCTCCGATCCCGGCCGGGTCGACTCGCCGCCCACATCCACGATGTCGGCTCCCGCGTCCAGCATGCGCATGGCGTGGTCTATTGCGGACGCCGGGTCCTGGTGGGTGCCTCCGTCGTAGAAGGAGTCAGGCGTAACGTTAAGCACACCCATGACGAGAGTGCGGGTTCCCGCACGTGCGGCCGCCAGCAGTGACTCCATGCGCGTGGTAATCATTGTTCGGTGTTGCAGGCGCGCTGCCCGGCCGGCTGCTGCTGCTCCGCCCGTGAAGCCTGGGTACGCGCGCAAGCCGCCAGGAGCACCTGATGGCCTCGCATGAGTATACTGAGTTCCGCCAGGGGAACACCAGCGAGATTGGACAGTCTATTTACGAGGGTAGGCACGCATGACCATCGAGGAGACCCGGCGCGCGGCCCGGGAGCTGCAGAGCCGTGTAGAAAAACTCGGAGACCATCTTTGACATCGCCGGCAAGCAGCACCGCATAGCGGAACTGGAGGCGCGCACGGCCGCGCCCGAGCTGTGGGACAATCCGGAGGAGGCACAGTCCCTTCTGCGCGAACTCTCCCAATTGCGCGAGTCCATCCAGCCGATAATGGAGCTGAGCGCAAGCGTGCGCGATCTGGTGGATCTGGCGGAGCTCGCGCTGGAGGAGAGCGAGGCTGCCCAAACCGATCTGGAGGCTTCTCTGGCCGCGGACCTACGCACAGCGCAGCAGACGGCCGAGCGCCTTGAGCTCCAGATGCTGCTATCGGGGCCACACGATGCGAGCAACGCCATCGTGGAGATTAACGCGGGGGCGGGAGGCACGGAATCCTGCGATTGGGCCCAGATGCTCTTGCGGATGTACCTCCGATGGGCGCAGGAGCGTAACTACCACACCGAGATTGTGGATGAGACACCGGGCGAGGTAACAGGCTACAAGAGCGTAACGTTCGAGGTAAGCGGTCCCTATGCGTACGGATATTTGAAGGGCGAGCGCGGCGTGCATCGGCTGGTTCGTATCTCGCCATTCGATGCCAACAAGCGGCGTCACACTTCTTTTGCCTCGGTAGACGTAATCCCGGAAGTGGAAGAAGTGGACGAGGTCCAGATATCCCCGGATGACCTGAAGATTGATACCTATCGCTCCAGCGGGGCAGGCGGACAGCACGTGAACAAGACGGATTCCGCCGTGCGCATCACGCACCTTCCTACCGGTATCGTCGTGAGCTGCCAGAACGAGCGGTCGCAGCACAAGAACCGCGCGATGGCAATGAAAGTTCTTCAGGCGCGGCTGCTCGATCGGGAACGAAGGGCGAGTGAGGCGCGCATAAGTGAATTGAGAGGTGAGCAGCAGTCCATCGAGTGGGGTAACCAGATCCGCTCTTACACCTTCCAGCCGTACACCCTGATCAAGGATCACCGCACGGGCTGCGAGGTGGGAGATGTTATCGGCACCATGAACGGAAATATTGATCCGTTCCTCGAAGCCTATCTGCGCTGGTCCAACCGATCAGCCGCGGGACTTACCGAAAAGGCCTGAAGAGACCATGACTGGCAAGACGCTTCGGTTCGGGCTCGCTGCGGCAATTGTTGCCTGCATGTGTGCGGCGGTTCAGCGCGGCAGCGGGCAGGTCGTAGCGAACCAGGAACTCAGCACGCGCTCGGTTCGCGCCGAGGAGAGTCAGCTTGCCTGCCTGGTGGCCGATAGTGCCCGCGCAGCCACCGGTGCGGATGTGGTCCTGATCACGGCCATTGCGTTTCACGAGGTCACTTTGCCGCGCGGCACCCTGGACGCGAGTGAAGTTCTGCGCTGCCTGGCAAACCCCGAGGACACCCTCGTCTTGGTGAGGCTGACCGGTGAGCAGCTTCGTCGGGGGCTGGAGCATGCGCTCGCGCTCTACCCGCAAAGAAATCCGGCTTTCCTGCAGGTCTCGGGCCTCTT
>CAZGLN010000337.1:0-2531 GCA_964526545.1 uncultured Chthonomonadales bacterium
CCCCACGAAACCCGGTCTTCTGGCTGAGGCTCGGCCTGGCGCAGTCCGACCTCCGCGACTACGCGGCGGCGCGTGTCTCGCTGACACGTGCCGTGGGCTTCGATCCGCAGAATTTCGGTGCCCGCGTGGCGTTGGGTGATGTGCTGATGGCGCTGAAGCAGGACGCTGCCGCGATAGCCCAGCTGGAACGCGCCCAGCAGCTTAAGCCCGCGGACTTCGGTACGGCCTACAACCTGGGCCTGCTCTACGAGCGCACTGGCGATACGCAGAAGGCGGTTCTCGCGTATCAACGCGCCCTGGACGCCAACCCTGCGAGTACGGAGGCGATGCTGGCGCTCGGCTTGCTCCAGCTCAAGCGCAACCAGCTGCCGGAAGCGAAGCGCCTGTTTGAGCGGCTTACCGAGGCATCGCCCACAGAGGCATCGGCGTGGGTGAACCTGGGCACCGTGCTCTCACGCTCGGGCGACAAGGAGGGAGCCGTGCAGGCCTGGGAGACCGCCCTCAGGCATGCGCCCGACCGCGCCGATGTGCGGAGGTGGCTAGGCGCTCACTTCTTGAGCAGCGGCGATTTGGAGCGCGCCGAACAGGAGTACCAGCAGTCGCTCAAGCACCAGCCGAACAGCGCCGAAGCCTACAGCGGCCTCGGCCTGGTCCAGGATCGCCGAGGCAACGTGGATGAGGCAATCAAGCTCTATCAGAAGGCGATTCAGCTTAATCCTCGCTATGAGTATGCGCACAACAACCTTGGCGCCGCCTACGAGAAGAAGGGTCTGATGGACTTGGCACAGGCGAGCTACCGGAGGGCTCTTCAGATCAACCCCAACTATGAGGATGCCAAGCGAAACCTGGAGCGGTTCAGAGCCAGACCGACCGGGGCAAGCAGATGAAGCCAGTCTACGTGGCGACCTGGCGTTTTGGCACCGTGGCATGCAGGGCAGGTTGGCCCATCCTCACGGGAGGAGGCGCCGCGCTCGATGCCGTGGAGGCCGGCGCGAATGCCGTTGAGCTGGATACCTCCGTGCAATCAGTTGGCTACGGCGGCCTTCCGAATGCGGAGGGCGTGGTTGAGCTGGATGCCTGCATCATGGATGGCCCGACGCACAACTGCGGCGCCGTTGCCGGGCTGACTGGAGTGCGGCGCCCAATCTCGGTAGCGCGCCGCGTGATGGAGTCCACTCCGCACGTGATGCTGGTCGGCTTGAATGCGCGCCGCTTCGCCTTGCAGCAGGGCTTCCCGGACGAAGACCTGATGACCGATGCCTCGCGGGCGAAGTTCCAGGCCTGGCGCGCTCAGAAGATGGAGCCCGATGTGGCGCACTTCGAGGATCAGATGCGGCACGCGCGTGGGCACGACACGGTCGGTGTATTGGCGCTGGATACGGAGGGCCGCCTGGCCGGCGGATGCACCACGAGCGGGCTGGCCTGGAAACTTCCAGGACGCGTGGGCGACTCGCCGATTATCGGGTCTGGTCTCTACGTGGACCAGGAGGCAGGCGCGGCGGTCGCCACCGGCAATGGCGACGAGATCATGAAGGTCGGCCTGAGCCTTCTGATTGTGCAGTGCATGCGGCGGGGCGGCACTCCCCAGGAAGCTTGCGAGGAAGCGCTGAGCTACCTTCTGCGCAAACGCGCCGATGTAGGTTCCGGCGCAGCCTGCCTTGCCCTGTCACCATCCGGCGATGTCGGTTCAGCCGCCACCGTGGCCGGGTTCCGTGATCGCGGGCACACGTGGGAATATGCCATCGCAAGTGATCAGGGCATCGTGCTGTGCGAGGGCGCGTATGTGGCTAGTGCGTAGTTCGTGAGCGGTGCGCGCGCGCAAGCGCATGCATCAACTCCAAGCGGTCCCCGGAGTCGAGTGCGTCCGCTGCCCCAAGAAGCCACTGCGCCAGCTCGCGTACAGCCGGGGCCACTTCGCTCCGATTCGCTAGCAGCAGATCGGCCCACATCTCCGGGCTGCTCTGCGCGACTCGGGTGCCGTCGCGCAGGCTTCCGCCGCAGAGGCGCGACCACCCAGGGTGCGTGCCGCACACCACATCCGCAAGGGCATACGCCGCTATATGCGGCAAGTGACTGAGGGCGGCCACCAGCCTGTCATGTTCCCGCGGAGGCATCCGCACCATCTCTGCGCCGAGCGCCGCCACCAGGACGTGCAGGGTCTCCAGGCTCTCTGACCGGGTTAGGTCCGTTGGCGTGACAATCCATGGCGCGCCGCGGAACAGCTCAGCCGATGCGGATGCCGGCCCGCATTTCTCGGAGCCTGTCATCGGGTGTCCGCCCACGAACCTGCCGCCGAGATGCCGCTCGCCCTCTTCGACGAGTTGCGTCTTCACGCCGCACACGTCGGTAACCACGCACGATCCCGGGATTGTCCTCGCTACGACGGGCAGCATACGCAGCACCTCCGAGAGAGGGGCCGCGAGCACCACGAGGTCCGCCCCGTGCACGGCGGCTTCCAGGGTCGCCGCGCTTCGGCTGATGGCACCCGCCCGCAGGGCCGCCTCCGCCGGTCCGGCGTCCGCGTCAAATCC
>CAZGLN010000337.1:2558-3783 GCA_964526545.1 uncultured Chthonomonadales bacterium
AAGACCGACGGAAGCGCCGATCAGGCCGACGCCTATGATGGCGACACGATCAAGCGGCGTTGCCGGGTGCACGGTTCTGTCAGCCTAGAGGGAGCGCCCAAGGGCCGGCGCGAGAGAACGGAGCCCCTGCATCAGTTGGGAGAAACGATCGAACGAGAGCGATTGCGCACCATCCTTGAGCGCGCGCTCCGGCGCGGGGTGCACCTCCACCATTACGCCGTCCGCTCCCGCCGCCACTGCGCCGCGAGCCACCGCCGCCACCAGGGCCGCCTTGCCGGTACCGTGGGCCGGGTCCGCGATAATCGGCAGGTGGGAGAGTTCCTTCACCGCGGGGATGGCGTTGATATCGAACGTGTTGCGGGTGTAGGTTTCGAAAGTGCGGATGCCGCGCTCGCAGAGGATAATCTGGTAGTTGCCGCGCGAGGCGATATACTCGGCCGCCTGCAGCCACTCCTCGATGGTGCTGGCCCAGCCGCGCTTCAGCATCACGGGCACACGGCGTTCGCCGATTTCGCGCAGCAGGGTGAAGTTCGCCATGTTGCGCGTGCCCACTTGCAGAATGTCCGCGTAGCGCGCTACCAGCTCCACATCCCTGGGATCCATTACCTCCGTGATTATAGGCAGGCCGGTCTCGTCGCGGGCCTCCGCCAGGATTCGCAGGGCTTCTTCTCCCATGCCATGGAAGCTGTATGGGGAGGTCGAGGGCTTGAAGGCGCCTCCTCGCAGGACGTGGGCGCCCTCCGCTTTCACGTGCCGGGCCGTCTGCAGCAGCATCTCCGCCGATTCCACCGTGCACGGACCGGCCATTACGCAGAGCTGACCGCCGCCAATTCGGGCGCCCCGCACCTCAATCACGGTACCTTCCGGCCGAAAGTGCCTGCCGACGACTTTGTAGGGCTTCGTGATGGGTATCACGCGCTCGACGTAATCCAGCGCCAGGAGCTGCTCCGCCATAGCGCCCTTCTCTTCGTCGAGAAGCCCAATGGCCCCAACGATGGTGGTCTCCACGCCGCGCGACAAGTGCACACCGAGTTTGCGCTCCCGAAGAATGCTCTCCAACGCGGCAATCTGTTCTTCTGTTACGCCCTGTCGTAGAACAATGATCATGGTTAAGCTTATCCAGTAGTCCGAGGACGCCGGTTCGTCTCTCTCCGCATACGTCGCCTGTGCGAGATTGTAGCACCGTGTGCGCTCGCGATGAGAGGGCCGAGCGGTGCCCTTCGGG
>CAZGLN010000338.1:0-1986 GCA_964526545.1 uncultured Chthonomonadales bacterium
GCCCCGCCCCGCGCATCGTCCGGCCCGTAGAACGCAAGGCGACTGACAATGCTTTTTGACTACCGCAAAGCGCGATGGCTCACCTTGCTTCTGCTTCCGGTCCTTGTCGGCGGCTGCAAGCGGCAAGCGGAGCCGAGCGAAGATCATCCCTTGAAACTGCTGGCGGAGCTGAAGGTTGGCTCCAAGCCAGTACGGGCGGTGGCGTTCGGTTACCGCAGTGACTATTTGGCGGCCGGCGGTGACGACAAGCGCCTGGTAATCTGGTCAGTGCCCGACGGGAAGGAGATCGTCAAAGTCAACCTGGACTACGTCATCCGTGGATTGGCTTTCAACACTGATCAGACCCAGGTGGCAGTGGTGGGCGATACCTGGCAGGTTGATATTCGCAGCACCAAAAGCGGTAAGCTGGAGAAGCAGTTCAAAGGCGGCATAGCCAAGCTCACGGCCGTCACATACTCCTTCGCCGGCGAACGTCTGGCTGCGGGAGGCGTGGAGTTCATCATACGCGAGTGGGACAAATGGTCCGGCAAACCCACGAAGACCTATCGCGGGCTCAGCGGAGCACCGAATGTTTTGGCGTTCAATAAGGATCGGACGCTGCTGGTATCGAGCGGTGAAGACCGCATAACGCGCGTGTGGGACTGCTCTACCGCGAAGAAGCTCCTTGAGCTGCCCACGGAACTCGATAGAACGGTCCAGATCGGGCGCATCTTCTCGTATGACGAACACCGGCTCATGTTGCCCAGCCGCGGAGACTCCCTGGTGATCGTGGACCCGAAAACCGGCCAGGAGTATCGCAGGGTGCGGCATGAAGCGCCACTGAGCGCTACCACAGCCTCTCCAACCGAGAATGTGGCCGCTACGGCTGGAGGCGGCTCCATCCGCTTCTGGAATATGGACAATGGAAGTGAGCTCGGGAGAATCTCTCTCGGAGACGAGAAGCTTTGCTGCCTGCTCTACTCACCGGATGGCAAGATGGTGGCCGTGGGATTGGAGAGCGGTAAGGTCCAGCTCTGGTCCGCTCCGCAATATGAAGAACCGACCAAGGGAGCCCAGAAGTGAAGCATGATGCCTGGCAGACGATCGAGGGTGCCTCGCCAGAGCAGGTAGCCCACTACCAGGAACACGGCTATGTGAAGCTTGGGCGCATATTCACGTTGCCGGAGCTCGAGGAGCTGCGCCGACATGTGGACGAGATGATCGCGGCGCTGCCCGAAGGGAAGCGCCCTGAGGAGCTGGACGTACCCCACTTCACCGATCCCTGGCTCTTTCGTTACCTCACGCATCCGCGCGTACTCGATGTCATCGAGGACTTCATCGGGCCGGATATCGTGCTCTGGTCCAGCCACTTTATCGCGAAACCCGGCGGCGACGGCCGCGCAGTCCCCTGGCACACCGACGGCGCCTACTGGGGCGATCGGCTTCAGCCCATGGAGGTCATCACGCTCTGGCTGGCGGTGGATGCCTCCACGCGTGAGAACGGCTGCATGCGGGTAGTTCCTGGTTCGCACCGCGCGGTACGGCAGGCACTCGACCAGTACGATCCCGTGGACAGCCGCACAAACGTCTTCGGAGCCCGCCTGCGCGAGGAATTCGTAGACGAGCAGAGGGCAGTGGACCTCACTCTCGAGCCCGGCGAGTGCCATCTGCACGACGCATGGACGGTGCACGGCTCCGCACCGAACACCTCGCCGCACCGCCGCTGCGGCTATACCATGCGCTATATGCCGGCGCATGTGGTCCACACGCAGCGTGGCGGAGGACTACCCCAATCGCATCGAATCTACCTTGTGCGTGGTCGTGACAGGACCGGCGGGCGCAACACGTACGCGGAGATACCCGAGATACCGTAGGTGCTCTAAGCGCTTGCCGCTTGCGCGCGGAACTGGCGCTCCAGGTCCTCCCACTGCCGTGCAAGCCGATTGATGCGTCCCAGCTCCCTCGCGGCCAAGTTCCGCTGTTCGCAGCGGTCTTCCCGCATGTTGT
>CAZGLN010000338.1:2115-2507 GCA_964526545.1 uncultured Chthonomonadales bacterium
AGGCTTCGGCCTGGAGGCGTCGGTACATCCAGGCCGTTCCATGTGCCGCCGGCGGCTGCGCCGGCAAGGTCCATCAACGTAGGCAGGATATCCACAAAGTGGCACACGTCATGCCTGATCTCACCGCGAGCCCGGATGCCTCGTGGCCAGTGAGCAATCAGCGGCGACGCGATGCCGCCCTCATGCACCCACGACTTGTGCAGCCTGAGTGGGGTGTTGCACGCCGAGGACCACCCAGGCCCCAGACAGAGAAAGGTGCCGCGGGCTCCGGGCGGGAGCGAGCGATTGTGCATGTCGCCCCGCTCGATTATCTCCGCGCTCGCCCCATTGTCCGAAACAAAGAGAATGAGCGTCTCCTCCCAGGCCCCCATGTCGCGCAACTGCTGGAGTAC
>CAZGLN010000338.1:2517-3747 GCA_964526545.1 uncultured Chthonomonadales bacterium
TCCGATCTCCACATCCATGCGGTGCACCATGGCCGCGTGCACGGCCATCTTTTCCGCCTGAAACGCCTTCTGCTCTTCACTCAACCGGTCCCACGGCACCGCGCGCGGGGCCTCCCCGTTTCCGAACCGCTCGGCAAGTTTGTCCGGCGGCAGGTTCCATGAAGGCACGGTCTCCGGGTCCAGTTCCGGAAGATCACAGTTGACCAGGCCCGCTCGCCGCATGCGGCGCCAGCGCTCGCGCCGAACGACATCCCATCCCTTCCGGTAGCGCTCTCGGAAACGCCGCACGTCCTCCGCTGGAGCGTGCAGCGGAAAGTGCGGAGCCGTGAACGCCAGATAGAGACAGAAGGGAGACTCGGAGTGCTTCTCCGCATGCTCCTTTAGAAACTGAATGCCACGCTCCGCAATGGCCGTGGTGGAGTAGTAAGGCTCCGTGGGAGCGACCGGCGGCAGCGGAATGTCATCCAGGGAGTGGTTCTTCGGATCGAAGTGCCGGTTATGGTCCTCCAGGAGGTAGGAGCGATGAAAGCCTCCATCACCCACCGGCGCCGGGGCTCCCATCAGGTGCCACTTCCCGGAGTGGTAGCAGCGGTAGCCCGCCGGCGCAAGGAACTGAGGCAGAACGCGCGCCCAGCGCGGCAGTCTTCCACTGGGCGGATCCATGCGTACCTGCTGGGCGTAGTAGCCGGTGAGCAGGCAGGCGCGTGATGGCCAGCAGCGCGCGGTCGAGTAGCACTGGGAGAATCGCACCCCGCCGCGCGCAAGCGAATCCAGGTGCGGGGTCTCGATCTCGCCGCCGTACGCACCGGCATCCGAGAAACCCATGTCGTCCGCGACAATCAGCACGAAGTTAGGCTGCTTCCGTACGTTGGTTGGCGCCATGTTGATACCGGCCGCGCAGAGCGCTGCTGCCTCCAAGAATGTCCTTCGTGTCATTCGATCATCAGCCTTCGTCGGTCCTGTTGGTAGCCCTAAACTGAATCACCCGACCCCGATGGCGCGTGTTTCGCCGCCGCGCATCGGCCGCCCTGCAACGCCGCCGCTTCTAGGTATGAGGGGCTTCTGCCAGGCTGCACAGACCGAATCGGAGAGTGCGCGACCTCACGAACCATGACCACGCGCGTACGGCGGGTCGCTCACACGATCCGTCAGCAGCCCGGAGAGCATTTCGGTTTCCAAGTGCGCACCGCAAGTGTATCCAGCTTGCGCGCAACGCGCATTGGCTTGACA
>CAZGLN010000339.1:0-3743 GCA_964526545.1 uncultured Chthonomonadales bacterium
AGTCCGATAAATCGAATCAGGCCGACAGGCATCGGCCGCGCGTTTCATCCGCGGCCCCTCATTCACGTAGCACCGCACCACCCGCAAGTTCTCGCGCGCCAGCGGCGGGAGCGGCCTGCCCGTCTCCTCGGAGAGGGGCCGCCCGTTCTCCGCATTGGCGGCAGCCGACTCAATGACCTTCTCAATGAGCCGCGCGGCCCGGTTCGGCACGAACTTCAGCAGGGCCAGGGCATCCGTAACGTAGCGCCCGCGAACGGCATCCATCACCAGCCGCGCCTTGCGCGGCGGACAGCGCACGAATTTCGCCGTTGCGCCTGCCTGGTTCGGGCCAAACTTCGGCTCGGTCTTTGGTTTTCCCATGATTCTCTCCAGCTTCGCCGTTGTGGCCCTACCGAATCTGTGTGCGGCGCTCCACCTGCTGGCCCGCGTGGCCCCTGAACAGCCGCGTTACGGCGAATTCGCCAAGCTTGTGACCTACCATGTTCTCGGTTACGAAGACAGGTATGTGCTTCCGGCCATCGTGAACCAGGAAGGTGTGGCCGATGAACAGCGGAAAGATGGTTGACCGCCGCGACCAGGTCTTGATGGCCCGCTTCTCGTTGCGCGCGTTCATCTGCTCAACACGCTTGAGAAGCTTCGGATCCGCGTACGGCCCCTTCTTAAGTGAACGTCCCATGCCTCACTCCTGTCCGGATGCGCTCCAGTCTCAATCGCCGGACGGCTACTTCGCTCCGCGCTTTCTCACAATGAACTTCGTGGTCTGCTTGTTGCGGCGTGTCTTCGCGCCAAGCGCTGGCTTGCCCCACGGCGTAGCCGGGCCCTTCTTCCTGCCCACCGGAGACTTGCCCTCGCCACCGCCATGGGGGTGATCGCGCGGGGTCATCGCAACGCCGCGCACGTGCGGCCGCTTGCCCAGCCAGCGGCTCTTGCCGGCCTTGCCCCAGCTCTCGTTCTCGTGCTCGATATTGCCCACCTGGCCCACCGTGGCGCGGCACTCAATGAGCACGCGGCGCACTTCGCTGGAGGGCAGCCGCACCTGGGCATACTTGCCCTCCTTGGCCATGAGCTGGGCGCCCGCGCCGGCGCTGCGCACCATCTGCCCGCCCTTGCCCGGCACCAGCTCCACGTTGTGGATGACGGTACCCACCGGGATATTGCGCAGCGGCAAGCAGTTGCCCGGCTTGATATCCGCGGATGGGCTGGAGACCACGCGGTCACCGACCTTGATGCCGACCGGCGCCAGAATGTACCGCTTCTCGCCATCCTGGTAGTGCAGCAGGGCGATCCGGGCGGATCTGTTCGGGTCGTACTCGATTGTCGCGACCTTGGCGGGCACTTCCAGCTTGTCCCGCTTGAAATCAATGATGCGATAGAGCCGCTTCGCGCCGCCGCCGCGGAATCGCGCGGTTGTCTTGCCCTGGTTGTTGCGCCCGCCGGATCTCTTCAGAGGCTCCGTGAGCGACTTCTCAGGCGAGGTCGCGGTAACCTCCTCGAAGGTGGAGACGGTTCGAAACCTTCGACTTGGCGTTGTCGGTTTGTATTGTCGCAATGGCATGGTGATCTCCGTGGAGAGGCAGCGCGCTGCTAGCCCGCCCGCCTGACGTGCCTACAGACCCTCGAATACCTGGATGGTCTGACCGGGCGCAAGGGTAACAATCGCCTTCTTCCAGTCGGAGGTGCGCCCCTCCGGAAAACGGCCGACCCGGCGCTTCTTGCCGCGCACCATCATCGTGTTGACTTTGACCACGTTCACGTTGTACACGCGCTCTATCGCCTGGCGGATCTCAATCTTGTTGGCGTCCGTCGCCACTCGGAAGGTGTACTTTCCGTAGTGGCTCTGGTCCATGCTCTTCTCCGTGAGCAGCGGCCGCTGGATTATCTGATACGGATCTTTCACTGGCCCAGTACCTCCTCGATCTTGGGCACCGCGCCCTGCGCCAGCAGCACCCGATTGGCCGCCACCACATCGCGAACGGAGATGTTCGGCGCGTAGCGAAGCGTAACGTACGGGATATTGCGGCACGATTTCAGCAGAACTTCGTCGTACTCCGGCACGATGACGAGAACGGAGTAGGGCTTCTTCTTGCTTCCCTCAATCACCGCGCCCGCGCTGTCGCGCGATTTCACCCTCACGTCACGCGCCAACGGCAACGCAGCAAGCGTGGTTACCACGGCCCGCGTGCTGATGCGCTCCAGGCTGAGCTGGTCAATGCCGATGAGCTCGCCATCGGCCACCTTGCCAGAGAGCGCGGCGCGGAGGGCGCCGCGGCGCATCTTGGTGGGCAGAGCCTTTCGGTAACTTCGCGGGTGCGGACCGAAAACCACGCCGCCCTTGTAGTAGTGGGGCGCCCGAATGGAACCCTGGCGCGCGCGCCCGGTGCCCTTCTGTCTGTAGGGCTTCTTGCCGCCTCCCGCCACCTCGCCGCGCGTCTTGGTATCCGCGGTGCCCTGCCGGGCATTGGCCTCTTCGGCCACTACAGCCTGGTGGATGAGCGCGATGCGCGGCTCAACACCGAACACGGTTTCCGGAAGCGCGAGTTGGCCGATGGCTTCGCCGCTGGCGTTATAGAGTGGGACCTCTGGCATCGCAATCACTCCCCTATATCCGTGTGATGGTAACGAGGCCGCCATTCGCGCCCGGTATGGGTCCACGAATGAGAAGAAGGTTCTTGGCCGGATCCACGCCCCAAACGGTCAATCCACGCACGGTCACCTGCTTGGCGCCCATGTGTCCCGGTTTGCGCGTACCCTTGAACGTCCGGGCGGCATCCGTGGCGCCGCTGGACTGCGGCTTGCGGTGAATCATCGAGCCGTGAGTCATGTCGGCGCCATGGAAGTGGAAGCGCTTCACCACGCCGGCAAAGCCCTTGCCCTTGGAGATGCCGGTTACCTTCACCCGGTCGCCAACCCGCAGAACGTCCGCCACCGTGATGGCTTGCCCAACCTTGAACGGCGCGACGTCGTCCGTGCGAATCTCGCGCAGAGTCCGACGAGGCTTCACCTCGGGGTGCGCGGGGTTCTTTAGGCCCCCGCGAAAGTGTCCCAGTTGCGGCTTGTTTACGAGCTTGGGCCGGATTTCGCCAAACCCGACCTGGACGGCGGTGTAACCATCCGTCTCCACACTCTTGAGCTGCGTGACAATGCAGGGACCTGCTTCAATCACGGAGACCGGAGTCACCGACCCATCTTCGTTGAAGACCTGGGTCATTCCGATCTTCTTGCCCAGTATTGTGTCTACCAAGGTTTCTCTCCACTCGATCGGCGTCCGCCTCAGTTGCTCCCACCTGCAAACGGATCGCCCGCGAGCCTCCTCCTGGAGGTATCAACACACGCTATTCAGCCACGATACAGCCGCCGTAACCGGCGCTACACCTTAATCTCGATGTCCACGCCGCTCGGCAGATCCAACCCCATCAGGGCATCTATGGTCTTTGGACCGGGCTCCAGGATGTCTATCAGGCGCTTGTGCGTGCGCATCTCGAAGTGCTCCATGGACTCCTTGTCAATGGTGGTGCCCCTGTTGACGCACACGATGTTCTTCTCGGTAGGCAGCAAGACGGGTCCGCTGATGCGCGCGCCCGTGCGCCGCGCGGTATCCACGATCTTCTCCACCGATGCATCCAGGATTCGATGATCGAATGCACGCAATCGTATGCGCACCCTGTCCCTGCGTCCTGTCGCCATGTCCCTCCGCCTTCCGTCGGCTGCATCCGGGCTGGAGGCTGCGTGCCGCCAGCCCGGGC
>CAZGLN010000340.1:0-1086 GCA_964526545.1 uncultured Chthonomonadales bacterium
CAGCTCACCACGCAGGCGGCCGCCATGAACCGCCTGGGCGCCGAGCTGCGCAAGCTGGGCATGACTCTGGGCTACCACTACCACGATGCCGAGTTCCGGCGCGCCGCGCGCGAAATGCACCATATGCTGGTAGGCACGGACCCGAGGCTGGTTACCCTCTGCCTGGACGCCCACTGGACCTACCGCGGCAGCGGCAACTCCGCCGTGGCCCTCTTCGACATCCTGGAGCTCTACGCACCGCGCGTGAGCGAGCTGCACGTACGGCAGTCCGCCGGCGGCATCTGGACCGAGACCTTCGGCGCGGGCGATATTGACTACCCGCGTCTGGTGGCCCGTCTGGCCCGCAACCGGCGCAAGGTGCACATCGTGCTGGAGCAGGCCGTGGAGGGAGGCACGCCCCGCACCCTCAACGCCATCGAGGCGCACCGCAAAAGCGCAGAAGCCGCACGAAACGTCTTCGCCCCCATCGCGACTGCATGAGCGCTGGGCGGAGGAGCGGAGCGATGGCGGGGCGGCGTCATGTGAAAGAGGCTGTGATGTAGCGGTTAGCCTCATTCGGCACCACCGATTAGCCGTGTATCTTGGTGGCGGCCCAGACGGGAAAGAGGCGCACCCAAAGAAGACCAAAGCAGGCCCTTGATTTCTTCGTCACTTATGCCCAAGTTGCGTAGAGTCTCGATCCACAGCCGAATGTTCGCGGTCTCGCGCTCCTCTATCTGCTTCCGAAGCAACTCGTTTTCAAGTGCCAACCGTTCTCTCTCCGCTGCTTCCCGAAAGTCACGATCCTGTCTACGTCGGTGTCGGTCGTTCAGGTACTCTCGGATCTGCTGGAGTGGGTTTAGCGAAGCTGCAAACTCCCAAAAGCCTGGTGACTCAATTCGAGCGCCCACGAGGACGAGCCTGTCGCTCGGAGGGATGGTTTCGGGGTTCGGAGATGCGTACCCCGAATGGCCCGGCAGAAAAGACGGGTAGCCGAACTCTAACCATATCCATGGAAATGAGCGGTGCCGCAGTATCCACGGAAGCGGTCGTTGGATGGCGTAGAGGGCTATGTAGGCATTTTCGAGGTCCGAGAGAAACTGCGAG
>CAZGLN010000340.1:1157-1879 GCA_964526545.1 uncultured Chthonomonadales bacterium
TAGCATTAGGTTCTTCTCCCTCTACTTTCTTGGGTACGCTTGGCCGTCCGAACTTTCACACCCCAGTCTCGTATGTAACCGGCTGTTCCCTCACCACAACGGTATCGTAAAGCCCGTAGTGTGTCAGCCCAGGGTGACTGTCAATACCCGTATAGCGGAGTGAGGCATCTTCGTATCGCCGAAACGCGAAGACCGCCTGGTTCATCTGCTCCGTGTTGAAGACTTTGAGCTGCACAAGTAGGTGGAAATCCTGCACCGTCAGGCCGGTAACCGCCAGGAATAGGTCCGGCTCGAGCTTGGTGATAACATCCTGCAGGGTGTTTTCGCGGAAATCCGTAAGGTACATGAAGGCAGGAATGCGCGTGGCAAACTTGATCAGCTTCTCCTGAACGAGCTTGCGCTTGGACTTATACTCCTTCTCCTCATCGGTGAGCTGCTTTTTCTCCTTCTCGGTCAGACCGTTGGCTTTCGCTTTTTTCTTCAGCTCCTTGACCTTCTCACTCTTGTTTATAATCGTCTGGATGATGTTGTCGCCAAGGCTGCGCCAGCCTTCGATTCGCTCCACCGCCGCCATTGCCTCGGGACTGTCCAGGATACGCCGCAGTGTCTCGTTATCCACATTGACAAGCAGCGCACTCTCCCACTTGCGGGCGAGCAGCGTTGCGGAGGTACCCGCCATGGCGATGTCGAGAATGCCGCCCGCGTCAATCTGCGTCATGTTC
>CAZGLN010000340.1:1904-3742 GCA_964526545.1 uncultured Chthonomonadales bacterium
AAGGAAGGAGACAAGGTCCTTCACGGCAGTCTCGGGGTTCGGCTCATGCGGCGAGAGACCGATGGCGTACTCGGAGAATTGCCGAAGAGCGCGCGTGGGTGCGAAATCGAAGACGAAGCAGACAGGCTTGAGAATCTCCTCCTCGTTCGGGTCATCGCCGTTGGGATTCTTGATGGCCCAAGGCGACTGAACACGGAATGCGGCCTGGAAATAGGTCTCAGGCGACTTCAGGTTGCGCAGCATAAGGATGGAGGACCACTGCGGTACCGTAACGCCCGTTGTCAGCTTGCCGCAAGAGAGCGTGATGGTCTTGGTCTCAAAGCCGGAGCCTATGGCCTTTCGCACGGGCGGCAGGGCATCAAGCCCAATGCCTGCCGCGGCCCCTGCAGCTACAACCACTTTGTAGTCATGCCAGAAGGCGTTGTGCTTTTCGGCCAGAAGGTTGGCCATTGCGTGGCAGGAAGCCACGCTGGGAAGGAACCAGAACGAGTGCTGCAGGTAGGGGAGCAGGCGCACATCCGAATAGGGATACGGAGGCCGCGAACCTATCTTCAGGTGTTCCACCGACTTGGGCGCATACTGCCCACGAATGATGTCCAACCACTTCTGTACATCGTCCTTGTGCTTGAACTGCGCGGCATTGCCGGTGCCTGCAGCGGCAAAGAACTCGTTCAGGTCGAATTCATCGAACTCGCCGCCGCTAGCGATGGCCAGCAGCTCATCAGGCATCTGATAGGTCAGTAGGCGCATCTGCGGCAAGGCGCCATAGGGATTCCATTCACCGGGATGCCGCGCGGCGAATTCCTGTTTAGCGCGCTGCTCATCCGTGTAGGTCCAGTTGAAAATCTGCTCCTCGATGAACTCGCCGGTGGCCAGCGCCCGGAACGGCGTGCCCGAGAGGTAGAGATAGGCCCTCGTGGTGATCGGCAGAAATTCCGCTTCCTTTTCCGAGAGCACGGCCAGTTCTTCGTTCAATTCCGCCAGCACATCGCCGTACTCCAGGCCAGCCTCCTTCTTGGCGACCGCCGCCTCCTCGCCCTCAAACAGCTCCTTTGCCGTATCGCGCCACGCCCCAAAGTGGTACTCGTCAAAGACTACAAGGTCCCAGTTCACTGTGTGCAGCCACTCGTTCCGGGGTTTGATGTTCCCAAAGAGATCGCGCCCCAAGAGATCTTGAAACGAGCCGAAATAGACAATCGGTGTCTTGGACGAGACCTTGGTCGGGTCGCTGCCCGAGTTTCGCGACATAAACCGCCAGCCGCTGAAATCGGCGTGGCTCTCCAGGTCGGTCTGCCAGGCATCCTCGACGGCGGGCTTGAAGGTGACTACCAGCACGCGCCTAGCGCCGAGCTGCTTCGCCAGCTGGTATGTGGCGAAGGTCTTGCCGAAGCGCATCTTCGCATTCCAAAGAAAGCGCGGCACCGCGCCATTGTCTTCCGACCAGATTGAGCCGTAATAGGCGAGGGTCTTCTCCACTGCGGCCGCCTGCTCACGCCGCATCGCGAAGGTCTCGTAGTGTGTGCCGCTGAGCGGCTTGCCCGTGCGCAGCTCGGTTAGCACGGTGCGCACATCCGCCACCGTACAACGCACCCACTCGCCAGTGACTATCTCGAACTGCTTTCTGGCCAGCGCCGCGCGCACTTCATAATCCGTGCAGAACGTGCCGTCCATGCGTTCCGATGACTCGTCCAGCTCTATCCGATAGTTGCCGATCGCCGCGGTCTTAAGCTGCTCGGCTACCCGCTGCTTCACATTGCGCGTGGTCTGGCCGATCTTTAGGAGCCCCTCGTGCGCCGTATCGGCGATGGAGTAGGCATAGATGCGGGGACGTGCCGCGG
>CAZGLN010000341.1:0-3457 GCA_964526545.1 uncultured Chthonomonadales bacterium
TCCTTCCGAGGCCGGATGGCGGCCTGGCGGGTGCCCTCTACTTAGGGCTCCCGGGAGTGCGGCGAACTCTCGTCCAGCACGTCTGCTTCCTGGGCCTTGCTTTCGCACAATGGAATCAGCCGGGTCTGCCCCATGCCGCGCATGGTATCCACCCCTGTGCCGCAGTACTCCGCGAAGCGCGCCAGCGACCAGAGCGCCGCGCAGAGCTCCATGGTATCCGCCGGGCCATCGAGCACGGTGAATTCCACCCGCCCCGTGAAGCCGATGAAGGTGCGCACGCGATCGAGGCGCACCGCGCTGGTTCCGCCCGCGAAGGCCCGTATGACCACCTGCTGAGCCACGCTCTCCATCAGAGCCTCGGAGAAGGGCGAGGGAGCGTAGAGATTCCAACGTCTGTACCAGCTTCCCACGTAGAGAGCCGGATCGGGAACCACCAGCGAGCGCCGCACGGCTCCCGGCGCGTGGTGAGCGGTGGGCGTCAGCAGACGCAGTCCAATGGCACGGCCCTCGGGATGGGCGGCCAGATCGTCAAACGTGACCTCCGCGCCCACCGAAACCTGGCGCACCTCGTAGGTCATGCGCCCCAGCTTAATGCGCCCACCCTCGCGCGGCAGCCCCCTGAGCAGCGGCTGCAGCACCTCATCCGCCAGACAGGCGATCTCGATGGTGTGCTTGCCCCGATCCTTTGCCGAGGTGAGCAGTGGCCCAATCGTCAGCGGGTTCGGCTGATTGGCTTCATGGATGAAGGCAGCCAGATCGGGCAGTGAGCGGCGGATGGCCGCAAGCGCCAGGGCGCGCATGCCATCCGCGTGCCGAAACGGGCTCGAGGGCGGGGGACCAAACAGCTCAAGGCGAATACGTGCGGGCATTCGGCGGGTCCATCCTTTGCGCGAGAAGCGTTTCGCGCGCCGTTCGTTGCCCTATGCGTCCAATCCTGCCGCCCTGGCGATGCCTCCAGACATTCGATCTGAGACCGCGGTTAAGCTCTCAACAATACGCAGGGGCGCAAACTGCGCGCCCCTGCGCGGTCTTCCCTGCAGCCGCACCAGGCCTGCCCCTGTAATTCCGAGGCATCCGGGGCATGCGGCTTCTAGCGGCGGCGGCGCAGCGCCATTCCGCCTACCAGCGCGAACCCAAACAACAGCGCAAACGTGCCGGGCTCAGGGACCACGTTGTTCGTCGGCGCATAGCCCTTGAACTCCGTGACGAGACCTTGGCTGTCAAAGCCAGTGCCGAAGTCATGCATCCGGCTGGAATCCGTGCCGAACGTGTCGTTCATCGCGTCCGCGAAGCCAAGGAATACCCCTGCGGGAACGGGCGCGGCCGGAATGATATCCACCAGGAGGTTGCCGAGCGATGGATCGTAGAGGAAGGTGCCGCCGCTGAAGGTCCACTTGGCGGGCATGGGACCGGAGAGGGCCTTCGCCTCAATCAGCGTGTTGTCCGCCCCGACGTTGTCCGTGAAGACGGTGGAGAGACCGTTCACGGCCTTGCTGGTGGTCGAGAGGCTGAGCGAGAAGGTGTTCGCTGCGAAGTCTCCGCCGAAGGCGGTCGCGAAGAAGGAGACCTCCTCAATCACGATGGGTCCGGCGAACTTCGAGGCATTGTACACCTGCTGATACCGCGTTCCGGTGAAGAACGCGCCGCCGAAGGGGAACGCGTTGCCGTCCGCGCCGAGCGTTCCAAACAGCACCACCTGCGCACTGGCCGCCAGGCTGCTTGCCATTAGCACGGCGCACAGCGCGGCAGCCGCAAAGAACCGAGAGACTGCTGTCCGCATACGGTTTTCCATTCCTTTCCGCCGCCGGAGCGGCGAGGTTACCATGCACCAGATGCAGCGCGGTACTGAAGCGCAAAGAGTGCATATAGTCTAGTGAATGCAAGAATCGTGCCAGGTGGACACTAAATGCAATCTTTCTTTCGCGGGCTCGCGTGCATGATGGGTAATCCACTGGCTGGGTCTCGCCGGGCATGACACAAAGCGACGGATGAACGGCGGCAGGACGCTCGGGTTGCGGGCGCGAAGAGCGGGGCACATCCAGCCGCAAGGAGGTCGCCATGCGTGCGCTCGCCTTGGTCTGCTCCGCCGAAAAGCGGTTCGCGCTCAGCGAGGTGGTGGTGCCGGATCCGGAACCAGACCAGGTAGCGATACGCGCCTGCTGGTCCGGCGTAAGCATCGGCACCGAGTTCGCGCTGATTCGCGGGAAGATATCTTGGGGTCCCTACCCGCTCTGCACGGGCTACCAGGGCGTGGGCGTGGTGACAGATGTCGGCGAGCAGGTGCAGGGGCTGCGGCCGGGCGACCTGGTGTACTACCGCGGCAACGCCGCCATGCGCCTGGCGGATGGCGGGCCCGTTAGCTGCGTCTCGGGCACGCACTGCTCCCACGTGGTCATCCGGCCCGATACCACGCATGGCGCCTACCCGCTGCCGGCCGGCGTGCCGCTGGATGCGGCCAGCCTCTTTGTGATGCCCGCCGTGGGTCTCCACGGCGTGGATATGGCGAACCCACGCGCGGGCGAGGTGGTCGTGGTGTATGGCGTGGGTCTCATCGGCCTCGGCGTGGCGGCGGCCTGCGTGCATCGCGGATGCGTGGTGATCGCCGTGGATAGAGCGCGAGACCGGCTGAATTTGGCCGCCTCGTTCGGCGTGGACCACCTGATCCAGGCCGGCACAGAAGAGGTCGGGCAGAGCCTGCGCGGGCTCGCGCCGTCCGGGGCGGATGTGGTCTTCGAGTCCACGGGAGAGCCCGCGGCGCTCGATGAAGCCATCGCGCTCTGCCGCACGGGGGGCCGCTTTGTGTGGCAGGGCAACTACGGCGCCGCGCCGGTGTCATTCCACTTCCTGCCGGCCCACGCGCGCCAGATTGCCATGCTCTTCCCCTGCGACGACGGCCTGCAGCCGTGCCGCCGCGCCGTGCTTCGCAACATGGCCACGGGAGCTCTGCCCTGGTCCCGCACCATCACGCACCGTCTCGAGCCGCTGGAGGCGCCGGAGATGTTCGAGCGGATCCTGGAGGGACGTGCCGAGGGAGTCATCGGCGTGGTAATCCACTGGTCCGATCCGTAGCCGCAATCATGCGATGAACTGAACAGCGCCCAGAGGAGAGGAGAAGCCATGTGCCGCGAAGTGCGCTGGGAGCGCATGTTCCCGGATGAGCTGGAGGCCGCCTTTCAGGCCTGCCCTGTGGTCTACTTTGCCTACGGCCTCTGCGAGCCGCATGGACCGCACAACACCCTGGGCCTGGATGCGCTGAAGGCGCATGCCGTGGCCTGCGCCGCCGCGCGTGCGCACGGCGGCATCGTGGCTCCGCCGGACTACTGGCATGTGCACGAGATAGGCACGTACGCGCTCTGGGCGTGGCGAGAGGTGGGAGAAGCGGCCCGCAACTGGACCACCGCCATGCCGCCATGGCAGCACTTTCGAAACGTCTGCTATCACGCGCGCTGCGCGGATT
>CAZGLN010000341.1:3488-3734 GCA_964526545.1 uncultured Chthonomonadales bacterium
CCGAACTGGCAGGACCTCAAGACGCTCCTCGCTCTGCTGCAGCCGTACTGCGGCACGCGCCTCTACGGCCTGCCGGATTTCGAGGCGAACACTCCGGGCTTCGGCGGCGACGGCCGCAGCGGAGGCGACCACGCGGGCAGGGTGGAGACCTCGCTGCTCTGGGCGCTTGAGCCGGAGTGCGTGGACGTCTCGCGCTTGCCCGCACCCTCCGCACCCGGGCCGCACTTCGCGATGGGCGCGAATGCG
>CAZGLN010000342.1:0-3696 GCA_964526545.1 uncultured Chthonomonadales bacterium
CGCTCGACGCGGCTCGGGCGATGGTTACGCGCCTCGCGGAGCAGGCAAGCGATCCGAGGCTGCAGCAGGTACTGCAGGAGACGCTGGACCTGGCGAAGACGACGATCGCCCGATTCAACCAGATCGCCTCCGATATCCAGCAGATAACCGGCGATGCGGAGGTACAGAGCAATCTGAAGGCGACCGCGGAGAAGGTGCGCGAAGCCTCTGAGAAGGGACAGGAGATAGCCACCCGCGTAGGGGCAATGATGGACCGGCTAAGTCTGCCGAAGGTGGACCGGCCGTTTGGTCTCGGCGAACCGAGCGTAGGCATAGATTTCCTTCTGCGTGACGGCCGTCCTCGCTTCCGCTCGGACGTGCGGCTGAGTGTGCCGATAAAGCAGTCCAACCGGCTGGAACTTGGGCTCTACGATTTCGCGGACCGGAACAAGCTTGTTGCGCAGTACGGCACGGATGTGGGCCTCGGCCTGTTCCGCTACGGCATCTATGCGTCGAAGCTCGGCGCGGGGCTGGACCTGGGCCTGGGAGCGCGATCGTCACTGCAGCTGGATCTGTACGATCCGAACAGACTACAGTTTGACGTGAGAGCGCTCGTGGATCTTAACAAGGATTTTGCATTGTGGGTCGGCGCGGACAGCCTGTTCCGCAAGTCCACACCGATGATCGGCATGCGGCTGAAGCGGTAGCGCGGACCGCAGCACGGAAGTTGACAGGGAGCACCACGAATGAGAGTCATTTTGCAGCGAGACATACCGAAGCTCGGCAAGGGCGGCGACATCGTAACCGTGAAGGATGGTTACGCGAGGAACTACCTGTTTCCGCGCAACTATGCGGTGGCAGCCTCCGGCGGAGCGCTCAAGGAGCACAAGGCGCGTGCCGCGCGTGAGGCGGAGCGCGACGCCCGCAATGCGGCGGCGGCTCTCGCCGGCGCTGAGCAGCTTCAGAACGCGGTTATCACGCTCATCGGCAAGGTCGGCGCGGGAACGAAGCTGTTCGGCTCCATCACGGCCGCCGATATCGCCGAGGAGATAAAGAAGTCTCTGGGGGTGGAAGTGGATCGCCGCAGGGTGGGCCTCGCGGATCCCATCAAGAATCTCGGCGATTACGACGTGCCCGTGCGTCTGCACGGCGATGTAGTGGTCCATGTGAAGGTGCAGGTAGTAACCGCCGAGGAGTTGGAGCGGCGCAAGGCGGCGGAAGCCGCCGCGGCGAGCGCGGCCGAGGCCTCCTCGGCGGCGGACGCCCCGGCTGCCGAATAGCCGCAGCTCACTGCCGGGCGGCGCAACAGCGGCGAAGCCCGCCCAACGTCGCCCGGCGATGCCCTTCCCGGTTTCTCCCTGCCCGCCCGCACTTCCGGAGACCCGCCATGGCCATCGAGGCCCCGATTCCGCGCGATCGCATACCACCTCAAAGCCTCGAGATGGAGCAGGCGTTTCTGGGCTCCATCCTGGTGGATGCCACGCCGATGGGCCCGGCCTCCGAGTTCCTGAAGGTCGAGGATTTCTACCGCGACACGCACCGCCTCATCTATGAAGCGATACTCGCCCTCCACGAGCGGAACAGCGCGATAGATCTGCTGACCGTGCAGGAGCAGCTCCGAATCATGGGCAAGCTGGAGCAGGTGGGCGGAGCGCCCTATCTGGTTCAGCTGACCAACGCCACACCTACTTCCGAGAATGCCGTCTACTACGCACGTGTGGTGCACGAGAAGGCGATCCTGCGGCAGCTGCTCTCGGCCTCCTCCAAAATCCAGTCGCTGGCCCACAGCGATTACGACGACATCAGACAGGTAGTTGACCAGGCCGAACAGGCCGTGTTTCAGGTGGCGGCCGAACGCGACACCCGCAACTTCGTGCCGATGCCCGTGCTGGTAAACGAAGTCTACTCCGCTCTGGAGACGCTCTCCAACCAGCCAAGCATGACCACCGGTCTCCGGACCCCCTTCCATCGGCTGAACTGGATGACGGCCGGGCTGCAGGCTTCCGATCTCATCATCATCGCCGCGCGCCCTTCCATGGGGAAGACTAGTCTCGCCCTCGGCATGGGCCAGTACGCGGCTATTCACGAGCGCGCCGCGGTGGCTGTCTTCAGCCTGGAGATGTCCAAGGAGCAGCTCTGCATGCGCATGATATGCTCCGAGGCCCGCGTGGACGCCCAGCGCGTGCGAACGGGCTCACTTAACCATGAGGAGTGGTCACGGCTGGGATTGGCGTGCGGCCTCCTGCACGACGCGCCCATCTACATTGATGACACACCGGACATCTCCGTGCTGGAGATGCGCGGCAAGCTGCGCCGGCTGAGTTCGGAGGTCCCGCTGGCGCTCGTGATTGTGGACTATCTGCAGCTCGTCCGCAGCAACAAGCGCATAGAGAACCGTACGCAGGAGATTGGCGAGATAGCCCGCTCCCTGAAGGCCCTGGCGCGCGACATGAAGGTGCCGGTCATAGCGCTCTCGCAGCTGTCGCGCGCGGTGGAGCATCGCCAGAAGAAGAAGCCGATGCTCTCGGACCTCCGCGAATCTGGAAGCATCGAGGCGGAGGCCGACCTCGTCATCTTCATATACCGCGAGGAGTACTACAAGGAACTGGAGGCTGGAGAGGAGACTGGCACCGACGAAGAGCGCGCGCCGGAGCCGGAGAAGCCCGTTCAGGAGATCGAACTGATTGTGGCGAAGCAGCGAAACGGCCCTACTGGCGTGGTGAAGGTGGCCTTCACTCCTCGGTTTGCCCGCTTTGACGACCTTGCCCCCGCGGGCGTGGAAGACAGGTAGAAACCATGCGAATACTTGTGGTCGGTGGCGGAGGTCGCGAGCACGCGCTGGTCTGGAAACTGGCCCAGAGCCCACATGCCGAACGAATCTACTGCGCTCCCGGCAACGCCGGAATCGCGCGATTGGCGGAGTGCATCAACCTGCGCCCCACGGACCTGGATGGGCTGGCCAACTTCGCGGAATCGGAGGGAGTGGACCTCACCATCGTGGGACCGGAGGCACCGCTCGTCGCCGGCATCGTGGACCGGTTCGAGGCGCGCGGCCTGCCCATTTTCGGTCCAGCCACCGATCCGGCCAGGATTGAGGGCAGCAAGATCTTCGCCAAGGAGCTCATGCTGCGCTACGGCATCCCCACGGCGGACTACTGGCGGTGCGACAGCCTGGAGCAGGCCCACGTGCTGGTGGATCGGTACTTCGAGGACCATCCTGGAAGCGATACACGCCTCGTGGTAAAAGCCGATGGATTGGCCGCAGGCAAGGGCGTTGTGGTGGCCTCCAGCAGAGAGGAGGCCCACCTCGCCGTAGACCAGATGATGCGCGAGAAGGTGTACGGCGCGGCGGGAGAGAGGTTGGTGCTGGAGGAGTTCCTCGAAGGCGAGGAAGTGAGCATCATGGCGTTCACGGATGGAGAGAACATCGCCGTGATGCCCCCCTCGCAGGACCACAAGAGGGTGTTCGATAACGACGGCGGGCCCAACACGGGCGGCATGGGTGCCTACTCTCCCACACCCTCCCTGCCGGCATCGCTCGTCAGCGAGGCCCAGGAGCATGTCCTGAAACCGGCTGTCGCCGCCATTCGGGACCTCGGCATTCCCTACAAGGGCGTGCTCTACGCCGGGCTCATCCACACCGAGAAGGGTCTCCGCGTGCTCGAGTTCAACTGCCGCTGTGGCGATCCGGGGACCCGGGCGGTGCTGCCGCGGCTG
>CAZGLN010000343.1:0-3674 GCA_964526545.1 uncultured Chthonomonadales bacterium
GCCTGCTTGACCCAGCTGTAGCTCAGGTCAATGCCGTGCTCCTCCTGCAACTTCTCGTGAAAGTGCCGCACGTTCAGGTCGTAATAGCACTCCTGAAACAGCCGCAGCACCTCTTCGCACGTCTTCAGCGGCACCCGCCGAGGGCTCGCTTTGCCCTTTCGCCGGTCGCGCAGCCCATCGTAGCCGTGCTCCTCCAGCCGCTCCCGCCAGCGCCGCATCGTGCGCGGCGTCACGCCAATGATCTCTGCCGCCGCCAGCCACGTGATCTTCTTCGCCATCGCTTTCAGCAGCACATCCTGCAGTTTCATCATTCGCTCCACTTCCCGGGCAGGGATCCGCTGGTTCGGTTCCACCTTGCCAGCCTCCCCCATCCCGCATCTCCAGCGGACAGATCATGTGCTAATTCGAGCGGACAGATCACGTGTTAACGACACCCTCCTGTCTTCCTGCCACCCCATTTCTCGGCTTGGCGTTATAATGACTGCTTAGCCGTTGGCCCGGGCACGCCGAAGCCGGTGAGAGCTCAGAGCCGATGGGCTGCCTGGACGTTCTTACTGATCGCTTTAACCTCAGCCTTGTGTTGCCTGGAAGCGGAATGGGCCTGGAGGCAAGGGGTGTATCTTGCCTGCGAACATCGTTTCAAACCTGCTTTATCAAGCAATTTCGATCCAAGCGGAGCGTCCTCGCTGATGCCGGACGGGAACACGGCGGCCACTCCATGAGCGAACCGGACCTTTCACTGCGCGATGTTGCGGTGGCCGTTGCAGGCGCCGGTCGCGTCGGCACAGCTCTCGGACGCTTGCTCGCCGATCGGGGAATGCCTGTCACTGCCCTCTGGTCCCGGAATGAGGCAAAGGCTCGAGCGGCCGCGGCATTCATCTCTCCGTCCACGCAAGTGACATCTTTGGAAGAGCTTCCACGCTATGCCACGCATCTGCTGATCGCCGTTTCGGACGACGCCACCGAAACAGTGTCGAAGCGAGTGGCCGCTGGAGCCGACGGCACCGAAATCGCGTTGCACACGTCAGGCATACTCGATTGGCGAGCGCTCGGCCCCCTGTTTGAAAAGGGAGCATCGTGCGGATCCATTCACCCTTTGCAGACTGTGCCCTCGCCTGAGCGGGGCGTGGAACTGTTGCCCGGGAGCCTCTTCGCTGTGGAGGGGGCCTCGGCTGCGGTGAAATGGGCAGAGGAGATTGCCCGCCGCCTAGACGGGAAGATCCTCCTCCTCCGGCCGCAGGCGAAGCCCCTCTATCACGCTGCCGCCACATTGGCTGGCAACGGGGTGATTGCTCTGGTCGCAGCAGCGGAAAGGATTCTTTCGAGAGGCGGATTCACCGAAGCAGAAGCACGCAGCCTGCTGCAACCGCTCATGCATGCCAGCCTGAGCAATGCAGTTTCGCTGGGGCCGCCTGCGGCGCTGACCGGTCCTGTGGCGCGCGGGGATCTTGGTACCTTGGGCCAGCACTTGCAAGCCCTCGCCGGGTGCGAGGGTGATGTGCGCGAGCTGTACCGCGCTATTGCATTCGTGCTCTTCTCTGTGGCAGGGAGCAGGCGCGGCGAGAGCAAGGAGTGGAATTGGGCTGTCAACCTGTCGCGGGATTCGGAGAGGCTGCCGTGAGCCCGAGCGTCACGCGTGTGCGAATTACCGATCTGAAATTGATGAAAGCTGTTGGCGAGAAGATCGCCATGCTGACAGCCTACGATGCCCTCACGGCACGCCTGCTGGAAAGGGCAGGAGTGGACGTCTTGCTGGTAGGCGATTCAGTCGGCATGGTGCTGCTGGGATTTGAGACTACGATCCCGGTGACTTTGGAGGACATGATCCGGCACACGCAAGCGGTTGTTCGAGGCACTCGCCGGGCTTTGATCGTGGCTGACATGCCGTTCTTGACCTGTCACGCCGGCCTGGAGGAAGCTGTGCGAAACGCCGGGCGATTGGTCCAGCAGGGCGGTGCGCACGCCGTGAAGGTGGAAGGAGGAGGTTTGGTCGTCAAGGTCGTCCGCAGACTTGTAGACGCGGGCATTCCGGTGATGGGACATCTGGGGCTAACCCCTCAGCGTGTTCATCAACTCGGCGGCTTCCGCACTCAGGCCCGGTCGGCCGAGGAGGCCGATGCTCTGCTGACAGATGCCGCAGCGCTCGAGCAGGCCGGCGTGTTCGCGATCGTCTTGGAAGCCATTCCATCGAGCTTGGCCTGCCGCGTGACCCAAGCAGTCGCAGTGCCCACGATCGGGATCGGCGCTGGGCCTCATTGCGATGGCCAGATTCTGGTCACGCATGACGCAGTGGGATTGACCGATGATGCTCCCTCGTTCGTCAAACGTTACGCACGACTGGCGGAGGCAGTGGTGGAAGCGGCGACCAGCTACGTCGCAGAGGTAAAAACGGGCACATTCCCAGCCGCCGTCACCCGGTCGCACAGAGGTACACAGGGAAGATCATCATGAAGATTCACGTGGTTGAGACGGTGCAGGATGTAAGGGATGCAGTCCGGCAATGCCGCGCAACCTCGGGCCCCATAGGCTTGGTTCCCACCATGGGGGCCCTGCACGCAGGACATGGCGCACTGGTGCGGCAGTCGGCGACTGAATGCGGCAGCACGGTCGTCAGTGTCTTCGTGAACCCGACCCAGTTCGATGATTCGGAAGACTTGCGACTCTACCCGCGCAGTCTTCAATCGGACGTGGCGCTGTGCGACCAATGGGGTGCAGACATCGTCTTCGCGCCAGAGGCTGAGGAGATGTTTCCTGGCGAAGCTCGAACATGGGTGAACGTCGGCGGACTTACTGAACATCTCTGCGGCAAGTTCCGGCCAGGACATTTCCGTGGAGTCGCAACTGTGGTAGCCAAGCTCTTCAATATCGTGCAGCCGGATCGGGCCTACTTTGGGCAGAAAGACGCGCAGCAGTTGGCCGTGATCCGCAGGATGGTGCGCGGCCTCGATTTCCCGGTCGAGGTCAGGGCAGTGTCGACCGTGCGAGAAGCAGATGGCCTCGCCCTAAGCTCCCGCAATTCTCGCCTAAGTCGGGAGCATCGCACCTTGGCCCCGAGACTCTGGCAAGCCCTCCGTGCGGCAGCCGATCTGGCAGCAGCCGGTGAACGCGATCCTGATGCGATCCGGGACAGAGGTATCACAATCCTCGATCACCCGGACATCCGGGTCGAGTATTTCGATGTCGTGGATGCGAATACGCTCCAGCCGGTGGACCGTGTCGAACGGGAGGTGCTTCTCGCGGCTGCCATCTGGCTCGGCAGTGTGCGCTTGATCGACAACATCCTGTGGCCGGCGGCAACATGAGTCTCTACACATGCGGCATAGGACATGAGGCAGGACTATGACGACTTGTTCTTCGAACGTCTTGGCCGTCGCATCACCGGATCCGGGCAGCGATTTGACCGTGGTGATTCAGACCTGACGTTGGGGTCAATGATGTCGCAGTGTTACTTCAGCTCGCGTTCGCCAGCACGATCTTCTCGGCTCTTCTTGTCAGGCAGGAGCGTAAGCAACAAAGCAGCGGCGAAGATGAAGCCGATGAGACCGAGCCAAACCAACATACTCCCGCCATTCTGACATACCCCCCCATGCCTGATCTCCTGCGCCTGTTCGACGCCAGACGCACGGTCCAACTCCAGGGCTTCTCCGGCCGCGCGGCGACGACCACGCTCCACG
>CAZGLN010000344.1:0-3613 GCA_964526545.1 uncultured Chthonomonadales bacterium
ATCGCTTTCTGCACGGCCTGCATCTAGGCAGAAACCTCCCGGGCGTACTCGTCAATCGCCTGGAGAGCTCGCTCCGCCTTCAGGCGAGCCTTCTCCCGCTTGTCACGAGGGGCATGCTCCAGCTCCGGCACAATGCCGAAGTTCGCGTTCATCGGCGCGAAACGGTCTGGACGGGTCTCCACTAGATACCGGCAGAGCGAACCGATTACACAGACGCCTGGAGGAGGTTTCAGGTCCTGTCCTCTCGCGAATCGCACCGCGTGAATGCCGGCGATCAAGCCCATTGCCGCGGACTCGAGGTACCCCTCCACGCCGGTAAGCTGGCCTGCTACGAAGAGACCGGGATGGCTCCTCACCTGCAGGGTTTCATCCAAGACCCTTGGCGAGCAGATGTAGGTGTTGCGGTGAATGACTCCCAGCCGCACAAACTCGGCATTCTCCAATCCAGGAATCATGCGGAAGATGCGCCGCTGCTCGCCCCACTTCAGCCGCGATTGGAAGCCGACCAGGCCCCAGAGCGTTCCCTCTCGGTTCTCTTGCCGCAGTTGGACCACCGCATAGGGTCTGCGGCCGGTTGCAGGATCCGTCAGGCCCACGGGCTTCAGAGGTCCAAAGGCGAGCGTTCTCTCGCCCCTGCGCGCTAACTCCTCGATGGGCAGACACATCTCGAAGAAGGGTATGTTGCGGTCCTCTGGATTGTGCGGCTCGGCAATCTCGGCGCGCGTCAGTTCCCCCCAGAAGGCCAGATACTCTTCACGGGTCATCGGAGAGTTCAGGTAGTCCTCTCTGTCCGATGGATCGGGCATCCTCGCGGATGGTTCGGCACTGGTCTTGCTTGTTCTGCCGCGGCGCGAAGCCCTGAACATTCGCGACAGGTCCAGACTCTCGTAGGTTACTGTAGGAGCAACGGCGTCGTAGAAGGCGAGCGCGTCGCCGGCGACGTGGCGCAGGTCCGCAGCCAGACTGTCGGATGTCAACGGCCCCGTGCAGATGATCGCGGGCCGTTCCGCTGGGAGGCTCTCCACCTCCTGCCTGATGACGCGAATGAGGGGATGGACGGTAATCGCCTCGGTAACCTCGCGCGCGAAGGGCTCTCGGTCCACTGCAAGCGCCTCGCCGGCTGGTACTGCATGGCGCGCGGCAATCGGCAGCACACCAGAGCCGAGGCGCCGCATCTCCTCCTTCAGCACGCCGGCGGCGTTGGTCAGCAGGTTGGATTTGAAGGAGTTGGAGCAGACAAGCTCAGCCAGGTCGCCCGTGCGATGGACTGCCGTCCGGCGCTGCGGCCGCATCTCATAGAGTGTAACTCGGCATCCCCGTTGGGCGGCAGCCCAGGCAGCCTCCACACCGGCGAAACCACCGCCAACAACCACTATCTCCGGCGTTACCATCTCGCTGCCCGTAGCCTCCCGCACCGAGGCAGTGAGCGCATCAGCCGCGGTAGTCGCAGTCGGGATTGGAGCACTGGACAGTATCCGCCGAAGCGCCTCGGCCTCTGCGGGTGCCTGTAGGCCAGCCGCACTGGGGGCAAATCTCTCCCGTGAGCTGCAGTGAAGTCGTGAAGTCGCAGTCAGGATAGTTGGCACAGCCAACGAAGGCACGGCCGGCCCTGGATGTACGCTCCACCAGCGCCCCTCCGTCCTTCGGGCACTGGACACCTGGAATGGCGGGCGTAGCCTCCGCGGTGCTGGTGTTCGCCTCGATCTCGTCGAGGTTAACGATGGTCTTGCATTTGGGATATCCGGAGCAGCCCAGGAAGGGGCCACGCTTTCCATTGCGCCGCACCAGCGGCCTGCCGCAGTTAGGGCAGGGCGGGTATTCCGCGGCTGCGCCGTCCTGCCCGCCTGCACCGACGCCGGACGCCTCCTCCGCGCCACTCTCCGACTTGCCCGGTCGAACGATGGTCCGACACTCCGGGTAGCCTGAACATCCGAGAAACTTGCCGTAGCGGCCTACCCGCTCTACCAGCGGCCTTCCGCACGTGGGCCAGGGCTGCTGGGCTTCCGTCGGCTGTTCCGCGGACTGCTCGGAGGGCTCGCCCTCGGCTGACGGCAAGTTGACTATGGTCTTGCACTTGGGATAGCCCGAGCATCCGAGAAAGGGTCCCAGCTTGCCGGTGCGCTTCACCAGAGGCTTGCCGCACTTCGGGCAGAGCTGGTCTGTAACCTCCGGCTGCGGCCGGCTCTCCTCCGGCAGGGGTGCGCCATCCTCGCCAATGTTGAGAACCGTGCGGCACTTGGGATAGCCTGAGCAGCCCAGGAAGGGACCTCGGCGGCTCTGCCGCAGCATCATCGGCTTCCCGCAATTCGGGCACAGGTGCTCGGTCTGCACTGCGGCCGGCTTAAGGCTCTCCATCTGGGAGTGGGCAGCATCGAGCGCCCGCTCAAACGGCCCGTAAAACTCAGAGAGCAGCGCGACCTTCTGCCGCTGGCCCTGCTCAACTTCGTCGAGCCGGTTCTCCATCTCCGCGGTAAAGCCCACGTCCATCACTTCCGGGAAGTGTTTCACGAGCAGGTCTGTAACCGCCATGCCCAGTTCGGTGGGGTAGAAGCGCTTGTCAACCTGCTTCACATACTCCCGGTCCTGGATGGTCGCGATGATAGAGGCATAGGTGCTTGGACGGCCGATGCCCTTCTCCTCCATCGCCTTCACCAACGTCGCCTCGGTGTAGCGGGGAGGCGGCTCGGTGAAGTGCTGCTTAGGCTGCAGCTCGATGAGCTCGAGGTCCTGGTTGGCCTCGAGGTGGGGAAGCGGTGCGCGGTCCTCGTCCTCTTCCTGCTCGGTATCCCGCCCTTCGCGATACACGCGCAGGAAACCATCGAACTTCATCACGGAGCCGGTGGCGCGGAACACAAAGTCCGCCGCCTGGATGTCGGCTCGCGTAACATCGAACACCGCGTTCACCATCTGGCTTGCGACGGCCCTCTGCCAGATGAGCCGGTACAGCTTCAACTGCTCCGGCGTAAGCTTATCCGCCAGCATCTCCGGCGTTCGCTCTACCGAAGTCGGCCGGATGGCTTCATGCGCATCCTGGGCGCCCGCGCGGGAAGCGTAGGAGGGCGGCTTTGCCGGCACATACTGCTCCCCAAAGTTGCCGCGAATGTGCTCCCGTATCTCCTCCTGTGCCTCCCTGGCCATGCGCGTGGAATCCGTGCGCATGTACGTGATGAGACCTACGGGTCCCTCCGCGCCGATATCCACGCCTTCGTAGAGAGACTGTGCGACCGACATGGTGCGTCGGTTGTTGAAGCCGAGTTTTCGCGAGGCCTCCTGCTGCAGCGTGCTGGTAATGAAGGGAGGAGCCGGCGCGCGGCGTTTCGTCTGCTTGGTGATCGAGCGCACGCGAAAAGCCGCGGGATGCTCCGTATTGTGACCCAACGCGTTCAGGACAGCCTGCGCCTCGGCTTCATTGCCGAGATTCACCTTCTCAAGGCGTGGGCTGCCATCCCTGTTGAGGGGCAGATCGGGGGTGTCGGGTAGTCGCCCGACGAGCTTCGCCTCAAAGGGAAAGCGCTCCGCGGGCGGCTGCGGGGTGAGGAGCGCGGTGATGCTCCAGTACTCCTCGCTGACAAAAGCCTGAATCTCACGTTCGCGGTCGCAGATGAGCCTGACG
>CAZGLN010000345.1:0-195 GCA_964526545.1 uncultured Chthonomonadales bacterium
CTTACATGAGGCAACGACCACCCTTCGGCAAGATCTTAGGTGAGGCAATTCGTCGTCTTGACGCTGAGCGGCCGCACTGCTAGAATGCGTCCGCGCCGCGCGGCTTGCCTCCGTCAGCGCGGCACTCTGGCGTGAACACGTGACTCGGGAGATTCGCGCGTGACCGATACCCTCGTTTCTGCTCCGCCCGCCCTT
>CAZGLN010000345.1:267-3609 GCA_964526545.1 uncultured Chthonomonadales bacterium
GAGGTGCATGCGCTGGTGGGCGAGAACGGCGCGGGCAAGTCCACGCTGATGAAGATCCTGGCAGGCGCTCTGCCGAAGGATACCGGCGAGATAATCCTCGATGGCAGGCCGGCGCACATCGAGAGCCCCCAGCAGGCGATGGATCTCGGCATCTCGGTCATCTACCAGGAGTTCAACCTGGTTCCGTATCTCAACGCCGCCGAGAACATCTTCCTGGGCCGCGAGCCGCGGTCATTTCTCCCTGGGTTCGTGGACTTTCGGACGATGTACAGGGAGGCCCAGGCCGTCATTGATAGGCTCGGGGTGGCGGTCAACGTGCGCAGTCCCGTCAATCAGCTCTCCATCGCGCAGCAGCAGATGGTGGAGATCGCCAAGGCCACTTCCCGCAGGGCGAAGATCATCGTGATGGATGAACCGAGCGCCACGCTGACCGAGCACGAGCTGCAGAGTCTCTTCGCGCTCATCCGGCAGCTCAAGGGCGAAGGAGTGGCCATCGTCTACATCTCCCATCGGCTGGAGGAGATCTTCGAGATCTGCGACCGCGTTACGATTCTGCGGGACGGCCGGCACATAGCCACCAGCCCCATCCAGGAGCTCACGCGGGAGGATATTATTCGGCTGATGGTGGGGCGCGAGCTGACGCAGATGATCCCCAAGGAGCCGGCCCCCATCGGAGAGCCCGCGCTCTCCGTACGCGGTCTCACCCGGCATGGCATCCTTCACGATATCCATCTGACGGTACATAAGGGCGAGGTGCTCGGCATCGCCGGCCTTGTGGGAGCAGGCCGAACCGAGCTGGCGAGGGCGATATTCGGCGCCGACCACATTGACGCCGGCACCATCGAGCTCGGCGGCAAACCCGTGCGCATCCGCTCGCCGCAGGAGGCAATCAGGCTGGGCATCGGGCTGGTTACGGAGGATCGCAAACAGCAAGGTCTTGTGCTCGGCATGGTCGTGCGCGAGAATATATCACTCGCCAATCTTCAAGCGCTCACCACGCTCAACTTCATCCAGTTGGCTCGTGAGCGCGAAGTGGCGCGGAAGTACGTGGCGGATCTCGGCGTGCGCACGCCTTCCATCGAGCAGACCGTACAGAACCTCTCCGGGGGTAACCAGCAGAAGGTGGTGCTCGCCAAATGGCTGTTCACCGATTCGAAGGTGCTCATCTTCGATGAACCCACGCGCGGCATTGATGTAGGCGCCAAGACGGAAATCTATCAGCTAATGAATGCGCTGGCTGCCCGCGGCGTGGCCATCATCATGATAAGTTCCGAGCTGCCGGAAGTGCTGGGGATGAGCGACCGCATCCTGGTGATGCATGAGGGCAGGATCGCGGGCGAGCTCAAGCGCGAGGAGGCGACACCCGAACGGGTGATGCACCTGGCGACCGGCGGAGAGTAGGGAGCAAAACCATGCGAACGAGGCTGCTGCTTGCGACGCTGCTGCTGCTTGGCTGCGCGTGCGCAACGCGGGTTGCCCGCGCCCAGGCGGACGCGGCCACGGCTCCGGCAGTGGAGCTGATTGACCTGATCAACGACATTGACAAGCTCCGCGTGCTCAACCCGCTGAAACTAACGGAGCGCCAGCTGGACGCACTGATCAAGGCCACCCGCGATGCCCAGGCCGCCTACAACGCCCGCCTCCGGGAGGCGACGATTCCGGCGATCCAGGCACTGGCGGAGGAGATACGCGCCACGCACAAGGCGGCGCTTGCCGGGCGAGAGATACCGAAGGCATTTGACGAGAAGGTGAAGAAGCTCCAGACCGAGCTTGTGCGGCGCAGAGAGACCGAGGACGAGAAGGCGGTGGAGGCCCTGGCAAAGGCGTTTCGCGAGGCGCTATCCGCGTCGCAGGTGAGGACCGCTGTATCGCTTGCCAAGACTCTCGGCGAGGCCAAGGGTACGGACGATGAGCTGGTTCGGTTCTACGTAACGCGGACGCTCATCCTCTATCCTCGGGCGGTGAAGCTGCTCGAGGACATGAAGAAGGCGCAGGGCGCGGCCGCGCCGGCCACCGCTTCAGGCTGATGCACTGAATGACCAACAGGTCGTCCGAAGCTGCGGCGTATGCCGAGCGGAACTATCGCTTCAACGCCGTGGTGCTCATCGGCGAAGCGTGCGCGTTCTTCTTCGGTCTGGCCTGCTTCGATCCGTCCACGGTGGTGCCCGTGCTGCTGAAGCGGCTCGGCGCCTCCGACACGGTCATCGGGTCTCTTCGTTTCATTCTGGTGCTCGGCTTCACTCTGCCCGCGCTCTTCGCCGCGCATCACATCCACGGGCGCCGCTACCATAAGAGGTTTCTGGTTACAGCCTGTGGCATCGGCCGTGCCTTTCTCTTAACCCTGCCCCTTGCCATTCTCTGGCTGGGCCCTTCCCATCCCACCGCGGTCGTCGTCTGGCTGATGACGGTCTACTGCATCTACTGGCTGGCGGATGGGGCCTGCGCGGTCTCCTGGCTGGACATTGTGGCCAAGGCGATACCCGGCCGGGTCCGCGGCAGGTTCTTCGGCGTCATGCAGACCATATCCGGCCTGCTGGGCATCGGCGCAGGCGTCATTGTCAGCCTCACGCTCGGCCCGACCGGCCCGGGCTTTCCCCTCAGTTTCGCACTTCTCGCGATACTCTGGTGTCTTGGCAACGCCATCTCGCAGGCAGGCCTTTTCCTCATCCGCGAACCGGAAGGCGAGGTAGAAGCCGGGGCTGCAAAGCCGCGCTTTGTTGAATATGTGCGCCGCGCCGCGCCGCTGATGCGGCAGAACCCTACCCTGAAGCGTCTGGTGGTTTCTCGGCTGCTGCTGGACGGCGGCGGAATAGCCGCTTCGTTCTACGTGCTCCACGCGGAGAAGAGCCTGGGAGCGGGCCTCGCCATGGTCGGGGTGTTTCAGGTGGCTAACAACGTGGGCAGGCTCGTTGCTGGTCCGGTGCTCGGCATCGTCTCCGACCGGTGGGGGAGGTCGGTCGGCATTCGCACCGTGGGCCTGGCCATGCTCATCGCTCCGGTGATCGCCCTGCTCTCGGGGTATCTGCCGCTCTGGTGCTTTGTCCTTGTGTTTGTGGCGCAGGGAGTCATTCAGGACGGCATGTGGATGGTCTTCTCCAGCGCGGTTCTCGAGACGGTGCGGCCCGAGGAGCGGCCCTTCGCGGTGGGTGTCTCGTCGCTCTTTCAGCTGCCAGCGGCGTTCTATGGGGTATTGGGCGGGCTGCTCTCGCAATATCTGGGATATCCGGCGGCCTTCGCCGTGGCGCTGAGCTTTGCGCTCGCCGGTTTGGCGGTAGCTTCCAGTGGGCCCGTAACGCGGTCTGCCGCCGAGGCCTCCACCTAATCGCCTTCGGCGTGGGCCGC
>CAZGLN010000346.1:0-338 GCA_964526545.1 uncultured Chthonomonadales bacterium
GGTGGCCGTGGAAGAGGCCGAATCCACAACCGAGGTTGCCGCCCATTCGCCCGAAGATGCCTGAGGAGTCCGAAGGCAGAAACGCCAACTGCGAAAAGTGCCAGGACCATTACTATACGGCCAGTGTATGAAGAAGAGATATCCTGGCCTCTGTTATCACTTTGCGCTGGCCTGTGAGGCGTGGTGTGACAATGACTGGGACGGCTACAAGATTCACGCCTGTTGGGTAACGGGTGGCAAGTTCCTTCCGAAGGCGGGACGCGCCTAGCCGACGGGGTACATCCTGGCGCGGGCTCTCACGCAGGAGCCGCGCCTGGGTCTGCTCGAAGGATTTCGTT
>CAZGLN010000346.1:352-877 GCA_964526545.1 uncultured Chthonomonadales bacterium
ACCGCGCGTTACGGAGGCATGACGATGAAGCACTTCTTGTCGCAGCTCTCTGTTGGTCGAACCCGTCTAATAACGCTATCCGTTCTCGCATGTCTCTGGTTGCTGCACTCTGAAAACGCGGCGAGCGGCGATGATGGCGGCGAGATACGCATCGGTGCCTATGTAGTGCCGCGCATGGCGGGATGGACAATGGAGACCTATAGTTCGGACCTGCTCCAGAGTTCCAAGTACCGGCGCAAAGTGGAACGCGTCGAGGTCACTTTGAAGATGGTCTATTTTCCGCTTCCGAAAGGAGCTAAGCCCGTTACACAACGCCAAGACCTAGTAGACCTGATGAGACAAAACCGACCGCGCCAGCAGGCAATGTATAAATCATTTGGCATTGAGGCGCGCACGATCAAGGCTCATCCCACGGATTTCAGAGGTCTGCCGGCATATGTTGTGGAGTGGAGGCTGCGTGAGCAGCATCGGGAAGTGCACACGCGCGCTATCTATTTCCTAGACGGCGGCACCACCTACCTGCTT
>CAZGLN010000346.1:887-3107 GCA_964526545.1 uncultured Chthonomonadales bacterium
GGTCCGAAGGTTACCCGCGAAGCCCAGAAACTTCGAACGAGGCCTGGGCCGCCGTGGAAGCCGGACTGCGGCGAGCAGCGCGGTGAATCGAAGCCACATCGTGGCCAGTCTCTCATAGTGCGAAGCCGCATTGGTGATCCAACACGTCCGGACGAGCATTGGGTCGAACGTTGGGTGCGCGCTCCCGTGATCGGCCGACCACTTCTAACCATCTGGTGGCAGGGTCGGAGGCCTGCGGCGGAGCGTACCAACTGCCCGCCCGCGCATTGCCGCTGCAAAAGAAGAGGGAAAAGCCGAATGAAAGCATGACCTACGAGGAATGCATTCGGAAGTCTCACGTCCAATACAGGCGAACTCTCGATGTCTGCCAAGAGGCTTATCGGCGGCGCATGAAATGGTTTCTATGGAGCTATGCCGGACACTTGATTTGCGGTTGGCGACTGGCAGTCTGCAAGGGGCGCGCTATTCGTGACTACCAGTTGTGCCTTCAGAAGTGTCTGGAGCAAGACGATGAGCTGATGGCCCGCATTGCGCTCACGAATCTCGGCTTGGCTCAGCCATACATAAACCCGCCTTCACAGTGAGTTATACCACGTTCTCCGCGACAACATAGGAGCGATACATGATGAGACCGTTCGGCGTGCTTCTTATCTCCTTCGTACTAGGCTCCCTCATCAGTTACCCCCTTAGCGTGTCCTATTCTGCGGAGGAGGAGGAGTTCCAGAGACTTGTAACTCGCCTTGAAGCAACACTGGGACCCAAGGAGGCGTATCCCTTGCCTCCTCCCCCTATTCCCGACATGGTCTTCGGCTACCTAGTCGTTACCGCTGCGACTCTCGCTCCCTGGGGCGTCTACTCTGCATTGGCGCCCCGAAGGCGATTAGATACGCTTGTACTCGCCTGCGTCGCCGGCTTCCCCTTTGCTTGTGTGGTCTATGTTGCAATTTCAGAAGGCCGTTGGGAGCCGAGTGGCCTGGCTCTCGTCCTAAAGTTGGTGGTGAGCACAGCGCTTGGGAGTATAGCAGGATACAGTATTGGTTACTTCATGGGCAGTAGACTTCGTGCTTTGCGTAACCCTGCCAAGCCCGTGCCGACGAAGCTGGACCCGGGCCTGTTGACGAGCGGATAACATCAGGGAGCAAAGAAGCCTCACACGCCCCCGAATCTGCTTTGAGATTGCAGCCAAACACCCAACGCATCCTGTCTTCTGCCGGGCTGCATTCTTGATGCCGAGAAGAAGGGCAGGATTTACCTGGTGGCATTGGCCGCCCCGGTGGCCGTGGCAAAGCTCGAAGCCACAACCTAAGTTGCCTCCCATTCGCCCGAAGATGCCTGAGGAGCGCGAAGGCAGAAACGCCATCCGCGAAGAGTGCCAGGACCACTGCTACCGCGAGCGCCTAATGACCAGGCATCCCTGGCTCTGCCGGCACATTGCGACATTCTACGAGACACTGTGCATCGAGGGCAATTGCCACGGAAACAAACTATACGACTGTTGGATGTCGGCCGGAAGGCTGGCCCCTAGGTGTCGAATACCAACACGTTGGGTAATCGTTTCGTGGGGGCGCATCCTTGCAGTGAGGATGTAGTTGCCTTTCGTTGTACCACGCAATCCATTGCGCAAGGGCTGCGTTGCGACGGTAGGCACCTGTGTAGGTGGCCGCGTAGACACACTCCCTCAGGCGCGTCTGGATGTATCGTTCGGCAATGCCATTGGTCCTTGGTCAGCCCCTCACTACCCTAACGGTTGAGACACCACATTTAGCGCTGGGCCTTCCCCACCCACTTGCGCCAGATGCCCTCATCGGCCAGCAGCGGGATGAAGACCCCGCCCACCACGGATCGGGCCTGGAAGCCTACCTTGCGGCCGTCCGTGGTCTGGAACCAGTCCGTCATGGGCACGCGGTCCGGTGTCTCGTGAAGGAAGGCATAGAGCGGCGAAATGAGCGCCTCGAAATCCTCGCGATTGCCCGTGAGGATACTCGACCACACCACCCAATCAAGCTTGGTGTAGGTGTTGCGGTTGTCCAGAGGCAGGCCGTAGCGGTTCAGCCGCTTGCGGTAGCCCGCCATCTCGGCGCGCGCCACCTCCGGCGGGAAGAGGCCGAGACCAAGCAGGCGATCCCACACCAGGTTGTACTTCTGGCTCCATGTGCCCGCGCGGTCAAACGCCAACCGATAGGCACCGTGCTCGTCGTGGGCCATGCGCTGCCACTCCTG
>CAZGLN010000346.1:3183-3609 GCA_964526545.1 uncultured Chthonomonadales bacterium
CCAGCGCCACGATGGCCTTTAGCGAGAGGTTGCAGTTGCGGGCCAGATGGCCGGCGAAATCATCGGTGCAGAGCTGGTTTTCGGGATCGAGGCCCTTCTCCTTCAAGTAGTTCGCCCACTTCTGCAGCGTGGGCCAGTAGCGGAGCGCGTAGTCGGCGCGGCCCTCCGCCCTGGCCAGCGCGGCGATCATGATGAGCATGTTGCCGCACTCCTCCACGGGCATCTGGTTCTCCTCGGAGGTCTCGCCGCCGCCGTACACTTGGCCATTGGCAAGGGGATACGTGCCCAGGTCGTGCGGAGCGAAGGGGAACTTCCACCGTCCGGAGCCTGCATAGTCAAGGACCGGCGTGAGCTGGGCACGCAGCAGGGCCGGATTGAGCAGCAGGAAGAAGGGCGAGGCCGGATAGTGTACGTCCACCGTGGCGA
>CAZGLN010000347.1:0-3074 GCA_964526545.1 uncultured Chthonomonadales bacterium
CGGGCGCGGTCCCTGCAGGCCGGTATCCACGCCGAGCAGCCGCGCGCGCGTGCCTGCAATCCAGCTCTCGGAGGATGGGAAGCGGTCGTAGGCCTGGATAGCCCCCAGGCGTGGATCGTCCAGTGAGACCTTGAGCGTGCGCAGAAGGGCAAGATCACGCAGGGAGTCCGCGAAGACCTCCCAGCGGAGGGAATCGAGAGGACCGTCCGGGCCTGGATAGACCACGAACGGGTCGCCCGGAGGCCAGCCTGGCCATGCGCCGCCGGTCTGGTCCTCGAAGGGATCAATCAGCTCGCGAGTCTGGCTCCGGTACCAGTAGTTGTAGCCCCAGTGGAGGAATCCGCGCGCACCCAGGCGATGCAGCAGCCAGCCGCTCATG
Source organism: uncultured Chthonomonadales bacterium (assembly GCA_964526545.1). Classification (GTDB taxonomy): domain Bacteria; phylum Armatimonadota; class Chthonomonadetes; order Chthonomonadales; family CAJBBX01; genus CAZGLN01. The sequence continues at coordinate 380 of CAZGLN010000347.1, forward strand.
CGGATCTTGGAGAGCGGGGTATCCAGCAGGCGGTTGAGGAACGCTCCTCGCGGGCCGCAGCAGAAGTAGGCCCAGTGCTCCACGCCGGCATCGGCGAAGGCGTGGGCATGGGCGATGGAGGCACAGGGAATATCGGTCAGGCCCATCTGCGCATAGCGCACATCGCTCAAGGCATCCAGCACGCGCATCCAGGGGGCCAGCTCGCGCAGCAGCTCGCGGGCGGCCTGGTAGTCGGCCAGGTGCTCCGGCTGAGGCTCGTCGGAGAGGTGGAAGAAGGAGATATCGAGCAGATTCTCCTCCTGCAGAAAGGCGTGGAACGCGGGCAGGAACTGCGCCAGGAAGGCGCGGTAGACCGGACTGAGGGCGGGAGTCTCGGGCTCCCAGAGCAGCGACTGCTCATCCGCGTTGTCGCGATAAACCCGCAGCGCATGTCTGGCGCCCCATTGCGAAAAGAGATGCGTCCACTCCAGGTAGCGCGCTCCGGCCTCGCGCGCGGCGCGCACCCAGCGGCGCACCTGGGTGAAGTCGAAGGCGTAGCTTCCAGGCTCCGTCTCGCGCACCCCGAGCAGTTGCGTGGGCCTCTTGACGCCGTCGGTCGGCGGGGTGAAGAGCGGCACGTAGAGGCAGTTCAGGCCATGCTCCACCGCGTTGCGCAGGTAGCGCTCCGCGATAGGCCAGAACTCTTCCGCGAACGGAGCCACCCGGTACCAGTCGCAGAGGGCATCGGCGTAGAACCAGTGCGTTACAGGGAATTCCTGCGCCGGCTCAATTGCGGGCTCGAGCACGAAGAGGCGCACGCGCAGCCTGGCGATCTGTGCGCCTTCCTCCGCAACCAGAAGGGCCAGCTCATGAAGAATCGGGGCGGTGTCCGGCTGGGTCCGGAGGCTCACCCAGAAACTGGCCGTCTCGAATGGTCCGAGAAGTACCTCGTCTTCGGGCAGCAGCGGATCGGGGGCGAGGCCGGGCAGGTGGTCCGCGCCCTCTATTTCGGCCTTGGGAGTCTCCGTGCTCAGGTGGCGCAGTGTAACCCAGCCGACGCGCCGGATACGCGCCTCCACGCGGGGCTCTCGCTCAAAGCGGACCTGGATCCGCCGCGCCAGCGGCCCGGGATTGGATACGCAGACCTGAAACGAAGCCCTGTCGTTGCGTGCCGCAAGCACATCCAGGGTCTCCCGGCGGTGCGGCTCGGAACGGGGATAGATGCGGCGCAGGCCGCTCTCCAGCCAGGCGTGGATCGGTTGTGTCATTGCATATGCCCTTGAGCGTCGCGCCAGGCGCGGCCATTAAGGTGGGGTGTGGATGCGGTCCTGCCGATGGCTTCCATCCAGGCGACCGGAATCCCTGCACGGCGGCTCATCCGCGCCCGAGGTTCCTCCGCAAGGGCATCACGCGAGAATCTGCTTTACGAGCTCGCCGTGGATGTCAGTCAGGCGGAAGTCCCTGCCCTGGTACCGGTAGGTCAGGCGCGTGTGGTCAATGCCGAGCAGGTGCAGGATGGTCGCGTTCATATCGTGGATATGGATGGGGTCCTTAACGATATTGTAACAGAAGTCGTCCGTCTCGCCCACCACCACGCCGCCCTTAATGCCCGCGCCGGCAAACCACCGCGTGAAGCAGCGCGGATGGTGGTCGCGGCCGTAGTTGGTTTGCGTCAGCTCGCCCTGGCTGTAGACAGTGCGCCCGAACTCGCCGCCCCATACCACAAGGGTGTCCTCCAGCAGGCCGCGCTGCTTGAGGTCCTTGATGAGCGCAGCGGAGGGCTGGTCCGTATCCTTGCACTGTCCCCGGATCTGCTGCGGCAGGTTGCCGTGCTGATCCCAGCCGCGGTGATAGAGCTGCACAAAGCGCACGCCCCGCTCCACGAGCCGCCTGGCGAGCAGGCAGTTCGCTGCGTAGGTGCCAGGCTTGCGCGAATCCGGCCCGTACATCTCAAACACCGAGTCCGGCTCCTTCGCGAGGTCCATCAGTTCCGGCACGGAGGCCTGCATGCGGTAGGCCATCTCGTACTGGGCGATGCGTGTGTTGATCTCCGGGTCCGCGTACTCCTTGGCCGCGAGTTCATTCAGTCGCGCTATTCGGTCCAGCATCTCGCGACGCGCGGCGCGCTCCATTCCCGGCGGATCGGAGAGGTAGAGCACCGGATCGCCCACGGACCGGAGTTTGACGCCCTGGTGCACGGAGGGCAGGAATCCGCTGCCCCACAGGCGGCCGAAGAGCGGCTGATCGTTCGGGTTGCCGGACCCCTGGGAGATAAGCACGATGTAGGCAGGCAGGTCCTGGTTCTCGCTCCCGATGCCGTAGGAGAGCCACGAGCCGATGCTGGGCCGGCCGGGCTGCTGGTGGCCGGTCTGGATGTACGTGACGGCGGGATCGTGGTTGATGGCCTCGGTCCACATGGACTTGACGATGGCGATGTCGTCCACTATCTCGCCGGTATGGGGCAGCAGCTCGCTGAGCCACGTGCCGTTCTTGCCGTACCGCTTGAACTGAAAGATGGTCGGCGCGACGGGGAAGTTCTTCTGGCCCGAGGTCATTCCCGTGAGCCGCTGGCCCATCCGCACCGAGTCCGGCAGGTCTATGCCGCGGTGCTGCGCAAGCTGCGGCTTGTAGTCGAAGAGATCAATGTGCGAGGGCGCTCCGCTCTGGAAGAGGTAGATGACCCGCTTGGCTTTCGGCGGAAAGTGCGGCTGCTTGA
>CAZGLN010000347.1:3084-3576 GCA_964526545.1 uncultured Chthonomonadales bacterium
TGCGCTCGGAGGCTGCCGGACACGACGCCGCAAGCCGTCTTTCGGGCCTCGGCGGAGGCGCTGCCGTTAAGCAGGCAGGCCAGCGCCGCCACGCCGATGCCTTCGCGGGTGCGGCCGAAGAGCTGCCGGCGGGTGAGCATCAGAGCATATTCGCGCACAGGGTCCATGGTTTCCGCCTTGGGCCGAGATCAAAGTGTAGAGTGGCTAATTGTTCCACAAGCCAGGCGGGATGTCAACCGCGGCGAAGGGTGGCGCGCACCTACCAGACGGGGATGTAGACCTCGGTCCGCCAATCCTCCGGGTTCTCGAACCACTCCGGATCGGTCAGGTAGACCTCCCATGCGGGGCCAGCCACATGCAGGCCCTGAGCGCGTATCCAGTCGCGCAGGGCGGCATGGGTTGCAGGCAGATTCTGGAAGTGACCGCAGTGCATGGCCCATGCCGCCTTGCCGCCGAGCTGGCCCACGCGATAGGTCTCCGTTCCGAGCACAG
>CAZGLN010000348.1:0-3575 GCA_964526545.1 uncultured Chthonomonadales bacterium
AACCGAGCACCGTGCCGCTCGGCGGGCCCGCCGGGGCGTTCCATCTGCCGCGGAAGATATCGTCGAAGGCGACGAGCGGCGCATCCGGCGTGGCAAGGTAGGCGGTGGATCGCCCGTCGGAGAGGGCGGCGTATCCCACGGCGGCATGCCAGAGGCGGCAGGCTCCCGGGAGCTGCTCCGCTCCGATCTCCACGTAACCATGCGGCAGGTCCACGTATCTGCGCGCGCTCGCGCCCTGCACGCGGAGCGGAAACGCGAAGTAGCCGCCCTCCTTTCGCAGGGTTGGGCTCTTGTGGACGATGTTGGTGAACTGGAGATCGCCGTTCGCGTGCACTGTAAGGTAGGTATCCACCGGGTCCGCGCGTGATTCCTCCGCTGTTCGGCGTATTCGCAGCACGCCGAGCACCGGTCCGTTGGTCATCAGGTCCACGGCGGCGCGGCTGTGGGTGCGGATATCCAGCTCGACGGGCGGAGGCAGATGGGAGTGGACCATTCCGGTGCCTTCGCCGCCCACTACGTAGAGGTACTGGTTGAGCGTCCATCCGCGCGCCGAATCCACCCATTCGCGGCCGTCCGCGCGTTCGCGGAGGCTGCTGATTCCTCCGGTGCGTGGGTCCAGAGTCAGCACGAAGCGCGGCGTAGTCCAGGTCCACTCCCCGGTACGCTTGAGCAACGGTTGTGTGGACGTCGAGGCCGAGCCGGGATGGACGATGCGGTAGCCCATGGCGGGCACGTTGGGCACCACAAAGAAGGCGCGCTTTTCCACCCGCTGCACGGGAAGAGCCGCTCGGCCATTGGCTGTCCGCACCTCCACGGACCGCAGGCCGGTGCGCGGCTGCAGACGGCAGAGGATATCGCGGCTCCAGGGCAGGGGGTTCCAAACAATCCAGGATCCGCCGGTTGGAGGCATCGAGGGCGGCCGGACGGCGGCCGATGCCATCCTGTAGGCGTCCCGCGCGTAGGCGGCCTTGTGCTCCCACTGCTTGCGGGTCTGCTCGCTTGATGGGTTCGCGATGGATTCCCAGGCGCCCCAGGTGTGCTCGTCATAGAAGAGGGCGCTGCGCCAGAGGGAATCGAGCAGGTTCCGCTCCTCCTTCCCTATCTTCTGGCCGAGCAGCGTGCGGACAGCCATCCACCGCTCGGCGCTCTCGGCCCGCGCCACGGCGACCCGGTTGAGCCGCGTCTCCGCGGCGGAGCTGGCGGCGCCATCCTCCCAATAGGCACCCATGTCGCCACGGTAGACGGGCAGTTTTGCGCCGAACCGGCGCTCCACATCCTTGAAGTAGTCCTCGGGTCGGCACAGAACGAACCGGGGATAGTCCCACCTTCTGTTCCACTCGGCCACATGCGCTGCGTAGGCGGGCTCGATAGCCTGGTTGTCCGAGAATGCGCCGTACACCAGGAAAGAGTCCGGCAGGTAGTGCGGCTGGTCGTATTGCCCGAGCACGGCAGGCGCCTGCCGCTCCATGGCGTCCAGGGACACCGTGATCCCCAGCGCCGCCGCCTGCGCGTAGCCGGTGCTGAAGTAGGCGAGCACGCGCGAGCCGTCCGGCGCCTCCCACCAGAAGGGATGCTGCACTCGTTGCGGCGGGGCGCCCGCGAAGGAAGGGCCCCGGTCCTGATTCACCGCGTTCACAAAGTAGCGCACGCCGGCATGCCGGAGGAGCATGGGAAGCGTGCCGACGGCGCTGGGCACGTCGTTGAGGCATGCCGTGAGCGAGGAGGCGCGCGCCTCCCTCGCCATCCGCTGTGCCGGCTCCAGCGCCCGCAGCAGCTCCTCGCCCGTGCAGAGGCCCGTGAGCATGTTCAGGTAGAGCGCCTGGATGCCCAGCTCGCCGGAGCGGAGCCGGGCGAGCAGCTCCCTGTAGCGACTTGCGGCCTTTTGGCGCACGAGCTCCGCCTGGAAGGCCACCTCCAGATTCCAGCGAAGCCCGGGAATGGCGCGCAGCGCATCCATCGCCTGCAGTGTGTTGCGCAGATGCGTCTCCATGGTACGCGGCTGGAGGTCGGTGTAGCCGATATCGGTGTGGGACGAGGGAGCGACGTAGACCGTCCAGCGGCGATGCGGCTCGACCCGGGCGAGGGCGCGTCGAGCGGCTCCCTCCCCTGCGGTTACCAGAATCGTGAAGGAGGTGGGGGCCGTGGCGGGCTCGACGAGCGCATAGTGGCGCGACTCGCCGGGAGGCAGCACAATCCGCGTGCGCGAGGCGGGATCGCCCTCTACCTCCAGCGTGCCTTCGCCCTCGATGCCGGCGTTGTGCACAGTCACGCTGACCGCTTGCCGAAGGTTTCCGGCAAGGCGCTTGAAGAGGCTTGTGCCGGCCGCCTCCATGCGGTCCACAAGGGGCTTCATGGGTATCTCCGGATCCAGCCGAAGCGTGACGGAGTCATAAATCAGCCAGCTTCCGCGCGTTACCGCAAGGGCCAGAACGTTTTCTCCTCGTGCCAGGCGGTCCGGCGGAAAGGGCAGGCGAATGCGCTGCGGGCTATTGACTCCGGGGTCCGTCAGGGATCGGTCGTCCTTGCCGGCGGGCAGTGAACGGGTGGCGAGATGGTGGCCGTTGAGTTCCACTCGCAGCGTGGGCGGAAGGCTGTAGTGGGTATTCCAGAGGCAAATCTCGAGCAGCGCGGGCACGTCTGGACGCTCACCAACCTGGAAGCGCACCTTGTAGGTGTGTTGGCGGTTTCCCGCCCAGGCATCTGCCGGGCCCGGGTGGAGGTAAGGCCAGGTCTCCGATGGCCGGCTGCGCCCTGCCTGAAACTCCACTCCCGCCACGGCCAGCTGCCCCGCGGCGCGATGGCGGCCCGCGGCTGCCAGTTCGCGCCAACCATCGCCCGGGCTGCCGATGGCGAAGAGAGTCTCGGCATGAATTGCCGTTCCGGTGGTCAAGGCGACGGCACAGAGCAAGAGACAGCGCATCAGCGTCGCTCCTGGTATTCGATAAGCTCGGACTTGTGCGGCTGCTGGATGGTCAGGGCGTATCCGCGCATCAGTTCCGCACCCGTGGCGGTGGCGCTTCGCCTTCCGCTCTCAAATCGAAGGGTGTACGCGGCCTTCGGATTCAGACCGCGCAAGGCGATCTCCACCGTGCGATAGGGGCTCTGGGGGCGGCGGAACGCAAGCACCATGCCGCGCCCAAGATCCCGGCGATGGTGCTGCCATGCCATCCACTGCTTGAGGTCACGCGTGTAGGGAAGCAGCGGGTAGAAGTCGCCATTCAGCAGCGGCCGCAGGCGCAGATAGCGCTCCATCAGCCGTTTGGCCCGCCGGGTATCGAAGTCCGGAGCATCCGCAATCCAGCCGATGCAGAGCGACGTGGCGAGCGTGGAGTGGAAGGTGTAGTCGTCCAGTCGCGCAATGGGAGCCACGAAGGTGCTGTTGGGCAGGAAGTGACTGAGCGCCCAGATGCTGGCCTGATCCACCTCGTTATCGAACCAGTAGTCCGTCTTCTGGTGGATCTGGAAGCGCATCACGGTCTCCAGGTCCATGCGGTGGCCTCCGCTCGCACACTCCTCGCGCAGGCTGTCCGGCCAGGCTTCCGCCAGGCGGTCCCAATAGGCGTAGAGGCCCTCGA
>CAZGLN010000349.1:0-3559 GCA_964526545.1 uncultured Chthonomonadales bacterium
TCCCTCCAGAGTGAGCGCCACGGCGCCAAACTTCAGCACGCTGCCGGGCTTCACCGCGACGGGAGCGTTCGGCTGGAGGCGCTGCTCGGCCACCAGCGTGCCGTTGGTGCTGCCGAGGTCGGTCAGCTTAACGCTGCCGGGTCCCACCTCAATCTTCGCATGCCTCCTGGACACGGAGCCATCCATCAAGAGGATGTCGCACCCCTCGCGCCCGATAGTGGTAGTTCCTGCTTCCAACGGATACGCGCGCCCGGTGGAGGGCTCCACCAGCCGGAGCGACGGCACCTGCGGCGCGGCAACCGGCGCCCCCGGGGTGGAGGAGAGCAGGAAACCGCACTCCGCGCAGTACTTCTCCAGGGCGCTGTTGGGCGTGCCGCACACCGCGCACGTCTGCCTGGCTCCCATCTGGGTAGCCGGCTCCTGCGAAGGGTGCGGCTGGGCGGCCGCCGCCACGGTGGGCTCGGCGCCGGCCGGCGCGGCACCCATCACGCGAGTGGACTCATTTGTCTCCGAGGCCATTCCAGACTCCCCGTGCTTGTGACCGAGCTAGCCGGACTTCTTGCCCTTGTCCAGGTTGATGATTGTTCCGATCAAGGTCTTCTCCACATCCGCTCCGCCGCGCTGCATCTGGTCCATCACCTGGTTGAGCTCCTGCGCCTGCTGCGTGCGGCCCGCCTGCATCAGTATGGTCCTGGTGCGCTGCAGATCCTGCATCGCCGCTGCCGTCGAGAGCTGCTGCGTGCGCATGCCCATCATGGTCTTCTCGAGATTCCGCGACGCGAGGTGAACCTCCAGCTCGCGCTGAACCACGGGGTTCCGGCCGGCTTCCACCAGCGAGGTATCGGCTACGAAATCCACGACGGCCTCCGCGGAGATGGCCTCCGGCCTGCTTGTAATGGCGTCATCGTAGTGCAGTTCAGCACGGCAGACCCTGTAGGTGCCCGGCACGTGCGGCTCGTACTCCAGCTCCACCAGGTTGGCGAGGGTCGCGCCGCGCTCCACATCCGGCAGGCTGTACTCCGCCACACGCGGGCTAAGCTGGGGCGCCGATACGCCATAGACGTAGCGCACCTGCACCCCACGCGGCAGATGCAGCCGCATGCGAAGCCCCTTCGCGGTCAGAGTCATCAGGCTCTGCATCTCCGCGCGAAATACATCGGGTATGAGGGCCGGTTGGGAGATGTAGTAGTAGTTGCCGCCGCTGCGCCGGGCCATGCCCGCCATCAGCTCCTCGTTGTAGTCGCTGCCGAACCCGAGCGCGGTGATGGTCACCCCGCGGTTCTTCATCTCCTGAACCTGGTTGACGATGCTGGTGAAATCCTTGATGCCCGCGGTGGGCTCGCCATCAGTCAGGATGAGCGCCCGGTTGATGTAGCCCGGCTGGTTGGCGGAGAGAATCTGGTTGCAGCCGGCCAGCATGCCGTCGTACAGGTTGGTGGTGTTGCCGGGCTGTATGCGGTTGATGTGCTCCTTGATCAGCGCCTTGTTGACCACCCTGCGGGCGGGCATCAGCACATCCACGGATTCCTCGAAGGTTACGATGGAGAGCACGTCCGTGGGCTCCAGCAGATCCACGACGTAGCCGCACGCCCGCTTCACGTAGTCTAGCGGCTCGCCCTCCATCGAACCCGAGCGGTCAATGACCAGGCAGAGGTTGAGCGGCATGCGCCGGCCCACTACCGCGTCCGAAGCGCGAATCATCAGCAGGAGGTGCTCGTGGCCGCGGTTCGCCGCTGCCGCGTAACGGCTGCCGATGACCGCCTCCAGGTCCAGTGCACGCATTGGCGCACCGATCACTGTTCGCTGCGGGTCCATGCCGGCGGCGGGCGCGCCGGCAGGCATGGCCTGTGTGGCTCCGGCCGTGCCCGGATTAGCGGGGCCCGGCCCGCCTCCCATCTGCTGGGTGCGATCCTCCGTCATCTCCACCTCCCCGGCGGTACCCCGGTCTACTCGTACTGCAAGCGCACGCCGCCCACCTGAATGACATCGCCAGGGGCGAGAACGTGGCGGGAGACCGCCGCGCCGTTTACCCACGTGCCGTTGGACGATGCCTCGTCGTATAGTACGTGCCCCGTCTGCTCCAGCACCAGGCATGCATGCGCGCGCGACACGGTAGGATCCCAATCGAGCCGCACATCGCATGCCACATCCCGGCCGATGCGGAGACTCGGGCCAGAGATCTCGAAGACCCTTCGGCCGCCTGGAGCCGCCGCACAGACCAGCCTCACGCCTGGTGCCGCCCGCGGACCCTTGCGGTCGGTCACTGAGTCCACAGTTATCCGCCCAAAGGCATGCACTCCGCCGAGCGGCTGCGTCTGTTCTCTCATGCAGTTTACCTGTCCGCCCTCTACTCGTAGCGAAACTGGCTGGAGCCGAACTGCACGGTATCGCCTGGAGCCAGCGCCTGCACGGTCACGCGCACGCCATTGACAAAGGTCCCGTTGGAGGAGCCCTCGTCGTACACCACGTGCCTGCCGTTCTCTTCCACGATGCGCGCGTGCCGCCTGCTCACGGTGTTATCGAGACCTAACGCCACGTGCAGGCCCGGCTCCCGTCCAATCTCACACACAGGACCGTGAATAGCAAATCCCTGCCCCGCGTAAGGTCCAACCAGCCCAACCAGACGCGCGCCCATCGGCAGGGGCGTACCCACAGGCGGCGACCCGCTGTACGCGCTGGAAGCCGGCGCCGGAGATGCAGGCGCGGCGGCCGGTCCCAGAGAGCAGAGACAGTTTCCGGAGGCATCCTTCTGGGCGCCGCAATAGGGGCAGAGATGCGAAGGGACGGGCGTCGGCGAGGCCACCGTGGGCGGCGCGGAGGCATCTCGCGCGCCGCGGCCCACGCGGGCGGCGGTTGCCCTCTCCCGAAACAGGAGCCGAACCTGCCCCAACTGAATCATGTCGCCATCTTTGAGGATCTGCTTCTGCTGCACCACCTGCCCATTTACCACCGGCGGCGGCGGCGCGCCGCCCGCAAGGAGGAAGTGCCGGCCGTTTTCCAGCCGTATGGCCGCATGCTGGGGCATGAGGGAGGGATCGCCGAATACCGGCACGTCGGCCCGCTCATCGCGGCCGATGACGGTGAGCGGTTTATCGAGGATGTAGTCCCGCCCCTCGTTCTTGCCGGCAAGCACCCTCACCCAGCCCTGCTTGAGCAGCTCGGACACGAGGCCGATAAAGAGGCCGGTGAAGAGGCCCAAGAGCGTGAAGCCCAGCGTCCGGCTGGGTCCTCCCGCCTCATAGTAGTGCTGGCCATTTATCTCCACCGTGCCCGCCGCCCCGCCGGCCGCCAGGGGCGACATCAGCGGAGCGAGCACCTTCGCAAGCGGGTCGAAGAGAATGCCCGCCAGGAGCCCGCCGATGAGCCCGCCGAGCATGCCATGGAGCGCGCGCTTGCGCGAGAGCGTGGCCGCGCCGGCGGCCAACCCGATAAACGGGCCGAACACCGCGAACGTTACCGCGCGTGCAAACACCAGATGCACGAAATCCAGGAACGCCGGAGAGGTCTCCAGCTGCAGGCGCGACTTCCCGAAAAGCACCAAAGTGGTTACCACGCCGCC
>CAZGLN010000350.1:0-2961 GCA_964526545.1 uncultured Chthonomonadales bacterium
CCTCCAAAGGTGCCGAAACGTCTCACTTCGGCAGCGTTGACCTTGCCGGCGGCATCCATCGTGAGGCGATATTGCGCCAGGTATCCCTGCGTGGGGCCATTCTTTCTGGAGACGATGGCAAAGAGGGCGCCATCACGCGGCCGGTGATAGAGGGCGATGCCCATCGGCTCGGAGCGGTCGCCTGTCTCGTCCGCGAAGACGCGGCAGCTGCCCGTGATGTCCGTGAGATGAGGGGCCGTAGGGCGGATGAGGAAGATCCGAAGCTGTCTTGCGCGCCGTTCGGCTGCGACCGCGAGGTCCACGCTGCGGCCGTTCATGCGCACACCCTGCCGGACATCCACGTTGTTGGGCCGGCTCAGGCCGCCTACGCGCTGAACAATCTTTCCGCTCAAGTTGAACACGTAGAGGGCGCCGTTCGGACCCTCGGCCTTGTCGGTTCCTATGATCAGGGACCTGGCGCGGTCTGTCGGATGGATCCAGAGAGCCGGATCGTCGGCATCCTCTCCCACGGCCTCGGTGGCGACGGCAGGCTTGATAGGGATGATTCGGGTGGCATCACCGGCCTTGGCGGCAATTGAACAGCAAAATAGAACCGCGATGCCGACCTGGACTGTGTATCGCCTCATGTGGCACGTCTCCTAAACTCGCATGCGAACGCAGCGCGACGAGCGACCACACAGGACAACTCGCCGCGCTGCATCACTGGAATAACCGAGTACGCAGGGACCTAATCGTTGGCCATTGCGGTCCAGGGGCCCCTATCACCTGTTGCGCCGCCTCGGCCGGCGGGCGGGAAGGTCCAGTTGGCATTGACGCAGGGGTTATTGTTCAGGAACGTCGCCTTCTTCCAGCTAGCGTGGCCGTCAATCCAGGTGATGTTCAGGCCCTGGGCATGATCCCAGCGGATCTCCGTGCAGCTCGCCCTGCTGGCATCCGCGAGTTCGTCGCCCTCCACGTCGCTGTCGTTGTTCTCCAGATAGAGGAAGGTCCCAGAAGGATCTTCGTAGGAGGCGAGGGCCGGCCACTCGTCGGTTACATGCTCGTTGATGCCGTAGCTGGCCCAGTAGGGATACCGCCCCTGGCTGTCCAGAACCAATCCCCAAGTCGCCGCCGGCTCTGGCGTGATCTGCGGCGGGCTGCTGATGTACTGGATGCCGTCCTTATCGCTGGGACAGGCGTAGATGTTGCCCTTCGGCACGCGGAAGTTCGGCGGATAGCCCTTGATGTAGGGCTGCAGGAGGAAGAGCCAGTGCCTGTGTCCCCAACTGCCCCAGAAGAACAATTCGTCGTAATCCTGCACGTACATCATGGTCGCCGTGCCCATCTGCCGCATGTTGGATAGACACATGGTCTGGCGTGCCTTCTCGCGCGCCTGCGCGAAGACCGGGAAGAGGATGGCAGCCAGGATCGCAATAATCGCGATAACCACGAGAAGTTCAATCAGCGTGAAACCTTTGCGCCGCATGCACAATCTCCTTTATGTGCGGGGGTCGTCGCATCGCTCCAGCCACTTTTCTGGAGCCGCACACAAGGCTGATCGCTGCACGTTATGGTTTCGTTAAGGTTTTGGTTCGGTGATACCGGGTGTTTGTGCTAGTCATCCTCATCGAATTTCTGGATGGGACGGCCTGTCTGTCGCAGCAGCGCGGTGCGGCGAATGCCAGGATACGGAGTCTGCGCGCCCTTGATGCTGTGCCAGAGGATGCGGTTGAGGGCGTCTTCATCCTCGACGGTCAGTAAGTCGGGTGCGCTGAAATCGAACTCCATCGAGCGCCTTGCGCCATATGCATTCGCACCGTTCTTGGCGTGCAGATCGGTGCGCGGGACGCGGCATCGGTAGGGCGTGAGATCTGGACGGTTATGGAATGCCGCGTACATGGGCGTCGCGCCGGCATCGAATTGCGACATCGGCGGGAGGCCGAGGATGAGCTCGATAGTTCTGAGCATGGATGCCGTGGTGTAGAAGGTGCTGTCCACACCACGCTTGCGAGAGTAGGGAGAGATGGCGAGGGCCACCGTGCGGTGGGCATCCACATGATCGGGGCCATTCTGAGCGTCATCCTCCAGCACGAAGATCGCGAACTTCTTCCAGTAGGGGCTCCGAGAGATGCGCTCGACTATCTTGCCGAGGGCCAGGTCATTGGATGCCACGCAGGCCTTTGGCGCGAAGGCGCCCGGACGCGTACCGCGCGTGTGGTCCTCGCTCAGAGCCATGATCATGAACTGGGGCATCGTGCCTGATTTTTCGAATGCGTCGAACTCCCTGAGGAAGATATCCACATAGTCATAGTCGCGCCGTCCGGCGTCCCGCGCCTCTGCCCATGCGGCAGACATGCGCTTGCGCGTGTGGTAGTAGTAGGTTCGGTAGATGACACCATGGCGCTCGCACACGTCCCAAATACGGCCGGAAGGCGTATCGGAGAGGGCGGTGTTGAGGGGCGGTGTGCCGCGTCCGCTGTACTGCTGGGGCCAGGTGCGCGCCATGAAGTCCGGCACGTAGGCGGCGTTGCTCCAGTGATGCCCATCTACCGATACCTCGCCATCCGCGTAGAAGTTGTCCAAGGTAACGAACTCGCGCGCCAGCGCATGGTGGTTTGGCGCGACATCCTCACCGAAGAGCGTAAGCCGTGGATCTCCCTTGCCTAGCGGTCGGCCCCGCTCGTCCTTCAGGCTTCCCAGAACCTGGTCGTAGGTTCGGTTCTCCTTGATGATATAGAGCACGTGGCGTATCGGCGAGGGGTCGCCGACGCGCGACGGAATCGGGCTGGTGCCTCTCTTCGGCGCGTTGCGCGGCGCCACCAGGTGCGCATCGGAGTAGGGGGAGTTTGCCAGAGCCTGCCGGGTGTGCCGAGCAAGTGCCTCGGGACCCGGGATGTCGAAGGCGGTGATGGTGCCGTGCAGCAGCGTGGCGATGTAGGGAAAACCCGTCGGCGCGACAGGATCAATGGGATAGGAGCGGGG
>CAZGLN010000350.1:2978-3552 GCA_964526545.1 uncultured Chthonomonadales bacterium
TCCCTTGCCGCTGCCGACATACACCCGTTTGCCGTCTGGCGAGAGGGCGAGGGATGTGGGATACCAGGCGGTGGGAACGAACCCGAGGACTCGGCTCTGGCCTGGCCTGGAGACATCCACGAGCGCGACGAGGTTGTTATCCGCGAGCGCAACCCAGAGCTGGGTGCCGTCGGGCGAGAGGGCGAGCGCGGAGGGTGTCGAACCGGCCGGGGCGCGCGGCGTAAGGCGTGTGGAGACCCACTCCCTAATCTGGCCTGACTCCGCTTGGTGGATGGCCACTACATCTTCGTTGCCGCAGGTTACGAAGAGCCTGTCACCATGAAGCAGCAGGGCGTTCGGATGCCGCCCGGAGTCAAAGGTGCGCCTGAGCGACAGGGTCTCGGCATCCAGCACGGCAAGCGACGCGGCAGCCCACTGCGTAACGTAGAGCGAGCGGCCGTCCGGTGAGAGCACAAGGGCATAAGGCCTGGCGCCGCTGTTGAGCAAGCGCCGCGCAGTCACCTCACCGCTGCTTGTGCGGACCGCAAGCACCTCGTCCGTGGCGCAGAGGGCTATGTAGAGCGTCTCACCGTCA
>CAZGLN010000351.1:0-3539 GCA_964526545.1 uncultured Chthonomonadales bacterium
CATAAGAATCCGCAACTGCGCGCCATCCTCGAGCAGTGCGGCCAGGTTGAGGGAGTCCAGCGCCGCGCCCGGTTTGGGCCCGCCGGCTGCCTTGATGGCATCGTCAACGCGCGATCCCGCGGGCAGGCGGTAGACACCCGGGCTGTTCACTCCTCCCACAACGTGCACAACCACCTCTGCCGGTGGCGGACCGCTAGGCATGGGAGTACGGGCCGCGGCACCGGATCCAGCCTCCGGCGATGCTTCGATTACCACCTCGGGCGCGGGCTGGAAGTGCTTATAAGCGGCTACGCCGGCGCCAGCCAGAAACACAACACCCAGCAGAGCGGCTGCCATCGCTTGTCCACGAACGGAGCCCATGCAGAGACCTCGCGCCTCACCCGTGGGAAGTCACATGTTACGTCGGCTGGTCGCCACCTTCCCGTTGCGGAGAGACTAGTCTGGATAGTGGCAGTTCTTGTACTTCTTGCCGCTTCCGCACCAGCAGGGGTCGTTGCGACCGAGCTTGCGTCGAGTGGCCACGCCGCCGCCCCCGCTCGGGCGCGGCTCGCCCGCTTCGCCTTCCGTCACGTCCGTAAACGTGTTGTAGACACGGCGCGGCTGCGGGCGCTCCGGCACAACCTGGATATGAAAGATGGTTCGCGCGATTTCGTTCTGGATCTCGTTCAAGGTGTTCTCGAACATCTCGAACGCTTCCTTCTGGTAAATGACCAGAGGGTCTTGCTGGGCGTATCCGCGCAGGCCGATGCCTTCGCGCAGGTAGTCCATGCGCGCGAGATGCTCGGTCCACTTTTCGTTAACCGTGCGCAGCGCGATCCATCGCTCGAAGTCGCGTATGGTCTCGGGATTTCCCGTGATCTCGGTAACCTCGCGCTCCTTGTCCGCATAGGCCCGCTCCACGGCCTCCACCAGCAGATCGGTCATCGCAGCGCGCGAGCAGCCCTCCAGATCCTCCAGCTTCACGTAGTGGGTAACGGGGAAGAGCTCGTCGAGCTGGCGATAGAGCTCCTCGATGTCCCAATTCGCGGGCGATTCCGTCTCCGGGCAGAACAGGTTCACGGCGTTAGCCACCGTCTCACGCAGGAAGCCGACGATGGTGTCGCGCATATTCGCGCCGAGCAGAATGCGCCTACGCTCCGCGTAGATGACTTCGCGCTGCTTGTTCATTACGTCGTCGTACTGCAGCACGTGCTTGCGGATCTCGAAGTGGTGCTCCTCCACCTTCTTCTGCGCGCGCTGAATCATGGGCGAGAGGATCTTCGCGTCCATGCCCTCGTGGTCCGGCCACGCCTTGAGCCACGGATGATTGGCGCGATCGCCGAAGAGCCTCCAGAGCTCGTCCTCGAGCGATACGAAGAAGCGGCTCTCGCCCGGGTCGCCCTGTCGGCCGGAACGGCCGCGCAGCTGGTTATCAATGCGCCGGCTCTCGTGGCGCTCCGTGCCGAGGATGAAGAGGCCGCCAAGCGCGCGGACCTCATCCGCGGCGCGCTGGTGCTCCTCGGGAGTAAGAGTCGTTACCGTGTCTAGAACGCTGCGCTTGCCGCCGCGCCGGAACGAGAGCTGGGGCTCGGCAGGCGGCTCGCCCTCTTCGCCGGCTGTCTCCTCGGGGCTCTCCGTGAGCGTGCTGTCCTGGCCGTCCGGCAGCTCCTGCGTCTCCGGCCGTCCACCAAGGAGGATATCCACGCCGCGGCCGGCCATGTTCGTGGCAATCGTTACCGCTCCCTTGCGGCCCGCCTCGGCGATGATGACGGCTTCCTTCTCGTGGTACTTGGCGTTGAGGATGTTGTGCGGAATGCCATGCTGGAAGGCCTCCAGCAGGTGCTCGCGCGTCTCGTCGGTATCCGGCAGGCCGGTGTGCTCGATGATGAGGGCGAGGTTCGATTCCGCCATCGGGGAGGGGTCTACCCCCAGCTCCCTCGCCATCGGCGCCAGGCGGCTCAGCGTGAGCGTGTCCAAGTTCACGTTGAGCGCGGCGTGGTACTGGGCGGTCTTCTCCTTGTCCATCTTCGCCTGATCTATCTTCATGCGGAGGATGTTGACCAGCGCCAGCACCTGAAGCCTATCGTAGGAGATGCGGCTGGAGACAAGCTCGGACATCTCGATTGACCGGGTGCCCACCAGAACGGGCTGCTGCTTGGCCCAGAGGCGGAGGATCTCGAAGGCGATGCCGCGGTACTTATGCTCGGCGACCTTGTAGATCATATCCGGGTGGTCCTTGCGGATCATGGGTTTGTTGGTTGGGACCACCACTACGTCCAGGCCGTAGATCTTGCGGAACTCATCCTCCTCGGTCTTCGCCGTGCCCGTCATGCCGGCCAGCTTCAGATAGAGCCTGAAGAGGTTCTGGAAGGTGATGGTGGCGAGAGTCTGCGACTCATGCTTGATCACCACGCCTTCCTTTGCCTCGATGGCTTCGTGCAGGCCGTCCGAGTAACGCCGCCCGAACATCAGTCGTCCGGTGAACTCATCCACAATGATGATTTCGCCGTCCTTGACGATGTAGTCCGTGTCCTTCTTGAAGAGCGCGTGCGCCTTCATCGAGGCGGTAACGTAGTGCATCAGCTCGGGGTCGTCGGCCAGGTTGCGCACGCCCAACATGGCCTCAAGTTTGGCGATGCCGGCGTCCGTCGGCGAGACGGTCTTCTGCTTCTCGTCCACCAGGTAGTGGATGTTGGGGTTGTTGCGGTCGTGGTTCGGGTCGTCCCGCTCCTGCTGCGTCTTCGCCTCTACTCCCGCGCGCAGCTGGCGCACCACGCGGTCCACCTCGTAGTACTTGGAGGTGTCCCGCTCCACCATTCCGGAGATAATCAGCGGGGTGCGCGCCTCGTCTATCAGGATGCTGTCCACCTCGTCCACGATGGCGAAGTGGAGATCGCGCATGCGGAGCTCCTCGCGCGAGAACTCCATGTTGTCGCGAAGGTAGTCGAAGCCGAACTCGTTGTTGGTGCCGTAGGTTACATCGCAGTCGTAGGCCTGCTTGCGCGATTCCAGCCGGCGGCAGAAGGTGTAGCGCGGGTCCGGATCCTCATACTCTGGATCATAGATGAACGAGCCTCCCTCCGATCCGGTCTCCGGGCTCTGGCCCTGGATGATGCCGACCGTCATGCCCAGCAGGTGGTAGATGGGACCCATCCACACGGCGCCGACCTTGGAGAGGTAGTCGTTGGCGGTTACCAGGTGCGCACCCCTTCCCGCAAGCGCATTCAGGTAGAGGGGCAGGGTGGCCATCAAGGTCTTGCCCTCGCCCGTCTTCAGTTCCGCGATGCGGCCGTCATGCGCCACCATCCCGCCGATGAGCTGCACATCGTAGTGTCGCTGGCCCAGCGTACGCTTCGAGGCTTCGCGGACCACGGCGAAAGCCTCCGGCAAGATCGAATCGAGGATGTCATCCAGTGTCCGGCGCTGCTGCGCTTTGTACTCGGCCTCGGTGAGGCTGTGTCGCTCCTTCTCGAGCTGCTCGAGCGCGCGCGCCCATTCCGTCTGCACCTTCGCCCGAAACTCGTCCGTCTTGTCGCGGAGCTGCGTGTTAGTTAGCCTGC
>CAZGLN010000352.1:0-3539 GCA_964526545.1 uncultured Chthonomonadales bacterium
TGGGTGGTCCTGGCATGGGCGGACCCGGCGGTCCCAGCATGGGCGGACCCGGCGGTCCCACCATGGGCGCGCCCGGGGCAGGAGGGGACTGATTTGAGCGCTCAGCTCGTCATCTTCTTCATATTGGCCGCCGTGGCGGTTGGTTCCGGGATACTGGTGGTAGCCCACCGCAACCCGGTGCGCAGTGCGCTCTTCCTGGTGCTGAACCTGCTCACCGTGGCGGCGCTCTATCTCACGCTCTCTGCCCAATTCATCGCCGCGGTTCAGGTGATCGTATATGCCGGCGCCATCATGGTGCTCTTCCTCTTCGTCATCATGCTCCTCAACATGGGATCACCCGACTCCTTGCGGGAGCGTGGCGGATTGAGCGTCTCGGTGGCCGCGCTGCTGGCGCTGGTATTCCTCACCATCCTGACGACTTCAGGTTCACTGAAGGTAGGGCTCGCGCCATCGGGCGCGACACCGGAGAGCCTTGCGACGGGCGGAACCGTGGAGACAATCGGCCGCAATCTCTTCGATTCCTCGCAGCCGTGGGTGCTGCCGTTCGAGGTAACCAGCGTGCTCTTATTGATAGGTATCGTAGGTTCCGTGGTTCTGGCGAAGCGGAGGATATAGGCGCGTGTTACCCGTGCGCACGGAATACTATCTGACCCTTTCGGGCATCCTTTTCACCATCGGTGTTGCGGGAGTGCTCATCAAGCGCAATCCGATTGTGATTTTCATGTGCATCGAGTTGATGCTCAATGCCGTCAACTTGTCTTTCATCGCGTTGGGGCGTCATTTCGGCCACGTGAACGGGCAGATGATCGTCATCTTCGTGATGGCCGTGGCGGCGGCGGAGGTCGCCATCGGGCTCGGAATCATCGTGGCGCTGTTCCGCACGCGCGAAACAATCAACATTGACGAAGTGAACCTGCTGAAGTACTGACGGCGGAGTGCGAATGTCCTTGGACGCATCGAACATAACCTGGCTTGTTGTGGCGCTGCCGCTGGCGGGATTCCTGGTGTGCGCCGCGTTTGGCAAGCGCCTGTCCAGGCCTCTCGTCGGCGGGCTGGCGACAGCGCTTGTGTTCGGGTCCTTCGCGCTCAGCGTCCTGCTTCTGCTGAGTCTCCTGCGCCTGCCTGAAGAGGGGCGGCGCGTGGTAGTCAGTCTCCTTCCGGGCGGCTCCACCGTTCCCTGGATTGCGGTGGGGAGGTTCGAGGTCTCCTATCTGGCTCTGGTGGACCCGCTCTCCGTGCTGATGTGCCTGATCGTTACCGGCGTTGGCGGCCTCATCCACCTCTACGCAACGGGCTACATGGCCAAGGATCGCGACTACCCGCGCTTCTTCACCTACTTTAACCTCTTCATCTTCTTCATGCTGGTGCTGGTCCTGGGCGAGAACCTGCTGCTGATGTTTGTAGGTTGGGAGGGCGTGGGCCTCTGCTCCTACCTGCTGATCTCGTTCTGGTACCACGACATGGAGAACTCTAAGGCCGGGAACAAGGCGTTCATCGTCAACCGCGTCGGCGATGTGGGGTTCGCGCTGGGGATCATGCTGGTCTTCGCGACCTTCGGCACCCTCTCGTTCTACACCGCCAAGGGTTCTGGTTTTCTTGACATGGCCCGGCAGGGCATTACCGCTAACGGAGCGCTGACTGCCGGCCTCGCAACGGCGATTGCCCTGCTGCTCTTTGTAGGCGCTTGCGGCAAGTCCGCGCAGTTTCCCCTGCACGTGTGGCTGCCCGACGCCATGGCCGGCCCCACGCCGGTCTCCGCACTCATCCACGCCGCTACCATGGTTACTGCGGGCGTGGTGATGGTGGCACGCGTGAGCCCGGTCATTATCCATTCGCCGACCGCGATGACCACCATTGCGGTGGTGGGCCTCTTTACCGCGGTGTTCGCGGCGACCATCGCGCTCACGCAGAACGACATCAAGAAGGTCCTGGCCTACTCGACTGTGAGTCAGTTGGGCTACATGTTTCTGGGATGCGGCGTGGGTGCCTTCACGGCGGGCATGTTTCACGTAACCACCCATGCCTTCTTCAAGGCGCTGCTCTTCCTTGGAGCAGGCTCGGTTATTCATGCCCTCCATCATGAGCAGGACATGCGTCGGATGGGAGGGCTGAAGACCAGGGTCCCGACGACCTACCGGACCATGTTGCTGGGATGGCTCGCCATCTGCGGCATCCCGCCCTTTGCCGGTTTCTGGAGCAAGGATGAGATACTCGGCGCCGCTTCCGGTTACCCCAACTACGGGCTCGTGTTTTACGGGATCGGGGTGGTCACGGCGGCTCTGACGGCGTTCTACATGTCGCGCCTCATGTGGAAGACCTTCTGGACCAACCAGCGGTATCGGGAAGAGGAGTTAGGCAAGCACCACGGCGCGGACGAATGGGACGATGCCGAAGGCCACGGCAACTCGGAGCCGCACGGTCATCACGAGCCGGTGCAGGTGAAGGAATCGCCTCCCTCGATGACCGTCCCGCTCATCGTACTCGCTGGGCTCTCCGTGGTAGGCGGACTCATCGGCATGCCGTGGGCCAATCTGTTCCATCACTATCTTGAACCGGCCGTCGCTGCGACCACGGCGCATCATGGTGTGCCGGTGCCTCTTGGGCTGCTGATAGGCACGCTGGCGGCGGTTGCGGGCATCGGCTACGCATGCACGCGCTACAGCAAGCATCGCGATACGGGCGAGCTGCTTACACCCGAACAGCGCCGCACCAATCCGCTCTACCTTGGTGCCAGCAACCTCTGGGGGGTGGACGGGCTCTTCTATCAGGTCTTTGTAACGCGCGGCGGCAGCATCGCCACCTCGCTGTGGCAGCAGGTGGACAGGCTGCTGATTGACGGCGCGGTGAACCTGCTGGCCGGCACGGTGGGCTTCTTGAGTCAGGTGCTGCGTTTGGCCCAGACCGGATTTGTGCGCACGTATGCTCTCACCATGATGGCCGGAGTGATACTCGTGGTCGCATGGGTGCTCTCGGCGCTCAACAGATAGACATGACGGCGGGGATTGCTGGCGGATGAACGTGCTCTCAGACAACCTGTTGTCGCTGGTAATCTTCTTACCGCTGCTGGGGGCCGCGGCGCTGCTGCTGCTGCCTCGGCCCAAGTCGGCGCCGTCCACGGGCTCTCACGAGGGCGAGCATGCGGAGAGTACGGCTGCGGCCTCCGATCCCAAGGCGCAAGCCATTCGATGGGTTGCGCTCTTGGCTACGCTTCTCACGTTTGTTGGGTCCGTGGCTCTCTTCAACCGATTCGAGCCCGGCAAGGAGGGATTCCAGTTCGTCGAGGCTGCTCGCTGGATACCCGCGTTCAACATCGAGTACCGCGTCGGTCTCGACGGCATAAGTCTGCTGCTCGTCCTGCTGACCACGTTCCTCTCGGTGCTGGCCGTCGCGTTCTCGTTCAATGTAGGGACGCGGGTGAAGGAGTACATGGTCTTTCTTCTCGTGCTGGAATCCGCCATGATTGGGGTATTCAGCGCGCTCGACCTTGTGCTCTTCTACGTGTGCTGGGAGGCCGTCCTCATCCCGATGTACTTCCTCAT
>CAZGLN010000353.1:0-3534 GCA_964526545.1 uncultured Chthonomonadales bacterium
GGGGTGCAGATTGCCCCCGTTAGAATCCGCATGAATGCCGTTCAGGCATTGAAACGCGCGAGATTGCGCCGGATCGATAAACGGGCCGAAACCAGGTTAGAATCCGCATGAATGCCGTTCAGGCATTGAAACCTTGCCGCTGGACGAGCTCGCCACCTCCGCGCCGTCGATGTCGAGTTAGAATCCGCATGAATGCCGTTCAGGCATTGAAACGATCGGAGGGGTAGAGGAATGGAGTACGTCAGGTATGTCTCGAACTCCGCCGGCGGATACTACACTATCCGCCTAGAGGTTCTCAGTGATGGCAGCGGGGTATTGTCTACGGACATACCCCTAGTGGGAATGCCGGATCGGATGATTCTCTCGGTGCAGGAAGTACAGGATATCCTGCGCGAATGGGGATCGGCCGCGTCGAACACGGCGGGTTAGAATCCGCATGAATGCCGTTCAGGCGATTGCAGTGCGCATTCATTCGGGTGCGCCAATTGACGTGCACTCGGCGGAGGGGTGCCGCGACTGCGACGGAGGTGCGGCAGACTGGACGAACTGACCTCTCCCCCGGCCCGTCTCTTGGAGGCAGGAAAGACGGGTCGTAGCGGATGACTTTTTTGCGGTGGCCAGGCCACCGAACACCACGGTGAATTCCAGCAGGGATAGCGGCTGCGCGCGACGGCGCGCAGCCGCAAGCGTTTAGGGTCCTCTCGCAGGTGGAGTAGACAAAGATATACATGTGCTCTAGTAAAACAGGCAGGCTGGCGGGCTTATAGGTAGAGCAGGCTGGTTTGCAGCGGAGCGGCGCAGGGCCTGGGTTAGATGGGGAGGCGCGGGCCGGCCGCCGGAGCGTGGCGTGGGCAACGCGGGAGGGGCGGAGTGCCGCGAGGCGAGCGGAGTGTGTGGAACCTGCAGCGGCGGTTGAACGAGAACTACCACCGGCTGGAGATGCTGCTGCGTGAGCCCGTGGATGCAGGAAACGAGGCGGCCTTGCGCTTGCGGCTTGCCGTGCTGGCGGAGGCGCGGCGCCACCTGATGCTGGCGCAGAGTGCTCGCGCGGCGGCGGCGCGGACCGAGGCGGTTCGGCAGTTTCAGGAAGCGGTGCTGGCCGCGCTTGGGCGAGCCGATCCGAGGTTGCGCGAGGAGGTGCTGGCCGCGCTGGAGGCCGCAGCGCCCGCGGATAGTCCCATCGCTCCGGCCGAGGCCGGCCGATGAGGAGGGGGTGCGAGGATAGGCGGCACAGCGAGCGCGTCCATGGGCCGGGCGCCCTGCCTCGAGGAGGCGAGAAACCAGCTCCTGCGGAGGATAGTGGCGGAGGCCCGTTCGCGGAGTGGCGCGGACCCTCTGGCTGCCGATCGCTCGCGCTACCAGGCGGATCCGGAGGCCTTCGCGCGTGAGGTGCTCGGCTCGGTGTGGTGGGAGCGCCAGCGGGAAGTGGCGCGAGAGCTGGCGGCCGGCCGACGCGTGGCCGTGAAATCCGCCAACGGCGTGGGCAAGACCTATTTGGCGGCGGACCTGGTGCTCTGGTTTCTCTACACGTGGAAGCCGAGCATTGTGCTCACGACCGCGCCGACGTGGCGGCAGGTGCGCCAGGTGTTGTGGGAGGAGATCGGCCGACGCGTGCGGCATGCGCGGATAGCGTTGCCTGGTCGCCTGATGGCGGTGCGCCTGCGCCTGGGCGAGGGCTGGTTCGCGGTTGGACTGGCAACCACGGATGCCGTGCGGTTCCAGGGGTATCACGCGGAGAACCTGCTGATAGTGCTGGACGAGGCGAGCGGCGTGCCGGACGCCATCTGGGAGGCGGCCGAAGGGGTGGCGGTAGGGGCGAACAACCGCATGTTGGCCATCGGCAATCCCCTGCGGGCCTCGGGGCGCTTCTATGAGGTCTTCCAGCGCGAGGCAGGTTGGCGCACGTTGAGCATCAGCGCGCTGGAGCATCCGAACGTGCGCGGCGATGGGCCGGCCATTCCCGGCGCGGTTACGCTGGATGCGGTAGACGACCGCGTGCGCGACTGGACGGAGCCCGCGGAGGAAGAGGACGCGGAGACTCTGGTGTGGCGCGGCGCGCGGCGCAGGCCGAACAACGTGTTTAGGGCGCGTGTGCTGGGGCAGTTTCCGGACAGCGACGAGGACGCCCTGATACCGCTCCGCTGGGTGGAGGCCGCGATGTCGCGCAGCCTGCCGGCCGAGGGGCCGGCCCGCATGGCGGTGGATGTGGCGCGTTTCGGAGCGGATCGAACGGTGATCGGAGTGCGGCGCGGCGCGCGGTTTACGCGGATGGAGTGTGTGCGGGGCAAGGACGTGATGGAGGTGGCGGGCCTGGCGGCGCGGGTGGCCCTGGAGGAGGGCGCCGAGAGCATCGCGGTGGATGCCATCGGAATCGGGGCGGGCGTGGCGGACCGCCTGACCGAGCTGGGGCTGGCCGGCGTGGATGCGGTGAATGTGAGCATGCCGGCGCACTCCACGGAACGCTATGCCAACCGGCGCGCCGAGCTCTACTGGGAGCTGCGCGAACGCTTCCGGCGCGGGGAGATATCCTTGCCGGAGGATGCGGAGGTGCGGCGGGAGCTGACGGCGCTGCGGTGGGGGCTCACTTCGCGGGGCCAGATTCGCGTGGAGAGCAAGGACGCCATGCGGCGGCGCGGATTGCCTTCGCCAGACGCGGCGGATATGCTGGCGCTGCTCTACGATGCCGCGGCCGAATGGAGCGTGCAGCCCGCGAAGGCGGCGCCATCGGTCTTCGCCCGCCTGCGCGAGGAGATGCGAGGCTGGTGAAGGCGCTCCTTGATTCCTTGCGCGCCTCTGCAGTAGACTAAGCGCGGCGGAGAGCGGGGAGCGGCCTCCGACCATTCGGGTACCGGAGGCGGCGCGGCCATGGAACTGGAAGATTACGACGAGGCGCCGGAATACTATGTGGACTCGGTCAGCTTCATGACCAATGTCTACGGATTTACGCTGGATTTCGGGGTGATGCAGGCCCAGGATGCTCCACCGCGCCAGCAGGTGCGCGTGCGGATGAGTCCTCAGCACGCCAAGATCATGGCGCTGCTGCTGCGCAAGAATGTTCAGGAGTATGAACGCCGGATAGGCACCATCATTCTGCCGGATGGGCTCTACAAGGACCTGAACATCGAGGACGATATGGCGGATAGTTAGCCGCAGAACCTTCAGCACGAGCGTTGCCGAGGGCCGTTTCCGCAAGGCGGAAGCGGCCCTCGCACTTTTGCGCATCCAACATGAGGAGCGATGCATGGCGACAAGGGAGCGAGGGTCCGGGCGGGCTCGCACGGCGCGGGAGCTGCCGGAGGAGCACCTGCGCGAGGAGATAGCCGCGTGGGACAGCCTGTTTCGCACGCAGTTCCGGCTGCCCCCCTACAATCCGGACGATCTGCTGAGTTCGCGCGGCATCGAGACCTATGACCGGATGATGACCGACAGCGCCTGCCGGGCCGCCATCAACACCAAGCGCTTCGCGCTGCTCTCGCGTCCGTGGCGCGTGCTGCCCGCCCCCGCGAAGACCGGCTCGGCGGAGCAGGAGCGAGC
>CAZGLN010000354.1:0-3498 GCA_964526545.1 uncultured Chthonomonadales bacterium
AGGACCGGCGAGGGCACCGGTCTCCCCTACATGAGCGGTCTGCAGGGCTTGCTGTTCGTTCTCTCGCTCGTCGGGTTCTTCGGCTACCTGCTGCACGTTCGTGAAGTTCTGACGTACCCGCATGAGGTCGAGGTGTGGGAGGGTAATGAGTATGTCGCGGCGATGCGGATGGCCAGCGGGCACCCGCCCTACGGCTGGCCGAGCGGGCCGGACTATCCCTCGTCGTTCTATCCGTACGGGCCGCTGCAGCCGGCGATAACTGCCGTTGCTCTCCACCTGGTTCACCGGGCAGTGGGCGAATCAGCCTGCACACCTGCGGTTGGGCGCTTTGTCTCGGTGCTTGCCGGAATGCTCACGGCGATGCTCATCGGTCTGGTGGTGTATGGCCGCACGAGGAACCGGCTGGCGGCAGCCACCAGCGGCATGGCCTTCCTCTCTCTTGCGCCCTACCTGCGCTTTCTAACCGTCGGCCGCGCGGACAGCCTTGGCCTTCTCCTGGTGATAGCGTGCCTGGCCGCCTCGGAGTCGAGGTTACGCAGGGTGCGGTTGCTAGGCGTCACGGCCGGTGCGCTCTCCGCCTTCACCAAGCAGAACTTCGTCGTGCTCTGTCTGCCCGCCGTCGCGCACATCTTTCGCAGAGAACGCCGCGAAGGGTTCGTGGCCCTCGGGCTCCTCGTGGGTGTCGTGCTCATTGGAGGGCTGGCCACGCAAATCTGGAGCGGCGGAGCCTTCTGGCACAACATCGTTACCTATCAGTCGCATGCCAAAGGTGATTACCTGGATGCTGAGACGCTGGCCATTTCCGAACGGGCTGTGTATCTGCTTGGATGGTGGCTGCGCTTCGCAGTCCTCAACTTGGGCGTGCAGGTGCTCGCCGTATGGTATCTCTTCCGAGGGGCACGGCGGAGGGAGCTAGGCCCATGGGTCGGCGCTTACTGGCTTGCCCTGGTGCTCAGTCTGCTGGCCTACCTTCAGTGGGGCGCCTCCGTTAACCGTATGAATCCGGCGATTGCCGTCGGTCTGGTGCTCTTTGGACTTGCCCTGGCCGAGATTCGTGCTGCCATGCCCGGATCGCGCATGGAGCGCGCATTCCTGAGCGGCGCGGTGCTGCTCGTGGGTGTGCACCTGGTGATCAAGTCCCCGTTCATGGAGCTCCCCAGTTTCCTGCCCGGCTACGACGAAGCGATGAATCGCGTGGCAGCGACTGTTCGCACCGCTCCCGGACCGGTTATGTCGGAGCGCGCCATCAGCGCGGTCTACCGCGCCCGCAGTGATGCCCTCGTCGGCTTCACGCTTGCTAAGCCAAGGCTCTCGCCGCATGCCGACGATCAGATTCAGGCGCTGCTTCAAGATATCGCCCGAGAGCGGTTTGCGGCAGTGGTGCTTGTTACTGGCTCACCGTTTCTGCCGGTGGACATAAGCGATGCGGTAGACTCTCGGTACGCGCTTGCGTTAGACCTCCCTCGCTTCAATTTAAAGGTGTATACGCGGAAGCCCGGCGGCTCCGCGGAGCTCAGCCCTGAGCGGCGCGCGGAGATCGCCCGCGAAGAGCAGGAGTATCGAAAGCGCACACAAACTGGATGGAACCTGTTTCAGGCAAGAAAGGACGGAGACCGTGACGACGCGGACCTTTGAGAAGATAGATGAACTCCTGCGTGAAGTGGCGCTGGAGGCCGTAGCGGAAGGCAATGCGGCCGCGCCCCCGCCATCGCATCCCGCTCTGGCGAAGCTTGTATCGTTGGGCACGGAGCTCTGGCTGGACACGGGAAACCTGGAGGAGGCATCGGCGCTCTGGCATCGCGAGTTCAGTGCACTCACAACCAACAACACGCTTGCCAACCAGGTGGTACAGACCGGCGTGCTGGACGAAGTCGCCAGAGAGGCAGTGGCCAATATCCGCGCCTGGAAGCCGGGCATCTCCGCAACCGATCTTGTGATGGAGCTCGGCTTTGTGGTCAACTGCCACATCGCACTGCGTCTGGTGAAAGCATTTGGAGCGCGTGTAAGCGTGGAGCTGCACCCGGACATTGCCTGCGATAGGGATCGCTCGGTGTACTACGCGGAGCGGTACCATGCGGTGTGCCCGGAAAAGTTCACCATCAAGATTCCCCTGACGCCCGAGGGATACTGCGCCGTCGCACGCGTGCGTGAGAAACAGATTCCCGTGAACTACACCCTGGGCTTCTCGGCGCGTCAGAACTACCTGGCGGCGGTCATCTCCCAGCCCTCCTATGTGAACGTCTTTTTGGGCCGATTGAACCAGGTCGTTTTGGAGAACAGCCTTGGCGACGGCAAGTACGTGGGCGAGAAGGCCAACATGGCCACGCAGGTAGCTCTCTGTGAGCTGCGATCCAAGGGAAGAACCAGCACCAGGCTGATTGCCGCGTCCATGCGTTCCGCGAGCCAGGTTGCGGACCTTGCGGGCTGCGATGTTTTCACTATGCCGCCCAAGGTCGCCGCCGATTTCCTGGGCGCGAATCCAGATCCGGCTACACTAGGCATCCAGGTTGGTCGTGAGTTTCAGCTTCCATCCGATTCTCCCTGGCTTGGCACGTTGTGGGACGTGTCCGAAGCGGTCGTGGACATGACGGATGCCCTTGCACATGCAGGGCCGCTGACACTCTCCGGGGATGACATTCGCCGGGCGGATGCCGATTTCGGGACCAAGCTGTTTCGAAGTTTCACCGATGAGGAACGGGCGAGCATCCGCAAGCAGGGCAAGATACCGGCGCTAAGCGCGTGGGATCCTGACTACGTCGCACTGGATGACCTGATGACGGCCTCCGCGCTTGAGTCGTTTGCCGTGGATCAGGCGGCGCTCGATAGCCGCCTGCGAGGCATCGCGGGAGTGTAGCCTTCAGACTTCGTGGGGCGTTGAGCTCAGTCCAAGGTTCGGTCGGGCTGCTTCTCACTCAGCGGCTCGATTTTCAAGCAGCGTGAGGCAATCCTGCAGCACGCGCCGGATGCCCGCCTCCCTGTCCTGCGCCGCGCCTTTGGCAATGCCGTTATCGGTTACCCGGACGTGGATGGCGCAAGTAAGGCCAGCCTCCTCCAGGGTCCGGCGCGCGCAGTTGCACTCGCAGCCGTCAATGGCCATGAGCTCGGGGGCGCGCCGTGCCGCGGCGAGATGAGACAGAACGCGGCCGCCAATGCCGGCGAGGCATCCGAGCTGTGCCGCGCCCATGGAGTCCAGCCTGCGGGCGGCGGAATCGGCGATGTGCCCAACGTCTGATGCGCCCGAACAGCAGAAGAGCAACGGCCTCATGCGCACCCCGCGCGACCCGGGCATGTGAGCCCCTCCCTGCATCTGTGTGTTCCAAGCACTATCCAAACATCCCTATGATACATAAGGGTAAGCGCGCTGTATAGTCGTTTCGGCTTGCGTTGACAAAGAGGGTGGCCGCAGGTAAGATACGGCGCCTCGGATGGGGCGGCTGCGGGTCCCTGCATCCTTCTGGGCTGCGTGCGTCCGGCATCCGGCAGCGAAAGAGCGGTAGG
>CAZGLN010000355.1:0-1612 GCA_964526545.1 uncultured Chthonomonadales bacterium
GGTGTTGGGGAGTGGGGGTGCTTCGCGCCTCCTTTCGCATCTTCGACAGCATAGAGGATGGCAAGCCCACCGGCGTGGTGGATGAGCGCGGCGCGCGGCAGTGGCGCATGAAGTACGAAGAACCCGAGGCGGATCTCCATCCGGTCTTCACGCGGTGCCACCTCAATGTAGGCAATCCCTCGGTCTACTGGATCAACAACTCCAAGCCTTCGCAGCTCTACGCCTTCCTGCAGGAGTGGGAGCAGGGCAAACGCGCCCGCCCGGATGTGCTCAACATCCTGAGCACGTGGATCCAGGTGGAATTCGTGGATGGCTACCCGCTCTCGCAATACCGCTTCACCGACGCGCAGGGACGCGTGCGGATGGAAGGGCTGAAGCACCAGGTGCCGGCCTCCGCGGTCTACGCCCTCTCGCTCTTCGGCCACTGCGTGATGGATGGCCTGCAGTGCTGGGAGATTGGCGCACGCTACTCGGAGGACCTAGCGGACTATTCGGATTGGCGCATCCGCGAGCACCCGCCCAAGCTCAACCGCGGGGGCGAGGAAGTGCCGCTCTACTACTATCTCAAGTACTTCGGATTCTACAACTTCCATGTGCTGGGCATGTGGCAGGCCTCCCGCAACAAGGACATCATCGAAGCGGCCACGCCCTGGCAGATGCCGGAACTCTGGACCTCGCGCAACGCGGTGTGGCGCACGGGCGATGCCCGCTATCCCAGCTATGCCAGCCTCTACAAGGAGCCGCTGGTCCGTGTGAAGCTTTCGGCGGATGGCAGCGAGATACTGATCATCGCCTGCAATCCGCACAATCAGGGCGTGGAGGAGGTGCGCGTGCGCCGGCCCGGGGAGCGGGCGGAGTATGCGTTCAGGCTCGTCGGCGATTATCCGGTCATCCTGCGCCTGCCCGTGAAAGCCGCGCAGGACTGAACCGGCGCGCCGCGCATGTTATAATGGCTGCGTGCGCCCGTAGCTCAGTGGATAGAGCATCTGACTTCGGATCAGAAGGCCGGGGGTTCGAATCCCTCCGGGCGTGCCCTCACCCAGCCTCGCTCTCCGTGCCCGCGCCCCAGGTCTAGTCCAACAGCTGCCGCAGCACGTACTGCAGGATGCCGCCGTGCCGGTAGTACTGCACTTCGCGGGGAGTATCTATCCTGGCCGTTACGCGGAACTCCCTGGTTTGTCCGGCTCCGTCGGAGGCCCTCACCGTGAGAACCCTGCCGGCCGCGAAATCCGTGGCGATGCCTTCCCGCACGCCCAGAATGTCGAAGAACTCATGGCCTGTCAGCCCCAAAGAGGCTGCGTTCTCCCCTTCAAGGAATTGGAGCGGAAGGATTCCCATGCCCACCAGGTTGGAGCGGTGGATGCGCTCGAAGCTCTCCGCAAGCACGGCCTTCACGCCCTGCAGGTAGGGGCCCTTGGCGGCCCAGTCGCGGCTCGAGCCGGAGCCGTACTCCTTGCCGGCAAGCACGAGCGTGGGAGTGCCCTCCCGCAGGTAGCGCATGGCGGCATCGTAGATTGGCAGCACCTCGCCGGAGGGCAGATGCGTGGTGAATCCGCCTTCCGTGCCGGGCGCCAGCGCATTCTTGATGCGCACGTTGGCGAAGGTGCCGCGC